>NZ_BAAIYG010000012.1:0-108258 GCF_057543335.1 Brevibacillus sp. YAE8
TTGATCTATACGACCAATATGATTGAGAGTTACCATCGGCAACTCCGGAAGGTGACGAAGGGCAAGAGCATTTTCCCCACCGATGAAGCCCTGCTCAAAATGCTCTATTTGGCTACCATGGACGTCATCAGGAAGTGGACTGGACGAGTGCAGAACTGGGGGCAAATGCTCCTCCAGCTCTCCGTTTTCTTCCCGGATCGGATCGGCCAATACTTACGCTAGTTTTTTATTCCAAAAGGGTTTACACAAAATACTGGACAGACCCGTGTAAACTTGATTTACAGTTCCAACAACAAGATAGTACAGTACAACTAACAAGCCAAACACCAAACTATTCAAATACTTGCTAAACTTTCAAAAGCTCTTTCCCACTTGAACCATGAGTAGGAGTGAGCTTTTTTGCATACAAAAAATTCAACCGGAAGCGAGTGTCTGCCACGCGTTTCTGCAATTTTTGACCGCGTTTGGGCAGGATTGCATCGATCCATTCGTGAAAGACGGGCAGTACAGACAGGAAAATCTGCACGGCGGCTTGTGGACCCGATCGGTAGAAGAAAGCTACGCCAAAGGGCAAAACGACTTCAAAAAAGACATGATGCTAGTGGAAGCCGGGTTGACCGTCTATAGCGGTGGCATGGGCACAGCGGCGGTGAAGACTGGGAAAGCAGCCGCGAAGCTGGACGTAGACGCGCCAAACACCCATAAAAAGCAGCCCCATGGCGAGGGTGACGCAGACGGCGGAAAAGGAAAAGGAAAAGGGAAAGGCGGCCCTCTGCACGGCTCAGCCGTACAAGAAATGCTGGAAGCCGCACCACTCAAGGACGGGAAGTTTAAGACGAAGGCCAAGGTGCTTGATGAATAGTAGCACTCTAAACTGATTTTGCCAAAATTTTAAACCAGGATCGTTAACTAGACTAAAATTACCGAGTAGGTGAGGAACGAAAAACCTGGTTCCATCCACAAGAAGGTAGTACTTATGGAGAGTGGAACTCGCCTCCTTGACGGACCTCAAGGAATATATCAGCTTGTAGGATAAAAATTCAACTTCCAGGAAAAATTCTCCAGAAAAAGCGAAAGGAAGAACCTTGACCGGCTTTTGCGCCCACCAAGGTTCTTTTGCTTTATACCAACTTCGCCTTTTTCACATGCTTTTTCAACATTAAATGGCCAAAATAGGCGCCGAGCAGCCCGCCAGCAGCAGAAATGGCGCACATGAGCAGAATCATGCTGGGCGTGTCGAAATAGTAGAGCATGTCGGCGATTTGTTCAGGGGTGTAGCCTTTTTCCAGCGTCGCCATGTACGACTCGCGGAAGAAAATGAGCGGAACGACCCCGCACAGCGTATAGCCTACGTAAAAAACGGCATAGGCGATGGCGTTGCGAACCGAGCTGAGGTACGCGTCTTTACCCCAGAGGATCAGCTCGCCGATGAGCCCCATGACAGCGAGCGTCAGCAAGTAGTTGGCGTAGCCGAAGCCGACGAAGTACAGCCCGGTTATGATGGCAGTGAGAAACAAAGTGCCGCGCTTGCGGATTTTGTTGGACATGACCATGTAAAACGGGCCGTTGAGCAACGCGGTGATGCCTCCGACCAGGAGGGGAGACACAATCGAAACAGCCGGGCAAAACGTCATGATGATGAGCATGATGACGTTGAAAATCGCCAAGGTAATAAAATCGCGCATGGTCCATCTGCTTGGGACAGCCAGCGTTTGTGCTTGCATGTAGCATCCTTCCTCTTCTCCAAAATAGTATCCGCCGGTGTTTGACCAGACGGATGAGAGCAGCCAGTCCTCTTCATTCCTCCCTTTTTGCAATGTTCCTATTTCCGAAATGCCGCACAGCCAGCCCAAGTGGCTGCAAGACTTGCGTCCAGGTCGCAGAAGCAAGAATAAGTACAAGATATTGATAATGATAATCGTTGTCAAAATAAAAGAAAAGCTAAAATTTCTATATTTTGGGATGTTTTGTCCCGGAAATCTCCAAATATCTCCTTTTTTTGCCTCTTTTCTGCCCGAAGCGCCTTTTTTTCGACCACTGCGAAACGGAAAGAGAGACAGATTCATTCAAGAAATGTAAAAAAATGACTATGAGTGATCTAGCGCGAGCATAGGGGAGAAAGACAGCGCGAATATGGGGAAAAATCAGGCAGACAGGGATTGTATAATTTTGCAACTGAATATGATAATCATTATCGTCTATTAACCAAAAGAAAGCGGCGGTTGGGCAAGCAAGCAGAGCAAGCAAGCAGAGCAAGCCTGGCAAGCAAGTAAGCAAGACAAGCAAAGCAAGCAGAGCAAGCCTGGCAAGCAAGTAAGCAAGACAAGCAAGCAAGCAAGACAAGCAAAGCAAGCAGAGCAAGCCTGGCAAGCAAGTAAGCAAGACAAGCAAAGCAAGCACAGCAAGCCAGGCAAGCAAACCAACCAAACCAACCAAACCAACCAAACCAACCCAACCAAGCCAAGCCAAACCAAGCATAACTACTCCAACCACCATCAACAACCAAATGGAGGAATCGACAATGAAAACGGTCAAACCGGCGGAACGTTGGCTGCTGGCCAAGCCTGATCCGGCAGATAAAATCCGTCTGTTCTGCTTCCCTTTTGCCGGGGGAGGCGCTTCGATTTACAGAGGCTGGGGTGAGGAGCTGCCGGCAGGGGCAGGCGTGTACCCGATTCAGCTTCCGGGCAGGGAAAACAGGCTGATGGAGTCGGCCATACGGGATATGGACGCGCTGGTCGAAGGGATTTGCGAGGCGATTCACCCGTACCTGGATCGCCCGTTTCTTTTGTTCGGCTATAGTCTGGGCACAAAAATCGCGTTTGAACTGGCGAGAGCCGTTCGCAGAAAATGGCAGCTCGCCCCGCGCGGACTCTTGGTCGCTGCTGGCCGCGCTCCGCACATACCGGAGCCAAGGCCGCTGTACCATTTGCCGGAGGAAGAGTTCGTCCGGGAGCTGCGGCGTTTTTCCGGCACGCCTGAGGCGATTTTGCAAAGCAAAGAGCTGATGGAGCTGTTCATGCCGCTTTTGCGTGCGGACTTTACGCTCGACGACACGTACCGGTTCACGGAGGAGGCGCCGCTGGAATGTCCGATTTCCGCTTTTTGCGGCACGCGCGACCCGGAGGCGAGCGAGGAGGAAATGGCGGCCTGGGCCAGACATACGCGCGGCGCCTTCGCGTTGGACATGATCGAGGGGGAGCATTTTTTCCTGAACAGCAACCGGGAGCAACTGCTGCGGCTGGTCTCCGCAATTGTTGCAGGACACCTAAAAGCGACAGCGCAAGCCGAAGAGCGGTCATGAGGACAGGGGGCGTGACGGGGCCGAAAGTAAAGACGGCGGAGTGGGGCGTCGCCGAACTGATGGAAACGACAGCGTTGCATCTGGCTGAAGACGACATCCACGTCTGGCTCGCTTATGTGCCTGCCTTCCAGGAAAAACGGGGCGAGCTGCAAAGGCGTCTGTCCCCGGAGGAAAGCGCGCGGATGGAGCGGTTTTATTTTCCCGAGGACCGGGAGCGGTTTGCCGTTGCCCGGGCGCTGCTTCGCTCCTTGTGCGGGCGGTATGAGAACATTCCGTCAGAGCAGCTCGCACATATTCGTATGACAACCGATCGCTACGGAAAGCCGCTGCTGCACAGCGAGCGCAAAGCGGGGAAGCTGGCGTTTAACTTGTCGCATTCGCGGCATTTGGTGGCGGCTGTTTTTTCGCGGGAGCGGCAAGTGGGCATTGATGTGGAATGCGTGCGCGATGTTCCCGAATGGCCCGAGCTTGCGCAGCATTTTCATCCGGACGAGCAAGACAGGTTGCGCGCGGTCCCGGCTACAGAGCAGCAACGCGCCTTTTTTGACTGCTGGACGCGAAAGGAAGCGTTTGTCAAAGCGACAGGGGAGGGCTTGTCTCGCCCTCTCCATTCCTTTTGCCTGACAGCGGACGAAAAGGAGGGGCTTTTTCGGGTGCAGGGAGACGGGCCAGGCTGGGACGAATGGAGGATTTTAGCGTTTGCGCCAGCGGCGGGCTATGCGGGGGCCATCGCGTTTGAGCAGGGAAAACAAAGCGGGATTTCCTTGTTCCCGAGACGCTGAGGAACGGGGAAAAATCCCGACTCCGACGAGAATCTTTCATTATACATATCACCTTTCTTGGTTTTAAAAATAAACAAATAAACGTGTAAGAATATGGTAATTTCCTGTCGATAAACGAAGAAATAGAGAGAAAATGGAAGAAAATGCGTTGCAATTTGCCAAAATGTAGAAAAATTAGCCGACACAAGGAATTGACAATGAGAATCAATATCAATATTTTGGTTGGTAGACAAACCAGCATGAGCTTCAGCGAAGTTGGCATGATCCTGCATCATTCAGCTTGGGGTATTCGAATGCGCCCGTAGCTACTTTGGAGGAGGAACGAATGAGAGCAAGCACGGAATGGTTTGAGCAAGCAGCAAAAACTTATGAACAACGCGGGTATTGGGAGCCGTTTACCCTCGGGGAGCAGTTGCGCAGGTGGGCAGACAAGTACCAGGACAAAGTGGCCTTGGTCGAGGAAGAGGAGCAAATGACCTACCGGGAGCTGGACAGCAAGGCGGATGCGCTCGCTTCCGGCTTTTACCGGATGGGGATTCGCAAAGGCGACAAAGTCGCGGTCCAGCTCCCGAACCGGATGTCTTTTGTCCTGACATGCTTTGCCCTGTTTCGCATCGGCGCTGTGCCGATTCTCGTCTTGCCTGCTCACAGGGAAGCGGAGCTGGACGGGATTTTTTCGCTTGCCAAGCCTGTTGCCTATATGATTCCGACGACGTTTTTAGGCTTTGACTACACCAAGCTGGCGGAACATTTGGTGAAAAAGCACGCGTGCGTCCAATTCGTCTGCACAGACGGGGAAAGCAGCATCGGCACGAATCTGGCTACGATCAGCGGGCCGAAGATGGAGCTGGAAGGTCCAGCGTACACGGACACGGCGCTGTTGCTCTTGTCCGGCGGAACGACCGGCACGCCTAAGCTGATTCCGCGAACGCACGCCGATTACGCCTACAATGCCAGGGCGGCGGCCACCCGCTGCGAGCTGACGGAGCAAAGCGTCTACCTCGCCGTCCTGCCGATCGCGCACAATTTTCCGCTCTGCTGCCCGGGCATTCTCGGCACCTTTTCTGCGGGCGGCAAGGTCGTCTTGTGTAAAACGACAAGCTGCGACGAAGCGTTTCCGCTGATTGAAAAAGAAAAAGTGACGATTACGGCCTTGGTCCCTGCGCTCGTCAACGTCTGGCTGGAGGCGCGGGAATGGGATACGGAAAGCGACCTGTCCAGCCTGCAGGTGTTGCAGGTAGGCGGCTCGATGCTCGATGACAAGGTAGCTGGCCGCATCATGCGGGAATGGACGTGCAAGCTCCAGCAGGTGTTCGGGATGGCGGAAGGCTTGATTTGCAGCACGTCGCTGGACGATCCCGACGAGGTCATCATCACGAGCCAGGGGCGTCCGATTTCCGAGGCGGACGAGGTGCGGATTGTCGATGAGAACTTGAACGATGTGGAGCCAGGCGAGTACGGAGAGCTGATCGTCCGCGGGCCGTACACGATTCGCGGCTACTACCTGGCGCCGGAGCAAAACCGCGAGAGCTTCACTCCGGACGGCTTTTACCGTTCCGGGGACAAAGCGCGGATGACGCCAGAGGGCAACATCCAGGTCGGCGGGCGGATCAAGGAGATGATTAACCGCGCAGGCGAAAAAATCATGCCGGCGGAGGTCGAGTCGTATTTGCGCATGCACCCGGACATCCGGGATGCGGCGCTCGTCACACTGCCCGATCCGGTGCTGGGCGAGAAAAGCTGCGCGTGCGTGATCTCGGACAATCCGGGGCTGACACTTGCGGACATTCACGCCTTTTTCCAGGAGAAAGGGGTTGCCCGCTATAAAATGCCGGACCAACTGGAGCTTGTTCGCAGTTGGCCGCTGACCAGCGTCGGAAAAGTCAACAAAAACAAGCTCAAGGAGATGGCCATGACAAAACAAGAAATGGCCGTTGCGCCAATCACTTCATACCGGGAAGAAATGTTTGCTTTTGCGGGAGATGTCCATCTGGCGGCGGCTGAAATCGTGGAGCGCGGACTTTTCGAGAACTACGTGCTCTACGAAAACGGAGAGGAGCTGTCCATCGGGCTTGGCATTCATGCCTTGGCTACCGTGGACGCGCAGCAGACGAAGCTGGCCTACGACGGCCAAACGTTCACATACGAAAACAAAGAGCTGAGCGAGACGATCGACCGGGCGTTTGCCGCGGTGCCGATTGCCGACTGGCGCGCTTACGGAACCGTGAACTTCGGCATGGCTCGCTACTATAACGGGCTGCCGCAGTCGAGCGAAGATCCGAATCTGCTCAAGCTGTTCATCCCGGAGGTCGAGGTGCGCTTCCACAAGGGCGAAGTGCTGCTGCGGACGCTGACAGAGGAGCATGGGCACCAGGTTGGGCAGCTTTTGCACGACGTGTTCGCCGCCATCAACGGGCAGAAAAGCAGCCTCGCGCAAAGGGCGGAGCAGGAAAAGCTGGCGGTTCCCCAGGCGGATACGCACGGTGCCGAGACGTACATGCAGGGCGTAGCGGAAGCGGTGCGCGAGATTTCCGAGCGCAAGTACCACAAGGTTATTTTGTCCAGAAAAATTCCGGTGCACGAGGAGCTGGACATGGTGGCGAGTTACCTCGCAGGCCGCAGAGTCAATACTCCGGCGCGCTCCTTCCTGCTCTCCCTGGAAGGCATGAACGCAGCAGGATTCAGTCCGGAAACGGTTGTAGAGGTGGACAGCGAAGGCTGGGTCAGCACGTATCCGCTGGCAGGCACGCGCTCCAAAGGGACGAGCGAAGCGGAGAGCGACAGGCTGAAAGCAGAGTTGCTGAACGATCCGAAAGAAATTGCCGAGCACGCGGTTTCCGTCAAGCTGGCGTTTGAAGAGCTGCGGAGCGTCTGCGATGCTTCGTCGATTATGCTGACCGACTTCATGACGGTCGCAAGCAGAGGCACGGTGCAGCACATCGCCTCCAGGCTAAAAGGCAAGCTCAAGCCGGAGTGCAACTCTTGGCATGCGTTCCGGGCGCTGTTCCCTGCCGTGACTGCCTCGGGCATCCCGAAAAAAGAGTCGATCGAAGCGATTGGCAGGCTGGAGAGCACGCCGCGCAATCTGTACAGCGGGTGCGTCATGACGTACGACCAGAGCGGAGCCATGGACGCGGCGCTCGTGCTGCGGACGATCTACCAGAAAGACGGCAGCGCGTGGCTACACGCAGGAGCGGGGGTGGTCGAGATGTCGCTGCCAGAGCGCGAACTGGAAGAAACGCGGGAAAAACTGAGCAGCTTTTCCCGCCAGTTGGTCGTCACAAGCCGCGAGCTTGCAGCCGTGAAACAAGAATAGGGGCACATTCGTGGAAAGGAGGAAACCGTGATGAAGCAAGTGCTTGACGACAGCAATTCCGCAGGCTCCGTTTCTTCGCTTGGCTATGAAGAGGTGCGCCGCCAGGTTCAATCTTTGCTGCCTGTGGCTGTCGAGATGGACGACGAGCAAAATCTGATCGAGCTGGGGCTTGATTCCTTGCAGATGATGCGGATGGTCAACAAATGGCGCAGAGCAGGGGCAAAAGTGACGTTTGCCGAGCTGATCGCTTCTCCGCGCCTCGGCGATTGGTGGGCGCTGCTGCAAAAGGGCGCCCAGCCTGACGCGGCAGCCAAGGCAAAAGCGGGCAGGGAAGCCGTTTCAGAGCCGGAGCAGGAGCAGACTGGCGTGCAAGAAAAGACGCCGTTTGCCCTGACAGACGTGCAGTACGCGTACTGGATCGGTCGCCAGGATGACCAGCCACTCGGAGGAGTCGGCTGCCATGCTTACCTGGAGATCGACGGAGCAGGCGTAGAGCCGAAGCGGTTGGAGGCGGCGTGGAAAAAAGTGTTGCTGGGCCATCCGATGCTGCGGGCGAGATTTTTGGCGGATGGGCGGCAGGAGGTGCTGGATGCGCCGTATGAAAAACCGATGGCTGTCCACGATCTGCGAGCGCTCCCGGAGCACGAGCAGGAAAGCGAGCTGGGGCGGATTCGCGAGCGGCTCTCCCACCGTAAGCTGGCAGTAGAGCAGGGGGAGGTTGCCGGACTGGAGCTGAGCCTATTGTCGTATGGCCGGACCCGGCTGCATTTTGACCTCGACCTGCTTGTTGCGGATGTGCAAAGCTTGCACATCATCCTCAGAGATTTGGCGGCTGCCTATGCGCGTGGCGCGGAGCCGCTTGCCCCTGCCGACTGGAGCTTTGCCCGCTATTTGCAGCAGGAAACGGCGCGCCGGGCAGCAGACAGGGAGGAAGCCGCCCGCTATTGGCAGGACCGACTGGCCTCGCTGCCGGGAGCGCCTGGCTTGCCGCTTGCGACGAAGCCGGAAATGATCGGGGCGCCTGTCTTTGCGAGAAGGACCCATCGTCTGAGCGAGTCGGACTGGACGCGTTTGCAAAAGCGGGCACAAGCTTACCAGGTCACGCCAGCGATGGTTTTGCTGACGGCTTATGCCGAGGTGCTCGACCGTTGGAGCACGCATTCGGAATTTTTCATCAACATCCCGCTGTTTGACCGTCAGGCGAGCGAGCCGGGAATCGAGGACGTCGTCGCTGACTTTACGAATCTGCTGTTGCTGGCCGTGGACATGAAGCAGCCGGCGGCGTTTCTGGAGCGGGTCCGCGCTGTCCAGACGCAGTTCCACCAGGATGTGGCGCACGCCGCTTACTCCGGGGTGCAACTGCAGCGCGAGTTGGCCCGCGTCCGTCAGGGAGAGCGCGATTTCGCCCCTGTCGTGTTCGCGTGCAATCTGGGCACGCCACTCATTAACGAGGAGTGCCGCCAGATGCTGGGCGAGTTGTCCTACATGATTTCGCAAACGCCGCAAGTGTGGCTCGACTTCCAGTTGTACGAAATGAACGGCGGACTGCTCCTGGCGTGGGATGCGGTGGAGCAGTTGTTCCCGGAGGGCATGATCGACCAGATGTTCGCGGCGTTTTGCGAGCTGATGGAGTGGCTGGTTGCGCCGGAAAACGACTGGCAATCGGCACCGCTGCTGTTGTCCGGTCTGGCGGAGCGGCAGCAGGCGGAAGACGCCAAAGCGACAACGGCGTTGGACAACGAGCCGCAATGTTTGCACGAGGCGTTTTTTGCGCAGGCGCGCCAACAGCCGCTGGAAACGGCGTTGATTGACAGCAGTACCGCTGCTTCCGTGACGTATGGCGAGCTGGCGAAGCGAGCCTTGCAGGTGGCAACGTTTCTCCGGCAGCGCGGAGTCGGCAGCGGCCAGCCAGTGGCGGTCAGCCTGCCGCGCGGGACCGATCAGGTCGTGGCGGTGCTTGGCGTCGTGGCGGCTGGCGGCTGCTATGTTCCGGTCGGGATCGGTCAGCCGGCGGCAAGGCGCGAGCGGATCCACCAAAAAGCAGGCGTCCGCTACGTGCTAACGGACGCGCAGCACGTACTAGAGCTGGAATGGCCGACGGACGCGGTCGTGCTGACGATGGAAGAGACAGCAGCCAGCGAGCCTTTGCCTGCGCCTGTGCCGACTCCTGCGGAAAGCCTGGCGTACATCATCTTCACCTCCGGCTCCACAGGCGAGCCAAAAGGGGTAGAAATCAGTCACGCCGGGGCGTGGAACACGATTGCCGAGATCAACAGGCGTTATCGCATCGGGCCTGGTGATCGCATTTTGGCGGTGTCGTCGCTCGATTTCGATTTGTCCGTCTACGATTTGTTTGGATTGCTCGGCGCTGGCGGGTCCGTCGTCTTGATCGGCGAAGAAGCGCGCCGGGACGCGGCCAAGTGGGCAGAGCTGGCGGAGCGCCACCAGATTACGCTCTGGAACTCTGTGCCGGTGCTGTTGGATATGCTGTTGATCGCAGCCCAGAGTGCAGGCTACGAGCGGTTGCCGTTTAGGCTTGCGATGCTGTCCGGCGACTGGATCGGGCTTGATTTGCCGGAGCGGCTGAAGCAGGCGGCGCCGGACAGCGAGCTGGTAGCCATGGGCGGAGCGACAGAAGCGTCGATTTGGTCGAATTTTTACGATGTGAAGCTGCCGCTGCCTGCGCATTGGACCTCGATTCCGTACGGACGGCCGTTGGCGAATCAGGCATACCGCGTGGTCGACAGCAAAGGCCGCGATTGCCCCGACTGGGTAGCGGGCGAGCTGTGGATTGGCGGAGCGGGTGTGGCGCTCGGCTATCGCGGCGATCCGGAGCTGACCGCCGAACGGTTCGTGCATTGGCAAGGCTCGCGCTGGTATCGCACGGGCGATCTCGGGCGGTATTGGCCGGACGGCACGCTCGAATTTCTCGGGCGAAAAGACTTCCAGGTAAAAATCAGGGGGCACCGGATTGAGCTGGGCGAAATTGAAACTGCGATGAAGCAGCATCCGGGCGTGCGCGACGCCGTAGTCGCCGCTGTCGGCGATCCGCGCGGCAACCGCCATCTCATCGGCTACGTCGTTTCCGGGCAAGCGGGCGAAGCCGCTCTGTTTGACACCGTATGCGCCGATCCGGCCAGCAGCGCGGAACTGTGGGCAGCCGTGGTGAAGGCCGGAGCAGGCCAGGTGGAGCAGCGGGGCTTTGCGGCGGAAACAGACAAACCGGATCAATTCCCGGCCTTTTGGTCCTACTTGGAGCAGCTCGCCGTCCGCGCGATGTGCCGGGCGCTGAAAAAAGTCGGCGCGAAGCTTGGCGGGCAAGCGAGCTTTTCGCTGGATGAGCTGATGCAGCGCTGCGGCATCGTCGAGCGTTACCGGCCAGTGGTCCAGCAATGGCTGCGTTCGCTTGAAGCCGAGGGCTTTGTCAGGAGCGGAGAAAAGGGAGCCGATCCATACGTTTTTATACGGGAGATTCCGGACGACTGGTTCTCCGCCCCATCGGCAAGCGAGGCGCCGCCTGCATGGGAGCGTCATGCGCAGGCGCTGCTCGCCTATTTGCAAAAGCTGGATGACGTGCAGCGCGGGCTGTTGACGGGCGAGGTGGAGCCGCTGGCTGTCTTCTTCGCGGCTGAGTCCGGGCTGGCGCCGAGCGAGTTGATGCAGGCGCTCCCCGGCGCGAAGCAAAGAGAGCGCATGGCTCAGAGCGTGCTGCAGCAGGCAGTGCGCAGTTTGGCAGACAAGGGACGGCCTGTACGGATTTTGGAGATTGGCGCGCGAAACACTGCCTTGACCGAAGCGCTTTTGACTGTGCTGCCGCAGGACGCGGCCGAGTACACGTACACGGACAGCTCGGCCTTCTTCCTGCAGGCGGCCAAGGCCAGGCTCGACGCCTATCCGTTTGTGCAGGGCCAACTGCTCGATATCGAGCAAAACCCGCTCATGCAAGGCTATGAGGCTCACCAGTACGACGTGGTGATCGCCGCCGATTCCTTGCACCGGGCGAAGGACGTGGAAGCGGCTATCGGCCACGCGCAGGCGCTGCTCGCGCCGGGCGGTTTGCTCGTGATGCTGGAGCTGACGCGCAACAGCCGCGTGCAGCAGGTCAGCACCGCTTTTCTGGAGGATGGCTTTACCCGTCTGCAAGACGAGCGCCGCCACGAGCAGCAGCCGCTCATGGCGGCAGAAGCGTGGGAGCGCGCACTGCAGCCGTCGTTTGCCCAGGTTATGGCGTTTCCGCGGCCGGATGATCTGGCGAATGTCTTTGGGCAGCACGTCATCGTGGCGCAAGCGCCTGACCGTGGCAAGCGCTTCAATCCGGCGCGGCTGGCCGACTTTTTGAGCGAGAAGCTGCCGGATTACATGGTGCCGACCGCTTTCCTTTTGCTGGACGCCTTGCCGCTTTCGGCAAACGGAAAAGTCGATCGACAGGCGTTGCCGACTCCGGACAGTCTGCTTAAGGGCAAGGCGGAAAAAGCTTTTACCGCGCCGCAAACGCCGCTGGAAACAGAGCTTGCCGCGATTTGGCGCGAACTGTTCTCCGTGGAGCGGGTAGGCATGGACGACAATTACTTCGAGCTGGGCGGCGATTCGCTTTTGGCGACGAGGCTTTCCGCGCTGGTGCGCAGCAGGCTGGGCGTGGAGCTTTCGCTGGGGAAAATTTTTGAAAAGCCGACGATTGCCGAGCTGGCGCTGTACGTACAGACGCTCGTGGAAGCGGTTGAACAAGAGGCTCGGCCTGTCGCCAACCTGCCGCAAATTGTCCCGGCAAAAGAGAAGCGGCAAGAGCCGTTCCCGCTTACGGACATCCAGCAGGCGTACTGGCTGGGGCGCAGCGGGGTCTATGCGCTCGGGAACGTTTCGACGCATTGCTACTTTGAAATCGACGGGCGAAGCCTCGACTTGGAGCGGATCGAGGCGGCATGGCAGCGGCTGATCGACCAGCATGAGATGATGCGCGCCGTCTTTTTGCCAAATGGTCTGCACCAGCAAATTTTGCCGCAAGTGCCGCGCTACCGGATCGCGGTGAACGATTTGCGTGCGTGCACGGAAGCGGCAGAAGCGGAAGCCTTGCTGGCGATACGCGAGGAGATGTCGCACCAGGTGCTGGCAACCGATGTGTGGCCGCTGTTCGACGTGCGGGCATCGCGCCTGCGGGACGGCCGGGTCCGCCTGCATATCAGCTTCGACAACCTGATTTTTGACGGCTGGAGCATGTTCCACCTGCTGAGCGAATGGACGCGGCTCTACCACAAGCCCGACGCGCCTTTGCCTCTGCTCAACCTGTCTTTCCGCGATTACGTGCTCGCTCTGGAAGAGCTGAAATCGACCGAGCTGTACAAGCGCGATCTGGCATATTGGACGTCGCGTCTCGACGATTTGCCGCCTGCACCGCAACTGCCGCTCGCGCAAAATCCGGACACGATGACCGAGCAGCGCTTCGGCCGTCTGGAAGCGCGGCTGGAGCGCCGAACGTGGCAGCGGCTGAAGGAGCGCGCGGCGGAATTCGGGCTGACGCCATCGGGCGTGTTGCTGACCGCGTACGCCGAGACGCTTGGCGCGTGGAGCAGAAGCAACCGTTTTACGATCAACCTGACGCAGTTCAATCGACTGCCGCTGCATCCAGAGGTCAACGCGATTGTCGGAGACTTCACGACCTTGACGCTTCTGGCCGTGGAGCTTGGAACAGGCACCTCGCTTCTGGAGCGGGGACGCAACCTCCAGCAGCAGCTTTGGCGCGATCTGGATCATCCGCTTGTGGGCGGCGTCCAGGTACAGAGGGAGCTGGCGAAGCAAAGCGGGGAGCATCACGGCGTGTCCATGCCAGTCGTCTTTACGAGTGCGCTCGGCGTCGACCAGTGGAGCGGCGGCGAGTCAGGCGGAAAATGGCTGGGCAAGCTCGTGTACAACATTACCCAGACGCCGCAAGTGTGGCTCGATCACCAGGTGGTCGAGCAGGACGGCGAGCTGCTGCTGATTTGGGACGCTGTCGAAGGGCTGTTCCCGGACGGCATGCTGTCAGACATGTTTACGGCCTATTGCCAGCTTTTGCACCGTCTGACGGATGAAAAGGCGGCTTGGCAGGAGCAGTCGCCGAGCCTGATCGCGATTCCGCGCCTGGAAACAAGGCGGGCCGCGAATGCCACCGCTGCGCCGATTTCGGATGAGACGCTGGGCGGACTGTTCGCGAAGCAGATCAAGCAGCGCCTGAACCAGCCTGCCGTCGTCTCGTCGGGACGGACATTGACCTATGCGGAGCTGGCGGCTGCGGCGCAGACGATCGGCAAGTGGCTGAACGAGCAAGGAGTCGAGCCTGACACGCTGGTTGCGGTCGTGATGGAAAAAGGCTGGGAACAGGTCGCGGCGACACTCGGCATTTTGGCGGCGGGGGCGGCTTACCTCCCGATTGACCCCGCCCATCCGGAAGAGCGGCGTGCGGGGTTGCTGCGAGACGGGCAAGTCCGCTTCGTGCTGACGCAGTCCTGGCTGGATGAAGAGCTGGGCTGGCCGGACGATGTTCGCCGTCTGTCTGTGGATCGGTTGGGCTTTTCCGCTGCCGATGCACTCGCAGGCGTGCTTGCGTTCCCGGGGCGGCCGGAAGATTTGGCCTACGTCATTTACACATCCGGCTCGACTGGGGCGCCAAAAGGCGTCATGATCGACCACCGCGGTGCGGTCAACACGATTCTCGATGTGAACAAGCGCTTTGCCGTAGGCGCGGATGACAAGGTGCTCGCCTTGTCCAACCTGAACTTCGATTTGTCCGTGTACGATATATTCGGCTTGCTCGCCTCTGGCGGAACGATCGTCATGCCGGATGCGGCTAAAGCGAAAGACCCGGCGCACTGGATCGAGTGGCTGGAAGCAGAGCGGGTGACCGTCTGGAACACGGTTCCGGCGCTGATGCAAATGCTCGTCGAATACGCCTCCGGGCAAAAGGCGAGCGTAGCGCCGAGCCTGCGCCTGGTCCTGCTCAGCGGCGACTGGATTCCGCTCGATTTGCCGGACAAAATCAAAGCCTACTTCCCGCAGGCGCAAGTCATTGGGCTGGGGGGAGCGACAGAGGCGTCCATCTGGTCGAACCTGTACCCGATTGAACAGGTCGCGTCGGAGTGGAAGAGCATCCCGTACGGCCGCCCGATGGTTAACCAGCGCTTCCACGTGCTGGATGAATGGATGAACGATTGCCCGGTCTGGGTGCCAGGGCAGTTGTACATCGGGGGCATCGGCCTTGCCAAAGGCTACTGGCGGGACGAGGAAAAGACGAACGACAAGTTTGTGCTCCACCCGCGCACAGGCGAGCGGCTGTATCGCACGGGTGACCTGGGACGGTACTTGCCGGACGGCAACCTGGAGTTTCTCGGCAGGGAAGACTTCCAGGTAAAAATCAGGGGGCACCGCATCGAGCTGGGCGAGATCGAGACGATTTTGAAGCGGCAGGACGGAGTGAAGGAGGCCATCGTGGCCGTCCCGGATGAGGCGGGCGAAGAAAAGCGTCTCGTCGGCTACATCGTGCTCGACGGGCAACAGGCAACCGGGCTGTTGGAAGAAAAAGCGGCCGATCCGGCTCTCTGCAGCGCGCGCTTTGCGGCGATCAGCGACACAGGGAAAACGCAGGCTGCGCATCTTTCGCAAACGATCGAGGTGGAGACGGTTCAGACGTTCCTCGGCGAAGCGGAGTCGATCAGTACCGCGTACATGTGCCGCACGCTGGAACATATGGGCGCGTTTTCCAGCGGGGACGAGAGCTATTCCCTAGATGAGCTGATGCAGCGTTTTCAGATTCATCCGCGCTATCGCAGCTTGCTGCGGCATTGGCTGGCAGCGCTGACCGCTGAAGGAATCCTGGAAAAAGCAGAAGGCGGGACATACAGGAGCATTCGCGCTCTAGGAGAAGGGCAGACGGGCGCTTCCTACCGGACAGAGGCGGCGAGAGCGCTGGAAGCCGTTTACCGCCGGGATTATCCGCTCTTTATCGGCCTTTTGACGGGCGAGCTTGACCCGCTGGAGCTGTTTCTCGCGGAAGAAGCCTTCCTCACGCCAGCAGGCTTGAGTCAGTTCGACCTGACCCGGGAGTATTATCAAAGCCTGACAGCGCAAGTGCTGGGCACGATTGCAAGCAGCCATCCGTCCGGCAGCGAGCTGCGCGTGCTGGAGATTGGCACGCGGGCCGGAAGCATGACGCAAGCGCTGGTGTCCGCATTGCCTGCGGAGCGAAGCAAGTATTTGTACGCGGACGAGTCGAGCTTCTTTACGGACAGAGCGAAGCAGGCATGGGGCGAAGCGGCGCCGCTGGAATACGGCCAGTTTGACATGAATGTCTCTCCGCTCGCGCAAGGCTACGAGCCGCACTCCTTTGACGTGATCGTGGCCGACAATACGCTGCACCGCGCCCGCAATCTGGACGCGACCCTCGCCTATTTGCAAGAACTGCTGGCACCGGGAGGCATCCTCTTGCTGGTGGAGTCGACCCGCAACAGCCGCTTGCTGTTGACGACCGTCGGATTTTTCGAGGATGGCTTCTCCCGTCTCGAGGACGAGCGCAAGGCAAGCGAGCTTCCGCTGCTCGCCGTCGATCAATGGCGCGAACTGCTTGCCAGACACGGCTATACGAGCATCGCGGCTTTCCCGGGCGAGAGCGAGGCGGCCGAAGCGTTCGAGCGGCATCTGATCGTGGCGCAGGCACCGTTTGCCGCGAAGGTGTTCGCGCCGGAAAAACTGGCGGATGCCGTCCGGCACAGCTTGCCGGACTACATGGTTCCGTCCGGGTTCGTGCTGCTCGACAAGCTGCCGCTGTCTGCGAATGGAAAAGTCGACCGCAAAGCACTGGCGCAACTCGGCCGGAACAAGGCGAGTCTGCCAAGCAAAACGCACGTCGCTCCGGCGAGCGAGATGCAGACGATCATTGCCAGCGTATGGGAAGAAGTGCTCGGATGCTCGGACATCGGCGTGCACGACAACTTTTTCATGCGCGGCGGCGATTCGCTGCGAGCGATCCAATGCCTGAACCTGCTGAAAGAAAGGCACCAGGTGGAGTTGTCCCTGCAAAACTTGTTCGAAGCACCTACGCTCGGCCAGCTTGCCGCGTTCATTGAGGCGAACATCGCCGAGAGCGGACAGCTCGGGTCGGAATATGACGAAGGAACCATTTAGGAAAAGATAGCCTGCCCAAAATACTGGATCGCACGAAAATTTTTTGTTGACGAAAGGGAGAAGCAGGCTGCGCACTTGGGCGCAAGCGCAGTCGCAGTCGCAATAAAGGCGCAGCCTCGCTTTTTCGCCAAAAAACGAATGCGAAGAACAGGCAGGAGAGGGAGAGAACACGTGGAGACAAAAACAGTCGGCATTCTCGGAACGACCGGAGTGGTAGGCGGCGCTGCGTTGCAGACGATCCTCGCATCGACCGGACATCGGCTCTTGCTCGGCGGGAGAAATCCCGAGAAGCTTCGCGAGCAGCTCGCAGGAAGCGAGGACAGAGGCGACTGGCTGCAAGTAGATGTGTTCGATGCAGGGCAACTGGCTGATTTTTGCGGCCGCTGCGACATCGTCATCAATTGCGCTGGCCCTGCCAAGCAGGTAATGGACAAAGTGGCAGTGGCGTGCCTGGAAAAAGGGGTTCCGTACGTCGATGTATCCGGCGACGAGCACCTGTATCGGCATCTGCTCAGAAGAAAAGCAGAGATCGAGGCAAAAGGACTGACCTTCATCATTTCGGCAGGGGTTTACCCCGGCTTGTCGGAAGTTTTTCCCGCCTATGTCGCCGAGAAAGAGCTGGACCGCATCGAGCAGTTGGAGCTGTTTTTTGCGGGGCAGGGCGGCTTTTCCTTGAACGCGGCCTACGATATCGTCTGCAGCATTGAGGAAGATACAGGCTGGGGGATGAGCTATTGCAGAGAGGGAGCGGTGCAAAAAATAGACGGGCCGTTCCACCGCAGCTACACGCTGCCGCAGCCGGCAGGCAAGCGGGACACGTACCCGGTGCTGACCGAAGAGTTTTGCCAGATGGCGAGGCAGCACAGCATCCCGGTCGCCTATTTTTACAACAGCTACCAACACAGCGGCATCCTGAACCAGTTTGTGATGATTAAGGCGCTGCAGCAGTACAAGACCGAGGAACAAAAGCGGCTCTCCGCCAACATGCTGCTGAAGCAGTTCGAGACGAAGCAGCCGGGCGTGGAGGACTTTACGATGTTCCACCTGAATGCGACCGGATTGCGCGCCGGAGCGAGCGTGCGGCTTTCCTCCACGCTGTTGTATCGCGGGGACTGGAACCGTTTGTCCGGAATGATCGCGGCGAAGGTGGCACACCTGCTCACAGAAGGGCACGGCAGCAAGCCGGGCTGCTATTTCGCGGCAGAAGGCGTATCGGCGACGGCGCTGATCGAGGCGCTGCGCGAACAGACGATGGAGCTTACGCAAGAAGTGAGCGAACAAAAAGGGGGAGGCGGCCGATGACAGAGACTCGCAAGCTGCGCACCGTTGTATGCGGTTCCCGCTTCGGACAGTTTTATCTGGAGGCTGTCCGGGCACTGCCGGAACAATTTGAACTGGTCGGCTTGCTGGCAAAGGGCAGCGAGCGCTCCAAGCAATGCGCAGAGCGGTTCGGCGTCCCGCTGTACACAGACGTGGAAGAGCTTCCTGCCGATATTGATCTGGCCTGCGTCGTCCTGCGTTCGACCGTTATGGGCGGACAAGGCACGAAGCTGGCTTTGGAGCTGCTGGGCCGCGGCATTCACGTCATTTCCGAGCAGCCGATCCACCACAAAGACTTGGCCGCATGCCTGAAGCAAGCCCGGCAATCCGGGGTTCAGTTCATGACAGGCGACTTGTACGTACACTTGCCTGCCGTGCAGCGGTTTGTCGCATGCGCCAAGGAGCTGCTCGCCAAGCAGCCTGCCTTGTACATCGACGCCGCGTGCGCCACACAAGTGTCGTACCCGCTGATGCACATTTTGCAGGAAGCTTTGCCGACGATTCGCCCGTGGAAAATCAGTCATATCGTCAAGGATGAGGGGCCGTTTCAGGTGCTGGTGGGGCAGCTCGGGAAAATTCCGATTACGCTGCGCGCCCACAACGAGGTCGACCCGGACGATCCGGACAATCACCTGCATTTGCTGCACAAAATTACGATTGGCGTAGCGGGAGGGAGCTTGTCGCTTACCGATACGCACGGCCCGGTCGTCTGGCAGCCGCGTCTGCATGTGCCTGATCTGCCCGACATTCACGGGATGCTCGCGGCTGATCCACCCGCTTATATGCTGGCGAGCAGTACGGAGGTGCTCGGCCCGAGCGAGACAGCGAGCTATCGCCACATCCTCGCGAAGCAATGGCCGCAGGCAATCGGACGCGATTTGTCCGCGATGCGCGACATGATTCTCGGCAAGCTGGACAGGACGGCTGTCGACGTGCGCGCGCAGCAGGAGCTGCTTTGCTCGCGGCAATGGCAAGACTGGACGCAGGCGTTGGGCTACCCGGTGCTGCGATCGAACGGACAGCACCAGCCGATTGCGCTGGAAGTGCTCAGGCAAGCAGCGATGAGCATTCCTGTCGAGTTGCCGGAAGCAGGCGATTTGTCTGCCGAGGCAAAGGAAGCGAGCCGCGATGTGTTTGCGTGCACGGCGGCGGCCGAAAGCGAGCTGGCCGGGATTGATGCGAAAATGGTGCAGGCAGGCGTGGAGCGTCTGGACCAGGCTTCGCTCGCTTCCATGCTGTTCGCGCTGCAAGCGCAAGGAGCGCTCGCTGACCCGGAGCAGGCGTACAGCGAGGCGGACATTTTTTCGCTGGCACAAGTCGCCCCCCGGCATGAGCCGGTCATACTGCGCTGGCTGCAAGTCTTGACGGAACGCGGCTATCTCGTCCGGCGAGACGGTACATATCAATGCGCACGACAGATGACAAGAGAAGAGGTGGAGCGCCGCTGGGCCTTGGCAAAAGAGGCGTGGAGCGGCAAGCTCGGCTCTCCGCTCGTCATCGACTACTTGAAAAGCAATGCGGATCGGCTCTCCGGGCTGATGAACGATACCGAGCAGGCCGCGCTGCTCTTGTTCCCGGAAGGGCGGATGAACGTCGCAAACGCGCTCTACCGCGAGACGCTCATTGCCAAATATTTGAACAAGTCTGTGGCAGAGGCGGTCAGTCGCATCGCGGCGGACAAACAAACGCTGCGCATCCTCGAAGTAGGAGCAGGGACGGGAGCCACGACAGATGGCGTCGTAGCAAGGCTGCGCACGGCGGTCGCAAAAGGCTTGCAGGCCGAGTATTTGTACACGGACGTATCCCACTTTTTCCTCGCCTCCGCGCGGGAGCGGTTCCAAGATTGCTCGTGGATGAGCTTCGGGGTCGTCGACATCGACAAACATTTGTTCAGCCAGGGACTGAAGCCAGGGAGCGTAGATGTCGTGATCGCGGCAGGCATGCTGAACAATGCCCGCGACACGGACGAGGTCGTTCGCGGCCTGCTCGAGTGCCTGGTTCCGGGAGGCTGGATGCTCATTACGGAGCCGACCAGAGAATTTACGGAAATGCTCATCTCCCAGGCGTTCATGATGACGCCCCCTGTGGATGACCGGAGCAAGACGCAATCGACCTTCATGACCGTTTCCCAGTGGCTCGACGTGTTTGCCCGCGCAGGTGTCGGAGAGCTTGCGGTGCTGCCCAAGGACGATCACCCGCTGGCGCTGCTCGAACAGAAGCTGTTTGTCATCCAAAAAGGCCAAGAAACAGAGCAGGACGGGCAGGGAAAAGATCGTGCCCGCAGCCGCAACGATCTGGCCAAGCTGACCAATTAGGAGTGTATGCATATGTCCCAAAACCTCAAGATCAGTAGCATCGAGCTTTTGACGCGGCTTCGCCAGGAAGGTGTTTCCTTGTGGGAAGAGGCGGGAAACCTGCGGTACAAAGCGCCAAAAGGCAGCCTGGCTCCTGAAGATTTGCAGGCGTTGCGCGAGCAGAAAGCAGAGATCGTGGCCCTTCTGCGGGCAGAGGCGCAGCCTGTCATGGTCGTGCCTGACCCGGCCGCCCGCTTCGCTCCTTTTCCGCTGACAGATGTGCAGTCCGCTTACCTGCTGGGGCGGTATGAGCTGTTTGGCTACGGCGGTGTGGCGTGTCATATATATTTGGAGCTGGACTATCCCGAGCTAGACCCGGTCCGGACAGAGGAAGCGTGGAATCAGTTGATTGCCCGTCACGACATGCTGCGGGCGACGATTGATTCCGACGGGCAGCAGCGCGTCATGGAAACGGCGCCACGGCTGGAAGTGCCCTACACCGACACAAGCGAGCTGGATGCGGCAAAAGCCGAGGCTGCGCTGGAAACCATTCGCGAGAGCATGGGACACCGCGTCTACGATACGGCCAAATGGCCGCTGTTTGGGATCGCCGTGACCAAGACGGCCGATCGCGCGGTGCTGCACGTCTCCATGGAGTTTCTGATCGCGGACTGGGCGAGCATCTGGCTGCTTCTGGCCGAATTTGAGGCGCTCTACAAAGAGCCGAAAAAAGCGTTGCCGGAGCTGCCGATCACGTTCCGCGATTACGTGCTGGCCGAGCGCACCTTGCGCGAGACGGACGCTTATTCCCGCGACAAGGCGTACTGGCAGGCGCGGATCGACGACTTGCCGCAAGCTCCGGACCTGCCGCTTGCCCGAGTAGAAGCCGACAGTGGGCCAGCGCGGTTTCGCCGGCAGTTCATCCGCCTGAACCCGGCGGCGTGGGAGCTGTTCAAACAGCGGTCGCAAAAGCGCGGGCTGACGCCGACGGCTGCGGTGATGACCGCATTTGCCGCCGTGATCGAGCGCTGGAGCCGCAACAGCGCGTTTTGCCTGAACTTGACGCTGTTGAACCGCCAGCCGCTGCATGGGCGCGTGCATGATCTCGTCGGCGACTTCACCTCCGTCAATTTGCTGGCGGTCGACTGGGGTGCCGAGCGCTCCTTCCAGGGCAGGGCCAAGGCGATCCAGAAGCAGTTGTTCGAAGATTTGGACCATCGGCTGTACTCCGGCGTCGAGGTCATGCGCGAAGTCGCGCGCAGGCGCGGGCGCGAAGCTGCCCTGATGCCGATTGTGTTCACCAGTGCGATCGGGCTGGTCGAGCCGACCGAAGGCGCACGGCTTTCCGGAAAAATCGCCGGACACGGCATCAGCCAGACGCCGCAAGTGTTTATCGATTGCCAGGCGATGGACAGCGCGGAAGGGTTGCAGGTCAACTGGGATGTGCGCGAGGGCGTCTTCCCTGAAAAAATGGTCGATGACATGTTCGCCGCGTTTTCCGACCTGCTGCACGCGCTGGTGGACGACGAGCAGGTGTGGACAGAAGGCAGCGAGATCGCCCTGCCGCTCTGGCAGCAAAAGGAGCGGCAGCAAATCAATGACACGCAAGCGCCCTTGCCAGACTACGGCCTGCATCAGCCGATCGTGGCGCAAGCGATGGCGACGCCGGATCGCCCGGCTGTGATCGACAGCGAAGGCCAGCTCACGTATGCGGAGCTGGTGAAACGCGCCGCCGCAGTGGCCGGAGTGTTGAAAGAGCTCGGGTGCCGCGAGCAGGACCGCGTCGCAATCGCGATGGAAAAAAGCGCCCATCAAGTCACGGCTGTACTGGGCACGCTGTTTGCCGGAGCCGTTTACGTGCCGATTGATCCCAGGCAGCCGCTTCCCAGACGGCAGGCGATGGTGGAGCAAGCGGACATTCGCTATATGCTGAGCTTGTCGACAGTGGCGGCCGAATGGCCCGAGGGGGTGCAGAGCGTGGCGGTCGATCAGGTCGTGCCGCAGCAGACGCCGTTGATTTTGCCTGACCAAAATCCCGACTTGCCAGCCTACATTATCTACACGTCCGGCTCCACGGGACAGCCAAAAGGCGTCGTCGTCAGCCACCGCGCCGCCGCCAACACGATCGCTGACATCAACCGCCGCTTTGCGATCAATGAAAACGACAGGGTGCTCGGCCTCGCCCAACTCAGCTTTGACTTGTCCGTCTACGACATTTTCGGCCCGCTGGCGGTCGGCGGCGCGCTCGTTCTCCCGCAGGCCGACCGGCAGACAGACCCGTCCCATTGGGTGGAGCTGGTGCTTGCCCACGAAGTTACGGTGTGGGATTCGGTCCCGGCGATGATACAGATGCTCGTCACCTATTTGGACGGCATCCCGGAAGTGTGCCTGTCCAGCTTGCGTCTGGCGCTGCTCTCCGGCGACTGGATTCCGCTGACGCTGCCCGATCAGATGGCAAAACGTCTGCCGTTTGCCCAGACGGTCAGCATGGGCGGTGCCACGGAAGCGGCGATCTGGTCTATTTACCATCTGTACAAAGGACTTTTGCCAAACTGGCGCAGCATCCCGTACGGACGTCCTCTCGCCAACCAGGGCTTCCGGGTGCTCGACTCGCAACTGCGCGATTGCCCCGTGTGGGTAACGGGCGAGCTGTACATTACCGGACACGGCCTGGCCCAAGGGTACGTGGGCGACGAGAAGCTGTCGGCAGAGCGCTTTTTCCTGCATCCGGCAGATGGACAGCGGCTCTATCGCACAGGAGATTTGGGCCGCTATACGCCGGGCGGCGAAATCGAGTTTTTGGGCCGCGAAGACAACCAGGTCAAAATTCGCGGCCACCGCATCGAGCTGGGGGAAATCGAATCAGCGCTACTCAAGCATCCGGCAGTAGCCGCAGCAGGCGTCGTGCTGGATGAGGCGAGCGACGAGCCGGCTTTGCTCGGAATCGTGGAGACGGCCCGCAAAAAGGACCGTGACCGCACAGCCGAAGCGGCCGAATTTGCGCAACTGACGAGCGGCATCGGCGAGGCGGCAGGGGAGATCGCGGCGCACATCAGCGCCCGGCAAATCGAAGAAGCGATGGCCAGCCTGGATCGGGCCGTGCTCCATTCGATGCTGCGCGCGCTGCAAACGCTCGGATTTTTTGCAAAAGGCCAGGCGCAATCGCTGGAAGAAGTGCTGCAAGCGGGGAGCATCCTGCCGAAATACCACTGGCTGGCGCGGCGCTGGGTGGCGAAGCTCGCCGAAGCGGGCATGCTGACCGAGCAGGCGAAAGGGCAGTACCGCAGCGAGCTTGCCGTAGACGACGAGCTTGTCCGCGAGAACTGGACAGAGGCAGAGGCGATCTGGACGAACATGCTGGGGACGGCAGGATTTACCGCCTACGTCCGCAAAAACGCCGAGAAGCTGCCGGAGCTGCTCGGCGGCCAGGAGGACCCGGTAGCGCTCCTGTTCCCGGAGGGCAAATTCGACCACGTCCATACGCTGTATATCGAGCACATCATGGCGAACTACCTGAACAAATGCATGTGCCTGCTTTTACAGCGCATCGCCGAAAAGCAAGGGAGCAATCCGCTGCGGATTTTGGAGGTCGGAGCCGGAACCGGAGCGACGACAGGACATGTCCTCAAGGCGCTCGAAGGCTACCCGATCGAATACGTCTTTACCGATGTGGCCCCGTTTTTCATTCCGGGCGCCAAACAGCGCTTTGCCCAGTATCCGCACGTAAGCTTCGGCGTCTTTGACGTCGACCAGGACTACCGCGCCCAAGGCTTTGCGCCGAACAGCTTCGACGTCGTGCTGGCAGCCGGGGTACTGGAAAATGCCCGCGACATCCCGGCGAGCATGCGCAGGCTGCGGGAGCTGATTCGCCCGGGCGGCTGGTTCGTCTTCACCGAGCCGACTATCGAGCATTTGTGGATTTTGGCCTCGCAGGCGTTCATGATGATGGAGCCTGGAGACGAGCTGCGCCTGGAGACGTCCTACCTCGATCGCCACGACTGGCTGCGCCAGCTTCAGGAAGAGGAAAACGAGCCGCTGCTGCTGCTGCCGCAAGAGGACGACAAGCTGACCGCGCTCGGGTTCCACCTGTTTGCCAAACGGATGAAGCAGGAGCGCCTGGCAGTGGAGGCGACGGAGCTGGAAGCGTTTTTGGCCGGACAGGTGCCTGCCTACATGCTGCCTCAGCACTTGCAAGTAGTCGATGCGCTGCCGTTGACCGGAAACGGCAAGGTAGACCGGCGCACCTTGGCAAAATGGCGTCCTGCTGCCAACGGGACACAGGTGGCGGCGGCTTTCGTCGAGGAAGGACTGGACGCGCTGGAAACAGAGCTTGCCCGGCTGTGGGCGGAAGCGCTCGGCCTGGCTGGCATCGGCAAGTCGCAAAGCTTTTACGAACATGGCGCCGACTCGCTCATCATGGCGCAGGTGGCAGGAAAGCTGCGCGACAAGCTGGCGGAG
The DNA here is from genome assembly GCF_057543335.1 of Brevibacillus sp. YAE8. Classification (NCBI taxonomy): domain Bacteria; kingdom Bacillati; phylum Bacillota; class Bacilli; order Caryophanales; family Paenibacillaceae; genus Brevibacillus; species Brevibacillus sp. YAE8. Next base: position 24,625 of record NZ_BAAIYG010000012.1, read on the forward strand.
GACCCGGAGCACGAAGCGATTCCGTTCGACGCCCTGCTGCGGCAAATGCTGAACTACCCGACCGTCGCCGATCTGGCCGAGTTCATCCGCTCGCGCAGACAAGTTACGGAGCGCGAGAGCGTAGCTGTGTGGCCCGGCAAGCAGGACGGCTCCAGCAATGCCGTGCTGATTCCGTACGGCAGCGCGCAGGAAGGGCCGCTCCGCGTCGTGTTCCACGCCGTTTTGGGCACGATGGACATTTTCCGGCCTCTGCTTTTGCACCTCCAAGCGCAAAAAACGGGCAGCATCGTAGGGGTGGCAATTGCCGATATGGAAAAATACTGCTCACTGGAGCCGTCCGAGCTGATCGAGACTGTGGCTGACGACTACGCCGAATGCCTGCTGGCAGGCGGCCACAGCGAAATGCAGTTGATCGGCTACTCCCTCGGCGGCCTGATTGCCGTCGAGGTCGCCAGACGACTGATGGAGCGAGGGATTCAGGTCGTCGATCTCGTGCTGATCGACATTCCGCCGATCTTCACCGAAGTGGATGACGATCTGCTCGTCGAAACGCTGTTTGTGCCCAACCTGAACATCACGCTGGCGCAGGCAGGCTTTGGGCAGGTCGATGAAAATGACCTGGCGCGCGGCGTCATGAAGCTGGTTGAACAGCATGGGGACTGCATCCCGCAAGGCGCCGCCGTGACCATCGGCGGAGACGCGGGGCTGGATCGGGTCGGAGAGCTGTTCCGCAACATGGCGGCTGTCAGCAAACGGGAGCGCTTCGCGGCTTACGTCTGCGCGAAAGCCAAGGCAACCGGGGAAGAGATGCCGATCGAGATGGCGGAAGGCTTGTGCCAGGTGTTCCGCCAAAGCTTCAAGGCCGCCCGTTATACGCCGCTGCCGTACATGGGCGACATCCGCTTCCTGTTGGCGAGCGAGCCGTTCTTGTTCCTGCCGCGCACGGATGATACGACTCTTGCGTTCTGGCAAGATGTGTGCCTGGGCGAGCTGGAAGTGACGACGATCGCAGGAAACCACTTCAGTTGCATGGTCGAGCCGAATGCAAGCAAGCTGGCGCAACTGCTGGCAGCGCCGTTCACGCAAAAATAAACGCCCGCAACCTCGGGAAATGAAGAGCGACAATGCGTCTTGAGAGGGATGGCTCCGCTGTGCGTGCTAAAAAAAGCAGGACAGCAGGGAGCATCCCTCTTCTTTTTTTCGGAAGGCAGACGCTACCGGGCAGCTTTTTTCCTGCTTTGGTCCCAGGGGGAAAAGGCTGCGCTGCCTAGGCATTCGTGGTACCCTATTGCCAACGAGTCAACCAATTCCGCTCCAGCAACGATTTTGTCGGCCCAAGCGGGCGAATGAGAAAGGATGGTACCGATGAGCCATAGCGACTCCCCGATCAAAGAGCAGTCGCCCCTCTGTCAACGCACCAAACAGATCGGCAACAGAACCTTCGTCGTGACCTGCCGGGAGTTTCTGGCAAAGCAGGCCGATTTTTTGCTCGATCTGTTTGCGGATGTGGAAAACGAGAGCGGGCCGCTGCGAAACGGCGCGAAAATTCAAGTAGGCTGGACGATTTTAATTTTCAATGAACGAGAGGGACACGAAGGACAAATGGAAATTGTCGCACCGGACTACGACACGAATCCGTTTACAGAAACAAACCGCGACTTGTCCGTGTCCCTCTACGTCCAGATGGCGCAAAACCACTGTCTGCAAACGTTGCAGCTCGCAGGAGAAACCGCGCTGTTCCAGGACAAGATCGTGGTGGCAAAAGGGGCGCTAGAAGAGGAGCACGTCTATTTGCAGCGCGCCGAACAAGTAGAAGCAGGCGACTCCGGCTGGTATCTCGGGCCTGTACAGGGCGAGGTGGACAGCGACGGGCTGGAATCGTACTACATTTTCCAACTGCTAAAACGCCGTCCGTCTCTTTTGCAGGCGTTGGCGCTGCCGCGCGGCTACATCGCCGTGCTCAAGGGTGACCAGATTGAGGCGGTGCTGGACGAACATGACGAAAACGTGTGGCCGACGCTGCACTAGAAGCGGCCAGGATACCGACAACGTTTGCAACGACGCACCAGCGCGTAAATGGGCTACTGGCGGTCTTTATTGAAGCCAGCAAATGGTGATGTTATCATGGGTGGGGAAAAAGCGAGCACGAAGAGACAGGGGAGGTAGCACGTTGTGAAAATCGCAGTAGTAGGAAGCATCAATATGGATCTCGTCTCCCACGTCCACCATCTGCCCAAGGCAGGAGAAACGATTTCCAGTCATGACTTCCGGCTGATTCCAGGCGGCAAAGGGGCCAATCAGGCAGTGGCCGCCGCGCGTCTCGGCGCACACGTTTCCATGATCGGGATGGTGGGCGAAGACGAGAACGGGAGCAAGATGCTGAACAGCTTGACAGAGGCGCGCGTTCACGTGGAAGGAATCAAACGCTCGGGGACGACGGGCATGGCTTTTATCAATGTGAGCGATGACGGGGAAAACAACATTGTGCTCGTCCCGGGAGCCAATGCGCAAATGAGCGTGGAGCACATCGAGCAGAACCTGTCCATTCTTGTGGAGAGCGACGTCGTGCTGCTGCAACTGGAAATTCCGCTTCCCGTAGTGGAGTACGTCGTGAAAAAGGCGTCCGGACTCGGCAAGCTGGTTATTTTGAATCCGGCTCCGGCGCAGGCGCTGTCACCTGAGCTGCTGCAGTACGTCCACACGTTGACGCCAAACGAGACAGAGCTTGCGAGCTTGAGCGGCATGCCGACTGCTACGCTTTCAGAAGTCGAGGCGGCGGCGAAAAAGCTCTTGGCAAGCGGGCCCAAGCGGGTTATCGTGACGCTGGGCGAAAAAGGCGCTCTGCTGGTGACCCCAGACGGGGCGACGCACGTCCCTGCTTGCCGGGTAGAGCCTGTGGACACGACGGCGGCTGGCGATTCGTTTACCGCGGCTTTTGCCGTCGGGATTGCCAAAGGGATGCCGGAAGCAGAAGCGGCGGCATTCGCCAGCAGAGTGGCGGCGATCGTCGTGACCAGACGCGGGGCGCAGCCGTCCCTCCCGACGCTTGCGGAAGTAGAGGCGCACGCGTTTTAAGGAAACCACAATTCATGCAGACCAAACGAAAAAGCAAACGGTTTTTGGAGCGAACAGTTCCAAAGGCTCGTTTGCTTTTTGCTTTTCCTTGTTCGTTATCCGCGCTTTTGCAACAGCTCCAGAACCCATTCGCACCAGGCGATGTCTTCTTTCATCCGCCGCGCTCCCCACGAGAGCAAAATGTACTCGCCAAACGCCGGATGGTCCGGGTGGTCGGGCGGGTGGGGATGGTCGACAGCATCAGCCTGGTACTCCTGAATGTAGTGCTCGTACATGTCCAGATGCTCGCGGCATTGCTGGATGCGCTCGACAAACATCGTCGCAGCGGCATTTTCATCAGCGAGCCCGAGGCAGTACGTTTTCAGGACCAGCTCGTCCCGGACGACAGGCTCTGCTGCCGGCTCACTGAGCCAGACTTGCAGCGCGATCTGCCCTTTTTCTGTAATCGAATACACTTTTTTATCAGGACGATCCGTCTGGTGGATGCGAGTGAACTCCAGGTAGCCCTCCTGTTCCAGCTTGGCCAGCAGCGGGTAAATCTGGCTGTGCTTGGCCTGCCAAAATGGTTGAAGCTGGAGCATCAAATCGTAGCCAGAACTGGGCGTGCGGGCGACCAGCCCCAGGAGTCCATACGCGAGTGTGTTCAAGTGAAAAGCCTCCTGACTTTTACGAATCTCAAGATCATTATAGGAAGGGTTTTTCGGCGAGGCAATAGCGAACCTGCGTCCTGCTTAGCTTTTCCCAAGCTTATGTGCAAAATCCAAAGAAACCCTCTTGAAAGTCAAAGAAGGTCAAACTATAATAAAGTCATCGAAGGTCAGAGAAGGTCAAACGACACTGAACCTTCCGGGAATCAAAACGTGCACGTCAACATTCCAAAATAAACATTTTGGGGGTATGAAAACATGCAATGCGAAATCTGCAAACAACGACAAGCAACTGTTTCCGTTCATATACAAGTGCAAAACAACCGGCAAGCCTACCAGCTTTGCAAGGAATGCCACGCCAAGCTGGGCAGCAAAATGGGAATCGGCATGGGCATGGGCTTCACTCCGTTTTCCTCCTTCTCCGGTCTGGACGAGTTCCTGCAAGGCTTCGCCCAGGCGCAAGCGAAGGGCGGCAAGCCTAAAGCGCAAGAGCCGCAAGCACCGGACCGCGGCGGCATTCTCGACGAGCTGGGCCGCAATTTGAACGATGCGGCGCGCGCCGGGCTGATCGATCCGGTGATCGGACGCGACCAGGAAATCGAGCGCGTCATCGAGATTTTGAACCGCCGCAACAAAAACAACCCGGTTCTGATCGGGGAGCCAGGGGTAGGGAAGACGGCGATTGCGGAAGGACTGGCGCTGCGCATTACCGAAGGGCAAGTGCCTGCCAAGCTGAAAAACAAGCAGGTGTACGTGCTGGACGTCGCTTCGCTGGTAGCGGGCACAGGGATTCGCGGGCAGTTCGAGGAAAAGATGAAGCAAGTCATCGCCGAGCTGCAAGCGCGTAAAAACGTCATTTTGTTCGTCGATGAAATTCACCTGCTGGTAGGCGCTGGCTCTGCGGAAGGCTCCATGGACGCAGGCAACATCCTCAAGCCTGCCCTGGCGCGCGGCGAGCTGCAGTTGATCGGGGCTACCACATTGAAAGAGTACCGCATCATCGAAAAAGACGCTGCGCTGGAGCGCCGCCTGCAGCCAGTGATGGTCAAAGAGCCAACAGTGGAAGCCGCCATCGAAATTTTGCAAGGGCTGCGTCCGAAGTACGAGGCGTTCCACCAAGTCTCCTACTCCGACGACGTGATCCGGGCTTGCGTGGAATACTCGCACCGCTACATTCAGGACCGTTTCCTGCCTGACAAGGCGATTGACCTGATGGATGAAGCGGGCTCGCGCCTGAACCTGCGTTCGTCCGGGGCAGACACCGCCCACCTGCATGAGCGGCTGGCGCAAATCAACCAGGAGAAAAAAGCCGCGACCGAGCAAGAAAACTACGAGCAAGCAGCCCGCCTGCGCGACGAGGAAGCAGAAATTCTCGCCAAGCTCGATCAACTGGATGGAGCGGCCAATCGCGTGCAGGTCGAAGTGGCAGACATTCAGGAGATGATCGAGCAAAAGACAGGCATTCCGGTCCGCAAGCTGCAAAGCGACGAGCAAGAGCGGATGAAAAATTTGGCGGCGCATCTCGAAGCCAAAGTGATCGGCCAGTCCGAAGCCGTCAAACAGGTCGCCAAGGCGATTCGCCGCAGCCGCGCCGGACTGAAGCCGAAAAACAGACCGATTGCCTCCTTCCTGTTCGTCGGGCCGACTGGCGTAGGGAAAACCGAGCTGTCCAAGGCGCTCGCCGAGGAGCTGTTCGGTACGCGCGATTCGATGATCCGTCTTGACATGAGCGAGTACATGGAGAAGCATTCCGTCTCCAAGCTGATCGGTTCGCCACCAGGGTATGTGGGCCACGAGGAAGCAGGGCAGTTGACCGAGCGCGTGCGCCGCAACCCGTACAGCATCATTTTGCTCGATGAGATTGAAAAGGCACACCCTGACGTCATGCACATGTTCCTGCAAATTTTGGAGGACGGCCGCTTGACAGACAGCCAGGGCCGCACCGTGAACTTCAAGGAAACCGTCATTATCGCGACGAGCAACGCGGGTGTGACCGAGCGCAAAATCTCCGTCGGCTTCGGAGCAGAGTCGCCTAAGCCTGGCACCGTGCTCGACTCGCTGGGCGCGTACTTCAAGCCGGAATTTTTGAACCGCTTCGACTCGATCATTTCTTTCGCTCATCTGGAAAAACACGATCTGGTCAAAATCGTCGAGCTGCTGCTGCAAGATGTCATGGCAAATCTGAAAGAGCAAGGCATGGAGCTTGCCGTTACAGACGCCGCCAAGGAAAAGCTGGCAGAGCTGGGCTACAACCCCGCATTCGGGGCGCGTCCGCTGCGCCGTGTCATTTCGCAGTACGTAGAGGACGGCATCGCCGACCTGGTGATGGAGGAAGCGGATGTACGCTCGATCGTAGTCGATGTCGAGGAAGACCGCATTCGCGTGAAAAAAGCATAAAGACCCGCCAGACGGCAGGTCCCGAAACGAGAAGAACCCCTTTTGCCGAGGCCACTGAAGAACTTAGGTTTTGCCGGTGACTTGAGATTTTTGTAAAAAAATAAGCGACACCTGTTCCGTTTTTCCTGGCAGGTGTCGCTTTTTTGTTACTGCATTTCCCTTTTATTCGTCATATATAAAGGAGAAATCCACAAGTTCATTGATTTGGCGCAACATGTTATCTTTAGGGACAACAAGGTCATAGAGTGCGGTGTAGGGACTAAACGCAAATGAGATCTGTGGCTGGAACATGGGGCTTCAACCCTTTCGCCGTGAAGCTTTAAGTATACATAGAAAAAGGTACAGCCGCCTCAAAAATGAGGGGACTGTACCTTCTTTGTAAGTAAAGACTTTTTCAGTGGCCTCTTTTGCCGGGGGGTTCTTTTTTGCTTGCGGACGATTCAGTCATTTCCCGCTTGCTTGTTCACCGTATGCAGCAGTTGTCTTTTTGCCCGAATTTTTCGCACCAGGAGTCCTATCAACAAAATCGGGATCATCAGCAAAAACACGTACAAGGAGACATGACCGACCATGTTTTCCGCCATCCGCCCATAATAATAAAACAGGAAGCCGACGACGTAAAATTTGACAGCCCTTCCGATGGCCGCGTAGCCAATCAGCTTCCAGAGCGGGTAGTTCAGACAGCCGGACAAGATCGTAAACACTTTGAACGGGATCGGCGTAAACGAGCCGACAAAAATGGCGACTTCGCCCCGTTTTTGAAACATCTCCGTCGCCGAGTCAATCCATTCTTTTTTGAGCAGTTTGTACAGGACAGAGTGACCCAAGAGTTTGCCGAGATAGTAACCGACTGGTGTTCCAAGCAGACAGGCGATATATCCTGCCGTAGCAATCCATAAAGCCGAGGATGGATCGATCAGGCTTAATGAAACCTGCAGAAAGAACACGGGAACGGGGAAGATGATGGCGTCTGCAAACGAATGGATGACGACTCCCCAAATGCCGTATTCCATCAAAAAATCTAAAACGTTCTGAACCATTTCATTCTCCTTTGTCCATCTCTCAAAATCCGCCTGCTGCGGCGGAAAAAATGGGTAGAGTCATGTTGCGAACCGCCAATCAAGCTCGCGCCGGATTTTTACCTTTCTTCATTATAACCGCATCGCATGCAATACCGCCATCAACTGATTGATTCCTTTTTCAACCGCTTCTTCCTTGACGTTGGATACGTCTAGCTTCAATATATTTTCTCTGGGGAAATCAGGAAGATAATGCCGGTCTGCCGCTTCCAGCAGGATCGAGCGCTTTTTCAACTGCTGGATGAGACGGGAGACATGAATCCGCTGATCGAGGACAAGATGCGTGTGAATCCCGGGATACGGCAGCGGATGAAACGTGAACAAGGCGTCTGGGCGCGCGGCATGAGCGAGCAGGGCGGCGGTCAGCAGGTTGGACCTGTGCTGGTAAGATTGGCGTATTTTTTGCCGGTGCCGCTCAAACATTCCGCTTTTTAAATAAATTTCCAGCGCGGCCTGGGAGAGCATGGAGCTGTCGATGTCGAGAAGGCGCTTGTACGCAAGAAACGTCTCGCAGAGCGCATCGGGAATGACAGCCGCGCCCAGGCGCAAGCAGGGAAAGATAATCTTGGAATAGCTTTTCAAATAAATCGTGCGGCCGAAGCGGTCGTAGGCGAACAGCGGGTCTGCCTTGCTGTCGTGCTCCAGATCCGCCATATGGTCGTCTTCCACGATGTAGACGTCGTATTGCTGCGCCAGCTCGGCAATCCGCTGTTTTTCTTTGCGGCTGTACGTCGTTCCGAGCGGGCTGTGGAAGCGCGGCATCGTGTAAAAAAATTTGATCTTTTCTGTACGAAACAGTCGTTCCAACTCGTCCAGATCAATCCCTTGCGCCGTTCGCCGGATGCCTTTTACCGGAAGCTTGTGCAACTGCACATATTCGATAAACAGGTGGTAGCTTGGCTGCTCGATCAGCACGGTTTCCCGGCCGTTCGGAAACGGGATCGTACACAAGATGGACAGCGCCTGCTGAACGCCTGCCGTGATGAACATGTTCGCAGGCTTGGCAAACACCTGATGGTTCGCGAGGTGCCTGGCGATCACGGGGATCAGCGTCGGCAAGCCTTTGGGAGTGCCGTACAGAAACAGATCGTTGCGGTACGTCTCAATCGCTTTATTGATACAGTGCTGGAAGTCGAGATAGGGAAACACGTCCGGATCAGGGGCAGAGGTGGCAAAGTCGATGATGTCTGTATCCTTTTGCTCGGCTTCCCGCTCTTTTTTCACGACGTAAAAGCCGCTGCGGTCTACCGAGTAGATGAGGTGACGCTTTTCCAGTTCGTTCAAAGCCGAAATGACAGTGCTTTTGCTGCATTGATACCGGGCAGACAGCTCGCGGATGGAGGGCAGCTTGTCTCCGTCCTGGTAGGCGAGGCTTGCGATCAGCGTCTCCAGTTCGTTTTGCAACTGCAAATATTTGTGCATAAAACCCCTTCCCGGTGTGTGGATTGTGTATCGGTACAGATCGGCTTTTTTTGCATTGTAGCACGATTGGCGCCACATTACTATGAAAGCAAGAAGAACAGTTGCATATGCAACGATTGAGGAGAGATTTGTTTGAAAGATCAACCAAAAGCGATACTGGCTGCCCTGCTGAATGCCCTGATCGTCGGCCTGTCTTTTCTTTTCGTCAAAATGGCGCTCACGGCAGCAAGTCCGCTTGATACGATGGCGCACCGCTTTACCGTGGCGCTTGTCGCAGCTTCGATTCCGCTTGTGTGCGGCTGGATTCGGCTGTCGATCAAGCCGCGGGATATGTTGTCCATTCTGCCGCTTGCCTTGCTCTATCCGGCGCTCTTTTTCGGGCTGCAGACGTTCGGGCTGGTCTACACGACATCGTCGGAGGCGGGCATTATTACGGCGACAGTGCCGATCTTCACGATGATAATGGCCGCCTTGTTTCTGAAAGAGACGTCGACCTGGCTGCAAAAGCTGTCCACGCTCCTGTCTGTCGCGGGCGTCGTGTTCATTTTCGCGATGAAAGGAGCGGGGGTGGGGATGGGCGACAGCATCGGGACGGTTTTGATCCTGCTGTCGGCTCTTTCGCTGGCCGGGTATAGCGTGCTCGCCAAGAAGATGACAAAAGCCTTCCATTATATAGACGTAACGTATATGGTTTCGGTTATCGGTTTTGTGTCATTTAATGCGCTGGCTTTGATCCGGCACGGCTCGGAAGGAACGCTGTCCGCCTTTTTCGTGCCGTTCAGCCATTCGCCGTTCGTCATCGCAATCTTGTACTTGGGGGTGCTGTCTTCGTTGGTGACGTCGTTCATGACGAATTTTGCCCTCTCGAAAATGGAAGCGTCAAAAATGAGTGTATTCAACAACCTGTCTACGATCGTGACGATTGCGGCTGGCGCGCTTTTCCTGCAAGAACAGCTCGCCTACTACCACCTGCTCGGCGCTCTCATGATTATTTTGGGCGTAGTCGGGACCAATTTCCTAGGGAACAAACAGCGCGCAGCACAGGTTGGGCGCACGCCAAAATCGCCTTCGCTGTAGCGGGCAGCGGGCAATCCGAACAGGCGACGGAGCAGAGAACATTGGTGCTGCTCCGTCTTGTTTTTGTTCGGTTTTGTCTGGAAGACGATCTGCAAAAAAAATCAGGGGCCAATGCGGGTGAAACTGTTTACAAAAACCAGCTAACACGATATAGTTACCTAGATTGCTATGAGTATAATGACATATGGTGAGATGACAGAATGAAAACGATTATTCATCTGGATTCAATTGAAAAAAGCTTTCACGGTTCCATCGTCGTCCCCTCTTTTTCTCTCTCCATTGAAGAAGGGGAGTTTTTGACGTTGCTCGGCCCGAGCGGCTGTGGCAAGACGACGCTTTTGCGGATGATTGCTGGATTTGAGGAGCCGACCTCCGGGGAGATTTTTCTCGACGAGAAGCCGCTCACCCATGTGCCTCCTTACCAACGGGACATGAACATGGTGTTCCAGCAATACGCCTTGTTTCCGCACATGACTGTCGAGCAAAACATTTTGTTCGGATTGAAAATGAAAAAGGTAAGTGCCAGTGAGCAAAAGAAGCGCCTGGAGGAAGTGTTGCAGTACGTGCAACTGACCGAGCTGAGAAAGCGCACGCCGAAGCAGCTCTCTGGCGGACAGCAGCAGCGGGTAGCGATCGCCCGGGCGATTATCAACAATCCGCGCGTCCTGTTGTTGGACGAGCCACTTGGCGCCTTGGACTACCAGTTGCGCAAAAGCTTGCAGTTGGAGCTGAAAAACCTGCAAAAAAACCTCGGGATCACGTTCATCTACGTCACCCATGACCAGGAAGAAGCGATGGCGATGTCAGACCGGATCGCGGTCATGAACAAGGGACGGATCGAGCAGATTGCTTCCCCGGCAGAGATTTACAACCATCCGCAAACGCTGTTTGTCGCTACGTTTATCGGCGAGAACAACATTTTCCGCGAAAACGGCACGAACACAGCGGTCCGTCCGGAAAAGATCAAGCTGTATCAGCCGCATACGGAGCCTGAGAAGCACAAGAAGCAGGGGACGATTACCGACGCGGTATTCCTCGGCAACCTGCGCAAAGTGTTTATCCGCCTGGACAGCCAGGACATGACGGTAATGGCGCATCAGTATGCGGGCGACGGTCTGGACTGGAAGGTGGGAGATCGGGTAGCTCTTGGTTGGGCGCAGACGGACGAGGTGATCCTGACTTGTTGAACAAAAAGCCGGTAAAACTGCTCGCGGCACCCGCCCTTTTGTGGATGGGTGTGCTTTTCGTCCTGCCCATGCTCCTGATTGCGCTGTTATCGTTTTTAAAAAGAGGCACATACGGGCAAGTTGTCTATGAGTTTACGCTGAACAATTACATTCGCATCCTGGACCCTTTGTACGGGCAAATTTTCGCGGACACGCTGGTGGTCGCCATCCTGACGACGTTTTTGTCGATCGTCTGCGGCTATCCGCTCGCGTACTACATCTCCCGGCTGGAAAAGTCTTCGCAGCAAATTTGGCTGCTCTTGGTGATGATTCCGTTCTGGATCAACTTCCTCGTCCGGTCCTACGCCTGGGTCATCATCCTGCGCTCGCAAGGCGTCGTCAATACGATTTTGCAGTCGCTGGGGCTTATCACGGAACCGTTGCCGCTGTTGTACAATTCCGGCTCGGTGCTGCTCGGCATGGTGTACACGCTTTTGCCGTTCATGGTGCTGCCGATTTACGTGTCGCTGGAGCAGATGGACCGCCGCAAGCTGGAAGCCGCTTACGACCTCGGGGCGACTCCGTGGAAAGCGTTCTGGCATGTGACGTTGCCGATGACCAAAACAGGCGTCGTCACCGGATCAATTCTCGTGTTCGTCTCCTCCATCGGGATGTTCGTCGTCCCGGATGTGATGGGCGGAGCGAAGTCAGCCCTGATCGGAAACGTCATCCAGAACCAGTTTCTCTCGGCGCGTGACTGGCCGTTTGGCTCGGCGCTGTCCATCGTGCTGATGCTTCTGTCGATGCTTCTCATTCTTCTCTACTTCCGCGCGGTCAAAGCGGGCGAAGCGAAGGAGGGAGCAGCATGAAAACATGGCGCAGACATACGCTGACCGGCTACTCCTGGCTGATGCTCGCCTTTTTGTACTTGCCGATTGCCATTCTCGTGCTCTACTCGTTCAACGATTCGCGCATCAATGCGACGTGGAACGGATTCACCTGGAAGTGGTACGTATCGTTGTTTGACAACCGGCAGGTGATGCAGGCCTTGACGAACAGCCTGTCGATCGGCGTCATCAGCAGCGTGCTGGCGACTGTTCTCGGCACGGCCGCATCGCTTGCGATCAAGCATTATTCCTTGCGCTGGCGCAACATCGTCAACGGGCTGATTTACTTGCCGATCGTCATTCCCGAGATCATGATGGGACTGGCCCTATTGGTTTTGTTCAGCCAAGCGCACATCGAGCTTGGCAAATGGACCCTGATTATGGCGCACGTGACGTTTTCCATGCCGTACGTGATGGTCATCATCTCCGCCCGCCTCGCCGATATGGGCAAGGAGCTGGAGGAGGCCGCACAAGATTTGGGCGCGACCCCGTGGGAGACGCTGCGCCATGTGACGCTGCCCTTGATTATGCCTGGGATCGTCGCCGGCTTTTTAATGTCGTTTACGCTATCGCTGGATGATTTCATTATTTCGTTCTTCGTGGCTGGTCCGAATTCGACCACCTTGCCGCTATACATTTACGGTTTGGTGAAGCGAGGCGTGTCGCCGGAAGTCAATGCGCTTTCGACGCTGCTGATCGTAAGCACAGTGCTTTTGGTCATCATCGCCGAGCTGTTCCGCCGCAAGGATTCCAAAAACGGTCAGATTCATTTTTAGTCGACCGAAAAAAACATCCCATACCGATTTGGAGGTTGAGAAGAAAAAATGAAACGTTTCAAGTCCATGATGATCGGCGCCCTGACCGCCGTCCTCGCGGTGACAGCAGTCGGCTGCTCATCGTCCGAGCAAGAACAGCAAGTATTGAACATCTACTCCTGGGCCGACAACTTCGACCTCGACGTCATTAAAGATTTTGAGCAGAAGTACAACGTCAAGGTCAACTACGACATCTACGGCAGCAACGAGGAAATGCTGGCGAAAATCCAGGCGGGCGCCTCGGGCTACGACCTGATCCAGCCGTCCGATTACATGGTCGCGACCATGATTCAGCTCGGCCTGTTGGAAGAGCTGAACAAAGAGAACATCCCGAACATGAAAAACATCGTGTCCACGTTCAAGACGCCTCCTTTTGACAAGGAGAACAAGTACTCGCTCGTCTACACGTGGGGCATTACCGGGATTGCCTACAACAAGAAGTACGTCAAAGAAACCCCGACAAGCTGGAGCGATCTGTGGAACGAAGCGTACAAAGGCCGCGTCATCATGCTGAACGACCCGCGTGAAGTCATGGGGATGGCTTTGATTAAAAACGGCTTTTCCAACAGCACAACAAACAAGGACGAGTTGGAAAAATCGTTCGCGGACCTGAAAAAAATGTTGCCGGGCGTCATGGCTTTTGATACGGACAACATCAAGCAAAAAATGATCGCGGAGGAAGCGTGGATCGGTACGGTCTGGTCTGGCGACGCTGCGATCATCAACGGCCAAAACCCGGATGTGGAGTACGTCATTCCAAAAGAGGGCGCAACGATCTGGGCGGACACGCTGGCGATTCCAAAAGGAGCCAAGCACAAAGACTTGGCCGAGAAGTTCATCAACTACCTGATGGACCCTGAGGTCAGCGTGAAAAACTACGAATCCATCGGCTACAGCAACCCGAACGAGCAAGCATACCCGCTGCACAGCGAAGAATACCGTTCCAACAAGATGATCTTCCTGGACAAAGCGGACATCGACCGCGCCGAGTGGCTGGTCGACGTCGGCGATACGCTGCAAGAATACGACCGCTACTGGACAGAGATGAAGAGCGGCAGGTAACAACGAAGACCGAGGCTGGGAGAAATCCCGTCTCGGTTTTTTTGTTTCTACTGTAAAGCAGCAAGCGGTTGCTTGCGAAAGCCCTGCCTGTGCAGCGTTGGTTGGACAAACAAGAAGCAGAGATGAGATAGTATACGGAAGGAGAGGTGAAAAATATGGAAACTGGACAAGCAGTCGATTCAGGCTTTCTGGAAGCGAATGGAACGCGGTTTTACTACGAAATGGCTGGGGAAGGCGAGCCGCTTCTGTTGATTCACGGGTTCAATCTGGACAACAGGATGTGGGATGAGCAGGTAGCGGCTTTGGCGGAATCGTACAAGGTGATTCGTTTTGACCTCCGCGGCTTTGGCAAAACACCTGCGACGAATTTGCCTTTTACGCTATACGATGATGTACGTGCTGTATTGGCCGGATTGGGCATCGAAAAAGCACACGTGGCGGGTCTTTCCTTTGGGGGAATGGTAGCCCAGGAGTTTGCGCTTGTGTACCCGCAAATGGTGAAAAGTCTGGTTTTGATCTCGTCGGGGCTGTTTGGCCATTCGAGAAGCGAGCAGAGATTGCGGGATATGGAACAGTTTCATCAACTGCTGGAAGCCAAAAAGACAGAGGAAGCGCTGGAGCAGAATACCCGGATGTGGTTTGACGGACCTGGCTGTGCGGCGAATACCAAGCGGGCAAAAGCGCGTGAGCTGTTTGCAAGCATGAGTCGAAACGCCTTTTCTTTGCCTGCTTTTGGAGAAGGACTCGTGGGACTCACTCCCCCTCCAAAAGAGCGTCTGGAGGAAATCAAGGCCCCCACGCTGGTCATTGCGGGAGCACGCGATTACATCGACTTTTTGCAAATCGCTGACGAGCTGGCTGAGCGGATCGAGCGGGCTGAAAAGGTCATTTTGACAGATTCGGCCCACATCCCGCCGATGGACCAGCCAGAAGTGGTAAACGAGCTCATTCTGCGCTTCCTCAAGCAGCAAAGCGACGAGTAATGCATAGACGTGCAGCAAAAGAAGACACCACGCGGGAAAAACTACTCGTAGGTGTCTTTTTTTGCTGGTATATTCGGCTGCTTCAAAAAATCGTCACAGCAGATAGCCCGATGTAGCCATACAGATTCACAGACGATTTTGATAGGATTAGTGACGAAAAGGCGAAGGAAGTAGGTGATTGGCTGATGCACAGCATGAAGCGACTATGGACCGTGCTTTCGCTGGCCTTTTTTCTTGTGCTTGCGATTGGAACCAATTCGGCCTATGCCCATGCAGGCATGATGGGCAGCACTCCGAAAGACGGCGAGGTGCTGCAGGCGAATCCGGGACAAATTTCCATGCGCTTTACCGAGACGCTGGAGCCGGATCTCGTCACCGTACGCCTGTTTGACTGGGACGGCAAGGAAATACAAATGCAGCGACCGACCTTGCAGCCGGGAGATGCTTCGCAGGTGAATGCGCAGTTGCCGGCGGATTTGGCGGAAGGGACGTACTCGGTGATCGTGGCGGTCGTATCCGAAGACGGCCATCCGGTTGAGGAGCGCCTGACCTTTTCCATCGGGCAAAAAAGCGCGGTCGTGGTGCCGCCCGGGGCAAAGCAGACGGATACGAATTATTTGATCGTCTATCGTTACCTTGCGCAAGGGATTATTTTGCTCGGCGGCGGTTTGTATCTGATTGCCGATCGAGGACAGCGCTACGGTTTGCCGACGCTTCGGGCGCTGATCGGGATTGGCAGGCAGATCGGCTGGGCGCTTGCGCTCGTGGGACTTGTTTTTCTCTGGTTTTTGTACGACGAATCGTTGACGGCCGTTACCTTGACGCAAGCCCTGTGGCGGTTTGACAGCCATTTGCTCGCGCAGTCTCCGTTTGCCGTCATGCTGATCGTCTCCTTTCTGCTCCTGCTGCTATTGGCTATTCCGAACATGGTATCTGGCTGGTACGCGGGAATTTGGGTACTGCTGATTGGCGCGCAAGCTTTTGGCGGCCATGCCTGGGGGATTGCTCCTGTCTGGCTGTCGATCGTGCTGCGGCTGTTGCACGTCCTGACAGTGGCGCTATGGCTTGGCGCGCTCGTCTACCTGCTGCTGGTGGCAAAAGAAACAGAGCGGGGCAATGCGCCGTTCAAGGCCTTCTTCTTGCGCCTGGTTGCCGCGGCGGCCGTACTTGCCGTCGTGACGGGAGTGCTCATGCTGATCGTGCAGACCGATGTAGCGCTCATTTGGCAAAGCTCGCTTGCCTGGAGCTATTTGCTCTACGCCAAAATCGTCAGCGTCTGCATCATGCTCGCGCTCGCCTATCGGCAAACGAAGCGCTGGCGGGCGAACGGCAGTCTGCTCATGAAATGGCTGCGCTGGGAAATCATTTTCGGTATCGTCGCTGTGCTGGCAGGGCTTTGGATGAGCCAGACCAACTATCCGACTGACATGAATGACACGACAAACACACAAGCCGCAAAACAAACGGCGACAAACTAGGAGGGTTTTTTGCATGAAGATGAAAAAATGGCTGAGCAGTGTATTGGTGGCAGGAGCAGTTTTGACGCTCGCGACTGCGGCGCAAGCGCACGTCAACGTCTATCCGAAAGAAACCACTACCGGCTCTTATGAAAAATATACCGTTCGCGTACCTGTGGAAAAGGACGTCAACACAGTAAAAGTGAAGCTGGAATTTCCGGCTGGAGTGAAAGTGAACACCGTACAGCCAGTTCCGGGCTGGAGCTACGAGTTTGAAAAAGACAAGGACGGCGTGAACACAGCACTCGTCTGGACCGCGACAGACGGCGGCATCAAGGCGCATGAGTTCATGGAGTTCGCTTTCGTGGGCGCGAACCCGAAAGAGGAAGGTGCACTCGCATGGAAAGCGTATCAGACTTACGCGGATGGCGAAGTAGTTGAGTGGACCGGAGACAAGGATTCCAAGACGCCTGCGTCCGTGACTACAGTGAAAGCGGGCGTTGGGGAAGCCGGACACGATCACGGGCACGACGCTGCTGCACCGGCGGCAAGCCCAGCCCAAGATCAGGCGGCGGCAAGTGCAGGCGGCAGCAACACATTGCCACTGGTGCTCTCCGGACTGGCGCTTCTGCTCTCCATTGTGAGCCTGTTTAGAAAAAAAGCGTAAAACCAAACGGCGGAAATGCCGTGCAGCTAGTCGATATGCTGCACGGCATTTTTCATTTTTTCTCTACCTATTTTTCCGGAATCACTTTATAATGAAGGCTAATTACTTTCGGAGGTGTTAAATAATGTCAATCACAATCAAATTGGCGCAAGCGAACACAAGAGTAGGAAAACAATACGAGTGGCAGTGTGGCACGTGCGGATTTTCTCCGCGATAACGAGCAGTAATCTAGCGGCATCACGGCTGGAAAGACGGAACGTGTCATCTGCCCAAAGAGGTGGAGACTGTTTCCATGGTTATGAATGCAACGCATGTATATATGACGAAACGATTTGCGACGTCGCTCGCCAACGCGACGATGTTTACGACCTACGCGCTCTACTACATTGCGGCGCTGGGACTGAATCCGTTTGAGCTTTTGCTGGTCGGCATGGTGCTGGAGCTGTCCGTGCTCTTGTTCGAGGGCGTGACGGGTGTGGTGGCGGATACGTACAGCCGCCGTCTGTCTGTCATTATCGGGATGTTTTTGCTGGGGACGGCTTTTGTTCTGCAAGGTATTTTGCCTGCCATTGATGGTGTTTTGCCGTTTGTCTCCGCGTTTATGTGGGTGTTGGTTGCCCAAGTGTTTTTCGGCGTGGGAGACACGTTCGTCAGCGGGGCCGATACGGCCTGGATTGCGGACGAGGTGGGGGAAGAAAAGCTCGGGAGCATCTTCATGCGGGCGAAGCGCTACTCTTTGCTGGCGAATATGCTCGGAATCGGGCTGAGCGTTTGGCTGTCCACGCTGGCTCCAAACTTGCCCTATCTGGTCGGGGGCTTGATCTATTTGGGGCTTGGCGTGTTTTTGATCCTGTTCATGCAGGAGACGGGCTTTACGCCCAGGGAGCGCGAGCGAGGCGCTTCCCACTGGCGGGAAATGGCCCAGACGTGGCTGTCTGGCGCACACGTCATTCGCAGGCAGCCGATCTTGCTGTTGATTTTGCTTGTGACGCTGTTTACGGGCGCAGCTTCCGAGGGATACGACCGCCTGCGGGAAGCGCACTTGATTTCCGAGATTGGCTTCCCGCAGCTTGCGGGCATTTCGATGGCGATGTGGTTCGGCATCATTGCCGCCCTGTCGAGCCTGCTCGGGCTGTTCGCGGTCAGCTTTGCCGAGAAGCGGCTGGATGTCAACAACGGGCGTGTCGTCATTGTCGGCATGTTCGTTTTGACCGCGCTGAAAATTGCGGCGTTGATCTCCTTCGCCATGGCTCCTGATTTTGGCTGGGCGCTGGCCACCTTGCTGCTGATCGGAGCCATCGAGTCACTTATCAACCCGCTGTACGACACGTGGCTGAACCTGAACATCGAAAGCAGCGTGCGGGCGACCGTCCTGTCGATGATGAGCCAGTCCAACGCGTTTGGACAGACGGCAGGAGGACCAGCAGTCGGCTGGATCGGAAACCGCCTGTCGATCCGCGCATCCTTGCTGACGGCGGCGCTGCTACTGCTGCCGATCCTGGCGGTGTTCGGGCGGGTGCTGCGCAGGCGTTAACTGGCGCAAAGAGTTTCAGAGTAGTTCGCGCGATGTATATAAGCTTACGGTTCAAGGTGATACTGTCATTCAAGGTTTAATATCCTTGGAGCCAAACGAACTGTAGGTAGATGTATATGTAGCAGAAAGCGCCCTATGGAACATAGGTAGCGCAAAAAAAGAGTTTGTTGGTGTTGGCCCTCATCTTTTTGCCATTGCGTGCAAAAAAAGTTTTGATTTAGGATTCGGTGGCTGGGTAGCATTTTTTGCAAAGACGAATCTCATTGAACATTACGTTCAATCTTTACGCGCACAGAGTATCGGTCACAGAATTGTAATACCGCCGCCGTCAGCTTTTGAATTGGTTCAGGCTTTGGATAGGAGGATGGCAATATGGGAAACAAGTTTTTAATCGATCTTCGAATGGAGAAGCTTGAAGATGTCGCAAAAGGTATCCTTGCCATACCGTCTGTAACCGAGGCTGAACGTAAAGAAAGCGATGCGTTGTTAAAAAAGTTGATTCTAAATTCGAAGGAAAAAGTGAAATAGCAGCCTGGCCACTAAAGGTGGCCGGGCTTTTTTGTGCAATACCGCACCGTCTCTTTTGAAAAGAGGCTCATCCAATTGTCGCGAGCCGAAGAGGACGCAGCCATAACGATCCCGGTAGCAAGCAGGGAAAAAAACCAATTTGCGAACATGAGTTCTCTTGTGTTAGGATGTTTTCAACAGCAGCTAGGCATGGGGAGACGGCTGCGCGTCCAATCAATCATGTCTTTTCATGAGGCGGTGACAGCTTTGGTGTTGGCGGATTTGAAAAAGTACAGAGACAGACAGCAAGCGGTTGAGATCATTTATTTGAACAAGCGGGGCCAGACGAGCAGGCGAATCATCCGGATTCTTTTGCTGGATGAGGATAAGGGGCAGCTCAAGGCGTATTGCTATACGAGAAAGGCTTGTCGGGTGTTCGCGATTGCCGGCATTTTGGCGCTCGCGCCAGTTGCCGGGCAGTTTGTGGGGTGAGGTGGCAGGTCACGGGAGGTCGCGAGGGTCAGGAAGGGCAGGGAAGTCAGCCAAATGGTTAGATGGCTGGACAGTCAGGAAGTCGGAAAGTCGGGCGGCCGGAAGCGGAAGCCATAACGGCCGGGGAGTCGGAAAGCCGTGCAGTTGGACAGTCGGAAAGTCGTGCAGCCGGACAGTTGGAAAGCCGTGAAGCCGGAAAGCCGGAAAGCCGTGCAACCGAACAGCCAGACAGCCAGAAAAGCTGCCCCTCTGACACCCCGACCCCGAGGCAGTCAGCTCCCCTCCCCACCAACGCCATCCTTTTCACCCATCCTGTTCCAAAAGTGTTAGCCAGCTTGTGGTATAATGAAAGTGAACACAGTATTCCCCTTAGGGGCGGAGAGGGCGTGGACGCTGATGGAGTACGTTATTCTCATCGTCGTTTTTCTCGTAATCGCAGTGACTCTCTTTTCGATCAGAGCCGTCGCAAAGAGCGGAAGGAGACGCTCGTATTCGTCGTCCTCAGACAGTGGCGGAGCCTTTTATGTGGACAGCGGCCATCATCACCATCATCGCCACCACGACTCGGATGGATATGGATGCAGCCACGACAGTGGCGGTGGAGACAGCGGAGGCGGAGGCGGCGGTGGAGGTGGAGACTGAGGCTTTTTCCATGCCTCCTGATGTGTTACAATGATTGGGAAAAAGTTGATTCCAAACCATGAATGGTGCGGGCTTGAAAAAGGAGAGATGTATTATGGCAAACATCAAATTCGTACAGAGTGTAGGAACGTCCGTCGCAGGAATCCTCCTTTCAAGCGAACAGTAGCACCGTTCAAAAAAATGAGGATTCGACTGCGACTGGTTTTGGCGTAGGGCCAATCATACAACCATTTGCAGGGGGAATCCGTTTTGAATCACACAACCAATCAATCTGTTTTGCAAACTTTGGGCTGGAATGAGCATTTTGCCAATCTGTTCGCCCCTTATGCCGAGAAAGGCTACAGCGTGGGCAGAATCACGCTGGAACATAAACGCATTTATCGTCTGTTGAGCGAGCACGGCGAGCTTTTGGGCGAAGTCACGGGCAAGTTGCGCTATGAGGCGACTGGCCGCGAGGATTATCCGGCGGTAGGAGACTGGGTCGTCATCACGGCGCGTCCCGAGGAAAAGAAAGCCTCGATTCATGCAGTGCTGCCGCGCAAGAGCAAGTTTTCCCGCAAAGCTGCGGGAGACAGCGTCGAAGAGCAGATCGTGGCTGCCAACGTCGATACCGTATTTTTAGTGAATGCCTTAAACAACGATTTTAATATACGCAGGATGGAGCGCTATCTCATCCTCGCCTGGGAAAGCGGAGCCAATCCGGTGATCGTGCTTTCAAAAGCCGACTTGTGCGACGATCTGGAGCAGCGCATCGCGGACGTAGAAAGCGTCGCGATTGGCGTGCCTGTGCACGTAGTCAGCGCAGAGCGGGGAGAAGGGCTGGAACAGCTTGCCCCGTACCTGGGGTGTGGCCAGACAGTGGCGCTCATGGGGTCCTCTGGTGTCGGCAAGTCTACCTTAATCAACAAGCTGAGCGGAGCAGAGCAGCAAAAAGTAAACAAAGTGCGCGAGGGAGACGACCGCGGCCGCCATACGACTACTCACCGCGAACTGTTCCAGCTTCCGGACGGCGCTCTCATGATCGACACGCCGGGCATGCGCGAGCTGCAGCTATGGGAAGCGGATGAGGGGTTCCGCGGAGCTTTTGACGATATCGAGCAACTGGCGGAAGCGTGCCGATTCAACGATTGCCAGCACGGGCGGGAGCCAGGGTGCGCCGTTCGGGCGGCGATTGAGGACGGTTCGCTGGAAAAAGCTCGCTTCGACAGCTATTTGAAGCTTCAGCGCGAACTGGCCCATCTGGCTCGCAAGGAAGATGCAAGGCTGGCAGCAGCAGAGAAGGACAAGTGGAAAAAAATCACCATGCAAGCACGAAGCAAAAAGCCGAAGCGATAAAACGCAAGAGTCCTCGGACAACCGGGGGCTCTTTTCGTTTGGAGACAGGGCAAGCGCGCGGCTAGACTTTCAGAAATTTACGCTTGATTCCAGCAAGCCAGTTGTGATAGATTGGGGCAAGACCCAGCAATCGTGCTGGATAAACCGCATACGAAGTGCTCGTATAATTTTGGGAATAAGGCCCAACAGTTTCTACCGGGTGACCGTAAATCACCTGACTACGAGTGAAATCGCGTTCCATCGACTGCGCTTATCGCTGTTTCCTGTTCCATGTGACAGGAGGGAGTGGGTCGTCTGGTCGAAAGGACGCTGACACGCTTTTTTGTGGCGTGTTATACCTGAGGGAGAAAAGCCCCGAGGGACAGTTTCACTTGGCGTTGGTTTTATCACCTGAGCCTGCCTGTGACCTGTCCGTTCGGGGCTTTATTTTTTTTCGTCGATGGAATCCAGAAAAATGGATATCGACAAAAAGGACAAGCGCCGTTCGCCCGAACAACTCGGCGAAGCGAAGTGTTCTCATTTGGTTGGACTAGCGTCGTTTGCTGGCACGCTAGAGTTGATGGAGGAGGAAGAAAACATGAAAGAATTGCAAGAACGCATCGTACAAGACGGCAAGGTGCTGTCCGCATCCGTGTTGAAGGTGGATGCGTTTTTGAACCATCAGGTAGACCCTCAATTGACGATGAAGATCGGCGAGCGTTTCGCCCAGCTTTTTGCCGACGAGAAAATTACGAAAGTCTTGACGATCGAGGCGAGCGGCATTCATTTTGCGCTGGCGACGTCGTTCGCTTTGGGTGTGCCTTTTGTGTACGCGAAAAAGAAAAAGGCAGTGACGCTGACAGAAGAGGTGTACTCGGCTCCTGTCCACTCCTTTACCCGCCAGGAAACATATCAGATCAGCGTGTCCAAGCAGTATTTGTCGCCGGATGACCGCGTGCTGATCGTGGACGATTTTCTCGCGACCGGGGCTGCGCTGATCGGGTTGACCCAGATTATTAAAGACGCCAACGCTCACCTGGTCGGCATCGGAGCCGTGATCGAGAAAAGCTTCCAGGAAGGCCGTGGATTGCTGGAGCAAGCGGGTGTCCGCATTGAGTCTTTGGCGCGCATCGCGTCCATGTCTCCAGAGGGCATTCAGTTCATTCAAGCGGAAACTGTCCGTGTCTAAATCCTATTACTAGAGGAGAGTAGAATACCTCATGCTATCCAAACAGAAGATAGTTACTTTAGGTCTGCAGCACGTACTTGCGATGTATGCGGGTGCTGTCGTCGTACCGCTTATCATTGGCGGGGCCCTGAACCTGACTCCTGCGCAGATTGCTTACTTGATCGCCGCCGATTTGTTCACGTGCGGGATCGCTACGTTGCTGCAAGTCATCGGGACGCGCTACACAGGGATTCGTCTCCCGGTTGTGCTTGGCTGTACGTTTACTGCCGTAGGTCCGATTATCGCGATTGCCTCTACGAGCAATCTGGCCACGGCTTATGGAGCGATAATCGTCTCCGGTCTGTTCGTCGTCTTGGCTGCTCCGTTATTTGGCAAGCTGCTGCGGTTTTTCCCGACCGTGGTGCAAGGCTCTGTCGTGACCATTATCGGTCTGTCGCTCATTCCTGTGGCGATGAACAACGCCGCCGGTGGACAAGGCATGCCGGACTTCGGCTCTCCGCGCAACCTGCTGCTCGCGCTCGGAACATTGGCTATTATTTTGTTTATTAATCGCTTCTTTACCGGATTTATTCGCGCGATTTCCGTCTTGCTCGGCCTTGTCGTCGGGACAGTCGTCGCGTACATGATGGGCATGGTCAGCTTCGCCAGCGTGGCGGAAGCGTCCTGGTTCAGCGTAGTCGAGCCGTTTTACTTCGGCGCGCCGCAATTTTCGATTGTGGCGATTGTGACGATGATCTTGGTCAACATCATTAGTATGGCAGAGTCGACTGGCGTTTATTTTGCGCTCGGAAAAGTAACCGAGACGAAAGTAACGGACAAGGACGTCGTCAAAGGCTTGCGCGGCGAAGGAATCGCGATTGTTCTGGGCGGCATTTTCAACGCGTTCCCATACACTGCCTTCTCGCAAAACGTAGGGCTCGTTTCCTTGACGGGGATCAAAACCCGCGACGTCATGATCGGGGCTGGCGGATTGCTGGTTGTGCTGGGGCTTTTGCCAAAGCTGGCTGCGCTGACGACGGTCGTCCCCAATGCCGTATTGGGCGGCGCGATGATCGCGATGTTCGGGATGGTAGTCGCATCCGGAATCAACATTTTGTCGCACGTAGATCTTCGCCAAAATGAAAATCTGCTGATCGCCGCTTGCAGTATCGCGGTCGGCCTCGGCTCCGCCGCTGTGCCGAGCATGTTTGACCAACTGCCGACCATGGTGAAAATGATGCTGCAAAACGGTATCGTGACAGGCTCGCTGACAGCGGTTGTGTTGAACATTTTGCTGGTGCATACGAATAAAAAAGTCAACCAGGCTGCCGTGCCAAGCACGATCTCGGAAGCGTCCTGATCGGCTTAACCAAAGCTTCGACAGCTTCACTCATACATGAACCGCCATTCTCTCGCTTGCGTGCAGAGGATGGCGGTTTTTTCGCTTCTACAAAGTGACGATGGCATCCGAAAAATTGCAACCGAACGAGAAGGGGCAGGTCGCATGGGACATGTTTGTCGGGGAAGTGAGGTTTTGTGGAAATGGGAGGCGGGGAAAGCAGGATAGCAAGGCAGCAGCAAGGCAGCAGCAAGGCAGCAGCAAGGCAGTAGCAAGGCAGCAACGCATCCACTAGCTAGCTCATAAAAAAGGCTCTCGCGAGGTTGGCAAGCGTCCAACGGTCTTGGCCAAGTCGGACATAGGATGGCTATGTACGAAATCACTTGGGAAGGACAGATGAGTGTATGGCTACCTTTCGAGAAGCGTTGAGAGCCAAGAATCACCTGGTGAAGAGGTGGAAGCGGATGCCTGGTGTCATGGGGATCGGCGTCGGATATGTAAACGGCAAGAACAGCAAAAAAGGAGCTTGCGTCGTACTGTACACGCTGGACGCGAGCGCGGCGGTGAAAAAAGGCTGCCCGAGCTGTGTCGCCGTCAAACGGAAAAAGGGCGGGAAAAGTCCGAGAATTACGTCGCACGTCGCGGTTCCCGTGCGGACGGTTACCTCCGGCAGATGCACTAGCCATCAAAAGCTGCGCTCGACTGCCAACTATCGCCGGAGAATCCGTCCGGTGATAGCGGGCGCAAGCGTCGGATATCCCGGGGCTTCGGGGACTGCGGGCTTGATCGTGACAGGAGCGATCCGCCGCGCCCAGCGTTTTTTGCTGAGCAACAACCACGTTTTGAACCGGAACAACTCGGGCGGCTATTCCGAGACGATCCAGCCGGGAGGGGCGGATGGCGGGCGTTCCGGGCGCGATCGGATTGGACAACTGTACCGCTTCGTCCGGCTGCGGAAAAATGCAGTGAATGAGATGGATGCGGCACTGAGCATTCCCACTTCGAACGACCTGCTCGCTCCGCGCTATGCGAAAATCGGCACCGTTCCGGGCTACGTCCACTCTTACGCTATCGGGAGCCGCTTGAAAAAGGTCGGCCGCTCGACAGGCTTTGTCAGTGGCATCGTGGAATCCACCCACACGGACATCAACGTCGATTACGGCGACTACGGCGGTCTGGGAACGATCCGCTTCCGCAACCAGACGGTCATCAGAAGCGCGGCGCCGATTTCGTTGCCGGGAGACTCCGGTTCGGTCTGGCTGACGGCAAACAATTACGCGGCCGCGGTCAACTTCGCAGGCTCCGCCGATGGCAGACTGTCGATCACGTTTCCGATCCACAGGGCGATGCGCGCCTTTGGGGTGCGTGTAGCGCAGCCAACGACGGCTCCGTCCAGAAAACGGGGCAAGCGCCGCAGACGGCGAAACGTCAGGAAGTGACCTGCAGCTCGGAAGCGAGATCATCCAGACAGGCGAGCACTTCGTCCGAACGCGCTTCGAGGACGGCAAAGGCCATCTCCGCTTCCTTTTGCTTGCCGGAGGAAGCGAGCGTGTAAATGTGGCGGATAGCTTCGTGAAACCGTTTGTGTGGCTCTGCCAGTCGGCGGAAGGAAGCAAGCGAGCTGATCGCCTGGTTTTGTTTCGCTTCGTCGTACCAGACGCCCAGGCGGCAGCGGTGATGGTCGACGAGATCCTTTTCCTCGATCGTATGATAGCCGAGCAGGAAGTTGTACACCCACCATTTCCACAGGAGATGATCGGTCTTGACGATGCGCAGGCTGTGCTTCGTTTTTAGACGGGCCACCTGGCTGATGCTGCCTTTGTGCAGGCTGTTGATGCCTGCCCCGATTTCGTAGATGTTTTTTCCGGCGTGGGAGACGTGGTTGAAAATCTGCTCCATATTGCTCTCCACCTGGGATATGCGCATGTAAATATCTTCGGTAGAGGCCGACTGTTCTTCTGTCAAAGAAGCGATATGTCCGGTCGCATGCCCCACTTGCTCGACATTTTGCACAATCTCTCCCAACAGCTCGATAGCTTCGCGTGTTTGCGTCGCTTTGTCGGTGAAGTGGACGCCGAGCAGCGCGGCTGTTTCCTTCACCTGATTGGCATCTTGCCGGACGGCTTCCATCGTGCCGGAGATGCTTTGCACGGATTGCTTGGTTTGTTCGGCGAGCTTGCGCACTTCTTCTGCGACGATGGAAAAACCTCGCCCGTGCTCGCCTGCCCGAGCGGCTTCAATCGACGCGTTTAAGGCGAGCAGATTCGTCTGATCGGCGACGCTGCGGATCACCTGCACCACCTGGGAGACGGCTTCGATGGAACTCATCAGGGAGGAGATTTTTGTCTGCATCTCCGCAAATTCCTCCGCCATGGACAGGAAGCTTGTCAGCGACGTCTGAATGATTTGTTGGCCCGCAGTAGCCTGCTCTATGGTCGTAGAGGCATTTTCTGCTACCTGGACAGCGGATTGGGCCACTTTTTGCACCGATTCTGACAATTGCTCGGCCGCCTGTCTGACATTACCCGCCTCCACCGTGGTTGTGTCGAGAGTATCCAGCACATGCTTGATTTTGTCGATTTGCATGACCAGCTCCAGGACATTCCCCAGCCGGTCAATGACTTTATAATCGTTATCCTCCTGGTACGCTTCCAGAACGATCTGGGAATCGAGAGTGAGCAGCTTGATTAAAGCCAGCAAAGTCGAGGACAACTCGTCCGGCTTTCTGGCATACGTGTCTACGATGGCGGGAATCAAAAATTCGTACAGCCGCATGTAAGAGCCGGTGTACCATTCCGGGGCAAGTCCGATTTTGCTGTGGACTTCCCCGATTTTTTCCCGTCCTGCTACATAGGCTTCGTTCAGTTGGGCGTCGGGAAGCGATTGCAGGTAATGGCGAAAAGAACCTGCAAGACGGCCCACTGTCGTATTCGCTTCAATGATTTTCATCAAATTCGCATAGTGGCCGAGCATCTGGTAATGACGCTCAGTAATGGCATCGAGATGCTCGGTAATGAGCGGTTCGATTTGTGCGAGTCGTTTGAGATCCTCGCTGTTCATTTGCAAAAAGTTCACCTTTGCTCGCAACTGCTCGGTCATCTGAATATCGCTTTCCTGAATCGGGGCAGTCTGTGATCGCGCCCAACGCTTCCCAAACATAGAATCCCTCCGCTTTTTTATGAAAAACTGACCGATTCTTGACGCAGAAGAGGCCAGTTGCTGTAATGGAAATAGGTCAAACCGCCTACCTGATTATACCATTTAAGGAAGAATTGAACCTGTGGAACTACTGGGAATTTGTGAAATGTTTATGT
The DNA here is from genome assembly GCF_057543335.1 of Brevibacillus sp. YAE8. Lineage (NCBI taxonomy): Bacteria > Bacillati > Bacillota > Bacilli > Caryophanales > Paenibacillaceae > Brevibacillus > Brevibacillus sp. YAE8. The sequence goes on from NZ_BAAIYG010000012.1 coordinate 51,669, forward strand.
AAGTCATGAAAAAGATCGAAAGCGTTATCAATCGAAAAACGTCATATGCGGCTTTGCTTCCCGGTAATAGGCGAGACGATCCTGCAAGCTGCCTGTGTGCAGCTCGAACTTGTGCCCGTCGGGGTCTGTGAAATAGAGGGAGCGCTTGTCCCGCTCATCGCGCTCTCTGCCGGGGAGAATGTGGACACCGTGCTGCTCCAGATGGCGCTTCCAGTCTGCAAAGGCTTCTTCGGCAACGGAGAAGGCGATATGGGTGTAGGACAGGGCAATTTCGTTGCGGGGGATGTCGCGCTCTTCGTTCAACGCCAGCCAATAGCCGTTCCAGTCGAAGTAGGCCAGCTTTCTGCCGCGAACGAGCGGCTTGGCGCCGAGTACATCGCGGTAAAAACAAAAAGAACGCTCCAGGTCGGAAACAGAAAACAGGAAATGGTTGATTCCGGTCAATGGCTGCATGACATCGCCTCTTTCGCTTTTTTGAATGTACCTTCTTGATCGTGATGAGATCATTGTACGTCAGCGAGACGACTGTTTGCCATGGTAGAACAGCAGGGCCGACGAGCAATAGGCAGCCCTTGATTGGCAGCAAAACAGGCAGCCCGATAGCATCCGGTCTGCCTGTTTTGCCTTTTTGCGAAGCAGTATGCTTACGACTGGGATTGGCCTTGCTGCGCTTGCGCCTGTGTTTGCAGCGTGGACTGAACCTGCGACACCATTGTTTGCGCCTGGGCAATTTCCTGCGAAGCCTGTTTCAGCGCTTCCTCGGCGAGCTGCGGATTGGCAGCGGATTGCTCGATGGCTTGCGTAATCATATTTTTCGCGAGAGTGGTCGCCACTTCGGCTTTTTTCAGCGAATCAGTGTTGATTTGCGTTGGCATGTCAGTTCCTCCTTGGGCAGAAGATTGGTTTGGCACACCGTTATAATTTCTCCCGTTTGGCCGCGATTATGTATGAAAAGGCACGTGCCCAACCGTTTGCAGCGCAGGCTGCATACCTTTGTAGGAGGGGAGGAATGGGTGATGAAGAAAAAGTGGGTAGGGGTTGTCCGGCAGGCGGAGCAGGCTTTTTGGACCATTGTGTTTTCGGCACAGCGGCGAGTCGGGGAACGGGGCAGAATTTTGCCCAAGCGGTTTAATTCGAAAAACAAAATTCGCCGGTTTTTGACCCGGTTCATGACGCCTTGCCTCGCGAATCGCGTGATCGGCAACCTCGATCTGAGACGGATCAAGGGACGGCTGGCCGTTCCGGTAGGAGATGGAATCGGTGCGGCGCCGATTGTCAAATCACAAATTTTGAAGAAAAGCGAGAGGTGCGTGACGCTCGCTGTCTGGTTTCAATTTGACCCGAGCGACCGCTTTTTTCTTGTCTACCAGTTGAAAAAGCAGCCGGATGGGCGCTGGATCGTGGTAGGCCGCCATCCGCTGGACTATCCGTTCAATCGGCCTGGACAGCTTTTCCGGATAGTGCCTGGCTGTTGCAAGCCTTGTGTGCGGGGATGCAAGCGGGTGAGAAGGAGGGTCCGGCGAAGGTGAGCGTGGGGGAGGGAAAACAAATTTTTGGAGAGAAGTGGTAACATTTTGCGCCTGACTTCGTTTGTATGAAAGGGAGGTGGGAGATGAAGGCACAACTATGGAGCGAATGGTTCGCCGAATACCAGCAGCCGCTGTACCGCTATTTGTACCGGATGTGCGGTTCGCGCGAGGTGGCCGAGGAGCTGTTGCAGGAGACGTTTTACCGTGCCATGCTCTCCCTCTCGATTCAGGATGCCCGACAGGCGCGGGCGTGGCTCTACAAAGTGGCGCGGCATTTGTACATCGACTGGCTGCGCAAACAAACGTCGGAAAAAAGCATGCTGGAAAACATCCGCCGTCTGTTCAGCGCGTCCTCGCGCACGTATGAGCCGGAAACGATGTATCGCCAAAAAGAGGACAAGCAGCGGGCAGAGTGGATTTTGCAGCAACTGCCGGAGCGGATGAGGACGATCCTCTACCTGCGCGAGATCGAGGAATTTTCCTATCAGGAGCTGGCGGATACGCTTGCGATGAGCCTCGATCAGGTAAAAGTCACGCTGCACCGGGCGCGAAAAAAATTTCGCGAGTGGGAGAAGCGAGTGGAAGGAGGAATGGACGATGGAGGATGACAAGCTGCGCGAAAGGCTTGATGTGTCCGAGATAGTCTGGGACGAAAAAAGGGCGCGACGCCTGATCTGGCGGTCGCGGTTTGCGCTGTGGAGAAATATGGCGCAAGTATTGCTCGCCATATGGTTTTTGTACATGCTCTACATGCTGGTGATTCAGATCGGCTATGCGAAGCTGGGCAAGGAGGACGACCTGGTCCGCTACGCCGCGACCTTGGTCGAGACGCATTACCCGGGCTTGAAGGTGAACAAGTCGGGGCACACGCCGGTGTCGCTGTCTCCCTGGCTGACGCAAGAGACGACGCTTCTCCTGTACAAGCAGCTTGGCAAGTGGGAGGAGGTCGTCGGCACGGTGACGGTCAAAAAGCCGCTCTGGGGCAAGCTTGCGTACGACATCCACTATCAGCAAAAGCAGCTCGACGACCGGGACGGAACGTTTCGTTTTGCCCTGCCGGTGTCGTTGCTCGGCAAAAAGCCTCTGGAAGTGCGCGAGGAGCAGAACGAGCTGTGGGAGCAGCTCGCCCATATGGAGGACGGCTACGTAGCGGAGATGGCGTTTTCCACGCTGCAGCCGTACGAGCCGCTGCAACTCTTCAAGCTGCTGGAAAAGTACGATCTGTCTGTGCTGCAGATGGCCGTGTACGGAGGCGAGCTGAAAACCTTTCAGCCGACGCATACGCGAAGCGGCAGTACCATCCGCGTCCCGCACCTGGTGCTGAGGCCGGCAGTTCACTACAGCGAGGGAGGAAGCATGAGCTACGAGACGACGATGGATTTGCCCGAATCGGTGGAGGAGGCGACCAATCAGCTCATTCCTGATTTGGAATGGATGCAGTCCTATGCGCCTGATGAGTTCGATGTGTATGACGACAAGCGTCTCGCCTATTTGCGCGAAAACGGAATCACCGTCTATGGCGCCGTCGTCACAGGACCGATTCGCGAGTTGGAGAAGCTGCGTGCCGAGCCTGAGCTGCACCGCTTTCAGTTGGGCAGGATTGCCGTATGGAACTGGTAGCCACATTTTTTTAAAATCCGGTCTTGATTTTGGGACGACTTGCCTGTAAAATACGTAAGTGTTGCGGCACTTTGCAGATTTTGTCGAACAAAGTGGAGCAACGTCGTGTGAGCAAATCGGGAAGTAGCTCAGCTTGGTAGAGTACTTGGCTTGGGACCAAGGGGTCGCAGGTTCGAATCCTGTCTTCCCGACCATGATGCACACGAACGGGCCGGTATGGCGGAATTGGCAGACGCGCGCGACTCAAAATCGTGAGGGAAACCGTGGGGGTTCAAGTCCCTCTACCGGCACCAGCAATCCATACATATGGTTTTTGTTATAAGGTGGGGAACAGCGAGCAAATCCTGTTTCTCACTTTTTTCATTTTCGGGCGCCGCTTTGAGATACAAATTAGTGAAAATGGACAAAGAAAAAGTCAACGATGAGAGTTGACTTTAGGAACCATATATCTTCTACTGAAGTGTCATAAAGATAAAAGCTATTGTAACCAGCAGGAAGAGGACAAACAAAACCCCAAACACTATAGAGGTGTTTGCTGCTTTATTAAATCGAGCAATATTAGAGTTCTTTAATGACTCAATAGAACTAAAAAAACTTTTCATTGCCCCCACAAAAAACAACAGTGTAAAAAAAGCAAAAAAATATAGCAAGATCATCCCTTCCTCAATACATTAATGTTTTCTTCGTTTTTCTCGCTCTTTCGCATGTTTTCATCTTTGACGCACGAAGCGCTTGAGGATAATATTTGACGGAGAGTGAATATATGGAATGGACCTGTTGGCGGGAATGTAATAGACATTCTTTTGCAGGAAAAAGGGGATTGCGACTGACTAAGTACGACTTTGCGCACTTGAAATAGTCTTTGCTTAACAATGTCACTGCTGTTCTTTATTATGAATTTGAGACAAGCTTCTTCTATGCAAAGAGAAAAAGGAGGCGGATATCGTGAGACTTGCGGGAAAACGTGTAGTCTGCTTTGTAGAAAGCGAATTTGAAGATTTGGAGCTGTGGTACCCGGTGCTGAGGCTGCGCGAGGAAGGGGCGACTGTCCATTTGGCGGGGCCGCAGGCGGGACACGCCTACATCGGAAAATACGGCGTGCCGTGCGAGGTGGACAAGGCATTGAGCGAGCTTGATCCGGCGCAGTACGACGGCGTGCTCGTGCCGGGTGGCTGGGCGCCGGACAAGCTTCGCCGCTATCCGGAGGTGCTTTCGTTTGTCCGTGCCATGCACGAGGTGAAAAAGCCGATCGGCCACATTTGCCACGCGGGCTGGGTGCTCGCCTCGGCAAAAATTTTGGCCGGAGTGAAGACGACCTCTACGCCTGGCATCAAGGATGACATGGAGAACGCAGGAGCAGTGTGGGTCGACGAAGAGGTGGTCGTCGATGGGCACATCGTCGGTTCCCGCCGTCCGCCTGATTTGCCGGCGTACGCGAAGGCTTTCGCGGATTTGTTGGCTGAAAACTAAGGACAAGCAGCGCAGTTGCAACAAAAATAGGCACGCTCGTTGACAAAACGCCAGGCGTGCCTTTTTTTTATGAGCTTGGCCTCTTGGTGTTCTTCCAGGGCGGGTCCCCCCACTCGTGGATTTTGTTGCTGGCCGTGTAAAACAAAAACGGGATCAAAAAAGCGAGCAGCGCGCCGCCAAAGGTGAGAAACGGGGGCAGCGAGCCCAAATATTTCATCATGCTGGTCACCTTCCTTCTACTTTTTCCGAACGGTTGATGGAGCCGACATTTCGCAAGTACACCTTGGCTTCGACGTGGATTTCGCTCTTTTCGTACAGGCGCTGCCCTTTTTCCCAATCGTGCTGGATCTGCTTCCAGAGCGAGTAGTCTTTTTGGCGGATATTGCTGCCCAGCTTGATGACATCGGCTTTCATTTCCTTGTGCACTTTCTGGATCGTATCCCGGCACATCCGCTCGATTTCTTTTGCGAACGCTTGCTCCAGCTTCTTCGTCTCTTCCTTGCTGAGAAAATCCATCAGCGCGTAGGCTTCTGCCAAAATGCCCTCGCACTCGATTTGGATCGTGAAAATAAAGTGCTGCTTGTCGCGCAAATCTTGTACGATAGAATGCTTCGTCCCCTGGATGTTCAGGACGACCAAATCGTTTTTGACCTTGGCTTTTAACAGTCCCCCGTTAATATTCCCCGTCAAGAAATTCAAGCCCTCGGTTTCTTCTTCGCCAAGAAAGCCGACCATTTGGTTGCGATTGGAAAACACAGCGCTGCCCGCCATTTTGATTTCGTTTTTTTCCGCCCGCACTCTCGGAATGACGAAGCTGAACGGGTTGAGCAGCTCCTCGTGAACATCTCCCACTCTGACCTCGGGAAGCATGCGCGCATTTCGATCGATGTTTTCACCAATCGAGTTGATGTAGAGCGCGGGCAGCTTTTCCGTTTTCGGCTTGACCTCGATAATGCTTTTGGCCGGGCCATTGGAGATAAAGACTTTGCTGCTTCGCCTGGAATCGGGATCGCGCAGCAAAAAATCCATGGCGTTGGCAAAGCCGTTTTCGGAGCGGGCCACTTCTTCCGAGATGACGAGAACCTTGAGGTGCTGGTAAAACGGAGCGCGACTGGTTCGGGTAGCCAGCTCGCGGGAAACCTCGAAAAGCGAATCCCCCTCCGAGGAGAGGTTGAGAAACGCTTCGTTCGTCGTGTTTTGTCCGCCACCGCCGCCCTGGTTGCCTGCGATCAGTCCGCCAGGGATGACGAGCTGGTGGGTGACGAGGAAGCGCTGCTTGACCCGTGGTTTTCCCGGCGATTCTTTCGCAGCCCGTTTTTCGGCCTCGTTGGAGCGGGGGGCATCAATGGCGACACCGACGACAAAGCCGCGTTCCTCGATCTGCACCTGGTCCCAGCAGCCCGTGACCAGCGTGCACAGGAGAACGACCATGCAGGCCAGAGTAAGACGCCTATTCATGGCCCCTCACCCCGCGGATGATGGCGAGCAGCAGTAGCAGGATGGGGCACAGGTAGACGATAATCATTCCGAAATACGTCACATAGTCGGCAAACGTAAAGAAGTCGACCAGATTTTGCGGGAGCATCGCGACGAAGTAAATAATCGGCGACAAGAGCAGGATCCAGACCATTTTTTTTACGTTGCGGAACATCGACGCTAAATTGAGGATCGTGATATCGAGCCACATCATGCACGTATCGAAAATCGTCATGATCCAGATCGCAAAAAAGATCGATTCGACCCGCTCGAAAAAACCGCCGGGAATTTCCACTTCTTTCGCAAGATCAATCGTCGGGTACGTCAAGTTTTTGGCGACCTCGGCCGAAAAGACGCCGATGACGAAAATGTAGATCGTCAAGTAGAGGGCCACCGGGATGAACAGCCCGAGCGCCATGGCCTTTGTTCCGTCTTTTGGCCGTTTCATCAGCATCGTATAGAAGAGAATGATTTCGAACCCGGAGTAGGAAAGCCCCACCGCTTGCGAGCCGTCCAGCAAGGAGCGCCAGTCGGATGAGAAAAAGGGGCGAACGTTTTCGACTTCGATCAATTGCGAGGTGAACAGCAAGACGAAAAACATCACGACCAGGACGACTGGCAAAAACAACAGGTTGAGCCGCAGCATGGAGATGCGCGATCCCGCCACGGCATACTGGACGATCAACAGAAAGCTCAACGTAATCATTTCGACTGGGGTGTTGTAAAACAAATACTGCTTGGCGATGTTGCCGATCGCGCGAATCTCGAAGGACACGAACAGCATCGTGTACAGACAGACGAGCAAGGTCAGGACGTAGCCGACCGGCTTGCTTGCGATCATCGAGGTGTACTCGAAAAAAGTTTGCCTGGGGAAGCGGGCGGCGAGCTTGGCGAGCAGCCAGCCGATCAGAAAGGCGATCAGGCCGCTGATGACGACGGAAATCCAGCCGTCGAATCCGCTGGTCGCTTTGGCGAGCCCGCGCGGGAAGGTCAGGATGCCGACACCGATCGTAACCGCGGCGATGTTGATACCCATATGATTTTTGGTGAGCATTTTATCTGACAAGGTTTGTGCACTCATTTGGAGTCCCCTGTTCTCATTCGGATTTCATCTTCTGGGTGCAGGACTTCGGGACGGTCTTTTAAAAAGGTGACAGGCGCGCGCAAAATCAAGTCTTTCCAGTCTCTGGGCATTTGCGGGGCAAACGGAGCCAGGTACGGATGGCCGATGCTCGTCAGATTGGACAGGTGGATGATGATCGTAATCAGGCTTAGCACGACGCCGTACACCCCGAAGATGGCGGCGGCAAACATGGCGAAAAACCGGATCATGCGAAACGCGATCGCCAGGTGGTACGACGGAATGGCAAAGGACGAAATCGCTGTCAGCGCTACGACGATGACCATGACCGGGCTGACGATCCCGGCTGATACCGCGGCGTCGCCGATGACGAGACCGCCGACGATGCCGACCGTCTGGCCAATCGGTTTGGGCAGACGCAGCCCCGCCTCCTGCAACAGCTCCATCGTCGTAATCATCATGATCGACTCCACGAAAGCCGGAAATGGAACGCCGTCCCGTGTGGCGGCAATGGAGAAGGCGAGATCGGACGGAATCAGGCCAGGGTGAAACGTGACCAGGGCGATGTAGAGCGACGGCGAAAATACAGCGAAAAAAGCGGCCAAATAACGCAAGAGCCGGGTCAGTGTGCCGACGATCCAACGCTCGTAGTAGTCCTCGGGAGAGTGCATGAGCAGACCGAGCGTGACGGGGAGAATCAGTACCATCGGCGTGCCGTCCAGCATGATCGCGACCCGCCCTTGAAACAGGGCGGCACTCACCTTGTCCGGGCGCTCCGTATTGTGCACCTGGGGGAAGGGCGAGAGAAAATCGTCCTCGATCCACTGCTCGATAAACCCTGACTCTTCTACTTCATCAATGTCGATGGTGGCGATTCTGCGGTGAACTTCCTTGACCAAATTGTGATCCACAATATTGTCGATGTAGGCGACGATCAGCTCGGTTTTGCTGCGCGTTCCTACCAGGGTGCTATCAAAGCGCAGGCTCGGGTCCTTTACTCTTCTGCGGATCAGCACCGTGTTGTCCCGGATGCTTTCAGTGAAGCCGTCGCGTGGACCGCGCACAAGCCCTTCGGAGACGGGCTCCTCGATGGCCCGGGACTTCCAGCCTTTGCTGTCAATGAGGATGATCTCGCTCGTGCCGTCGACAAAAATGGCGGTATCTCCGGACAAAATACAGTCGATGGTGGCTGCGAGAGACGTTTCTTTTTTTATTTCGACAACGGACAAGACCTCATCAAAAAGCAGGTTGAGGATCGCATCTGGTTCAGTAGGAACGGTTTTTTCCGCGGTAGAGATCATCAACTGGATATGGCCCAGCACTTGCGCATGGAGCATATCCGCATTGGCCAGACCATCAATCGCAATGACGGCGCACGGATGGTTGCTGTTGCCGATGAGAAAGCTGCGGATCAGCAGATCGTGAGGGTTGCCAAGCAAGGAGCGAAACAGGTCCATGTTTTCCTGCAGGCTGCTGGACAGCTTTTTGCCGGCAAGCTGTGGCTGTGACTGCTGCATGTGCTGCATGAGGGGAGAGGTTTTCTTTTTGCGTCGCTGGGCGAAAAATTTTCGCATCATGGAAGTCCCTCCCGTTCAAAATGCGAATAGCATGTTAGTGCGATTTTTTCCAGAACAAAGGGAATTTATGCGGATGAAAGTTCCACGACAAACTTTCGCACAAAGAATTGAACAACCCTATGAGGTATGATACATTCGGCATGGTAGAATAGAGAGTAGTAGAGAGAGTAGGAAAGACGGAGAAGGGTGGAATCGTAGTGCTTGACAGTCAAGTTTTGGTTCGGGAGACAGACTTTGCGAAACTCGCGCATACATGGGAAGAGCTGGCGCAAGCGATGGCCGGGCAGGGAGATCAAGCGACTCCTGCCAAGCTGAAGCAGCTTGCAAAAAAAACGCGGAAAGCCGAGCTGAACATCGCTTTCTGTGGACACTTTTCCGCAGGGAAGTCCACGATGATTAATACGCTGCTGGGGGTCAGCCTGCTGCCCTCCAATCCGATTCCGACCAGCGCCAATGTCGTGAAGATCCGCGGTGGCGAAAAAGCTGCTCGCGTCTATACAATGAACGGCGACGTCGTGACGTTTGATCCGGATACGGAGATGGAGAAGCTCAAGCAGTTTGCCGTTGATGGAGATACCGTGGAGTCTGTAGAAGTCTCCTATCCGGGAACGCTTCTCGACGAGCATTCCAGCCTGCTCGATACGCCAGGGATCGACTCGACCGACGCCGCGCACAAAATCGCGACGGAATCCGCGCTGCACCTGGCTGACGTCGTCATTTACATGATGGATTACAACCACGTCCAGGCAGAGGAAAACTTCAACTTTACGAAAACCTTGAAAGATCGCGGCAAGCCAGTCTATCTGGTTGTGAACATGATTGACAAGCACATTGACTTTGAGCTTGATTTTGAGAGCTACAAGGAAAGTGTGGAGGAAGCGTTCGCGACCTGGAACATTCATCCCGACGGCATTTTTTACACCTCGCTCGCGGAGCCGGACCATCCGGAAAACCAGTACGCGGAGTTTCGGCAAAAGCTGCTGGCGCTGATCGCTGGACGCGAGGAGCTGGTAGGCAAAAGCGTTCGCAGCGCTGCCGAGCATTTGATCGAGGAACACGTCCAGGCGGTAAAGGCCAGCCATGCCTCCAAGCGTCAGGAGCTGGAAAGCAAGCTGGACAGCCTGGAGCTGGCAGACGTAGACAGCCGCGATGCCCAAGGGGTGTCCGCCGCGCTTGCCCAGGCAGAGGCGCTCATGGCGTCGCTGAAAAACCGCACAGCAGAAGCGCGCGCCCAGATGGAAAAAGACTTGGGCTCGCTGCTCGACAACGCCCGGTTGACGTACTACAGCACGAACGAAGCGGCGCAAAGCTACCTGGAGAGCCGCAAGCCTGGCTTCAAGGTGGGCTTTTTGTTTGCGGGGAAAAAGACCGAGGAAGAGCGCCAGCGCCGCGAGGAAGCGCTGTTGGCCGAGTTCCGCGAAAAAGTGGCGGGCAATCTCGACTTCCATTTCAAGGAACTGATGAGCAAGCAGCTTCAAGCGCATGACATCCGCGACGAGGAGTACCACGCGCGTGTCCATGCGACCGAGATCGCAATAACGGGCGAGTTCCTGGCCAAGCACATCAAGGATGGGGCGGCTTCCCGCGAGTATGTGATGAACTACTGTACAGACGTCGCGAACGCGATCAAGCTGGAGTACAGACGCGCGGGTCTTCTGTTCATCGAGGAAGTCGTCGGACGCCTGGAGAGCCAAAGCGAGCAGGAGAGCGCGGCACAGCTCGAACGCCTTGGCGTCCTGCGCGAGATGGCTTCGCTGCATGAACAGCTTGCAAGCCTCACCGCGAGCGAAGAAAACACGAGAGAAAGATTGCAGGCAATCATGCGTGAAGGAGAATAGGAATCATGAATCAGCTTCGAGACAAACTTGTGGCGGCCGCAGAACGGCTGCGCCGCGCAAGCCATGAAATCGTTTCCGTACCAGGGATGCAACAACAGGCGCAGGCGATGCAGGAGCGGGCAGAGCGCCTGACCGCCAACCGCTTCACGGTCGCCTTGTTCGGCGCATTCAGCGCCGGAAAATCTTCTTTTGCCAATGCGTTGATGGGCGATCTCGTCCTGCCTGTATCGCCGAACCCGACGACGGCGGCGATCAACAAAATCATGCCGCCAAGCGCGGAGCACCCGCACGGCACGGTGCGCGTGGTGCTGAAACAAAGAGACGCGGTGGAGCAGGACGTGCTGCGCTCGCTCGCCGTTTTTGGACTGCATGCCGCAAGCCTGGAAGGCGCGCTGTCCGAACTGAACAAAATTGACGTGGCGCAAATTCCGCCGACAGCGAAGCCGCACTACACGTTTTTGAAAGCCGTCACGAAAGGTCTTCCCGAGATGGACACGCATCTGGGCGGAGAGCTGATCGTGGACATGCAAGCATTTAAAAGCTTCGTCGCCAAAGAAGAAAAGGCTTGCTTTGCCGAATACATCGAGCTTTTCTACTCTTGCCCGCTCACCGATCAGGGCATCGTGCTGGTCGACACGCCAGGGGCGGATTCCATCAATGCCCGCCATACGGGTGTGGCGTTTGAATACATGAAAAACGCGGACGCTGTCCTGTTCGTCACGTATTACAATCACGCGTTTTCCCAGGCTGACCGCGAGTTTTTGCTGCAAATGGGCCGGGTCAAGGACACGTTCGAGATGGACAAGATGTTTTTCATCGTCAATGCGGCTGACCTCGCCGCTTCGGAAGAGGAGCTGCAGGGTGTCATTGCGCACGTAGAGAAAAACTTGCTCACCTGCGGCATCCGCCTGCCGCGCATTTATCCGGTATCCAGCCAGACGGCGCTTTTGGCGCGCATGCATGAAAAAGGCAAGCTGGCGGCTTCGGCGGAAAAAGTGTACCGTCAGCGCACGCAAACGGCAGAAGGCGCTCCGCTCATGCCGGCAGAGGAAGCGTTCAAGCTGTCAGGCATGGCCGCTTTTGAAACAGCGTTTCTCCGGTTCACGATCGACGAGCTGACACAGATTGCCGTGAACGCAGCGATGGGCGAAATTCGCCGCGCTTACGACACGTTGACCGAGTTCATGCGCATGGCCCAGTCCGGTGAAGACGAGCGGCTCGCCCGCAAGGAAGCGGCGAGCAAGGCCCAGTCGGATGCGTTGGCTGCCGTAGCGGCTCTGTCTACCGCTTCGTACGAGCGCGACCTGGCAAAAGAGCGCGAGGAACTGCTCTACTACGTCAAGCAGCGGCTGTTTTTCCGCTTCAACGAGCTGTTCAACTTCGCCTTTAACCCGGCGGTTCTCAAGGAAGACGGGCGCAGCATGAAGCAGGCGCTCCAGGGCTGCCTGACCGATCTGCTGCGCTCGATCAGCTACGATCTGGCACAGGAGCTGCGCGCCACCACACTGCGCCTGGAAAAGTTCCTGAGCAAGCAGGGAGCCGCGCTCGTTTCCGCGTGGCAAAAAGACGTGCACGCCTACGCAGCAGGTTTGACGCTGGCGCCGTACCAGCAGCGCCAGGTCGAGACGCTCGCCTTTGCCGAGGAGCTGCCGGTGTCTGTTGAGGCATTCCAGCCAGCGCTTGGGCTGTTCAAAAACACGAAAGACTTTTTTGAGCAGGACGGCAAGCTGAAGCTGCGCGAAGAGCTGGAAAAGCGCATGCAAGAGCCGGTAGCGGCTTACGTCGCGACCGGAAGCGAGCAGCTTGGCGAGCAGTTCAGCGCGCTGTTCAGCGAGATGGTCGCGACAGAGCGGAACCGGGTTGTCGAGCAGATTAACGAATACTTCACAGGGCTGTTTGCCGCGCTGGATATGACCGTGGATCTCGAAGAGCTGGGAGCGAAGGTAAACCGCGTGGCCGCGGAACTGGAGTAACGGCTTGTGAAGCGATAGAAAAAAGAAGGCAGCGCACGCTTTTCGTCAGGCAAGGGACGGGCGTGGCTGCCTTTTTTTACGTGCAGCTAAGACGGCGCCAGCGGCTTGGCGCAGCCAAATTTTGTCATGCGGTCCGAATCTGTCGGAACAAGAACCGCTGCGGGCGGGTAAGCAAGTTTGGCGCACAGCAACGGTTGCTCGTGCGAGGGCCTGACAAATAGCGGCCAAAGCTTTAACCGCAACGAAAAAAACGCCCAAGCATTTGCACGGGAGGCAAAGCGTGGGCGTTTTTTGCTTGGGCCAGTTTTATTCGCTTGCTTTTTTGTACTGGTCAAACTGGGCAGCCACTTCCTTGGACGGTTCGCTGGTCAGCTTGCTGACGATAAGGATGGCGAGCAAGCTTGCGGCGAAGCCCGGAACCATTTCGTACAGGAAGTCTTTCAGCACATCGAAGCGCGTCCAGACGATGACGGTGACGGCTCCGGCGATCATGCCAGCGAGCGCGCCCCATTTGTTCATCCGCTTCCAGTAGAGGGACAGCAGGATGACAGGACCGAACGAAGCGCCGAATCCGGCCCAGGCGTAGCCGACGAGGTCGAGGATCGTATCGTTTTTGTTCAGCGCCAGCAAAAAGGCGATGACGGCGACGATCAGGACGGAGAGGCGGCCGACGGCGACCAGCTCTTTATCCGAAGCCGAGCGCTTGAGAAACGTTTTGAAAATGTCTTCCGTCAGCGAGCTGGAGGTTACGAGCAACTGGGAAGAAATCGTGCTCATGATCGCAGCCAAAATCGCAGCGAGCAAAAAGCCGGTGATGAGCGGATGGAACAACACAGTACCGAGCTGGATAAAGATCGTTTCCGGGTCGGCAATCGTCCAGCCTTGCTTCGCGAACAGCGCAATCCCGATCAGTCCGGTAAACATGGCGCCAGCTACGGAGAAAATCATCCAGCCCATTCCGATTGAACGCGCTTTCTTAATTTCTTTTGTTGAAGTAATCGCCATAAAGCGGACGATGATGTGCGGCTGTCCGAAGTAGCCGAGCCCCCAGGCGAACAAGGAAATAATTCCGAGCAGACTTGTATCTTTGAAAATATCGAGCAGGGACGGATCGACCGAGCGAATGGTCGTAAACGTTTCGCCCACGCCGCCAACGGTCAAGATCGTGACGAGCGGCACCATGATGAGGGCAATGACCATAATCAGCCCTTGCACGGCATCGGTCCAGCTTACGGCGAGGAAGCCGCCAAACAGCGTGTACGCGATGGTAACCAGGCCAACTACCCACAAGCCTGTACGGTAGTCCATGTCAAACGTGTTTTCAAACAGGACACCGCCGGATACAAGGCCAGACGAGACGTAAAACGTGAAGAAGATCATGATAACGAGTGCCGAGACAAGGCGCAGCATCCGGGAGCCATCACCGAAGCGGTTTTCCAGGTAAGCCGGGATCGTAATGGAGTTGTTGGCTACCTCCGTGTACGTGCGCAGACGCGGAGCCACGTACAGCCAGTTGGCATACGCACCGAGTGTCAGACCGATGGCGATCCAGGAGGCGCTAAGGCCTGTGGCGTACATCGCACCGGGCAATCCCATCATCAGCCAGCCGCTCATGTCGGATGCGCCAGCGCTGAGAGCGGTTACAGTTGGTCCGAGTGACCTGCCGCCGAGCATGTAGTCACTCAAGTTGGAGGTACGCTTGTAGGCATAATAGCCGATGAGCAGCATGCCTACCATGTACACAATGATGGACGTGAGCAGCATATTCATGGATAGCACCTCTTGTTCAGTTCAATATTGTTAAAAGTAATAGTGACGTCTTACACAATATCATGCCCAGATATGAAAATCTACAAAAAAACACAGAAAATTTAGTAGAAAAACAATAAAAAGTTTTTAATCGAATTAAAAAAACCCGCGATTTTACCATCGCAGGTTCAATTTTCTATTTTATCCTTTTTTTACTGCACTTGAATCTGTCCATTGCCGTCAAGAGTCACCTTGAACTCCTTCACGACAGTAGGCTCTGCACCCGGGTTGTTCAAATCGTGTTTCAGCACTTGAAAAGACCCGTCGCCAGCGAGCTTGCCTGTGTATTCCACTCCGAACAGTTCGGACTTGTAAAAACTGAAGTTGGCCAGCTCAGTCTGCTGCAACTGGTCGACGAGCAACTGTCCGTCACCGCTGAACATGGCGTTGCGCAGAGGCTCAGAGGATTCGTATTTTTGCTGGAGATAAGTCTTCAATTGCTGGGCGATTTCCGATTCTGCGAGCTGCTTGCCCGCTTCCACCGCCTGCTTGCCTACCTCGATGGCCTGTTTGCCCGTTTCTACTGCCTGTTGCGCTGTCTGTACGCCTTCGGAAATTTCCGAGCAGGCTGTCAAGAGCAGCGCGCAGCCGAGAATCCATGCTTTTTTCATGTTCGTGCTCCACCCCTTCCTTGCACTCTTGAATCGTACTTTATTTATTTTACTGTATATCCACTTTCGGCGCATCCGCATATGATGAGGTAAGCGTAAGAGCTGCACTGATTACAGGGAGGAAGCGCAATGATTCAAGGGAAAGTAAAATGGTTCAGCAAGGAAAAAGGATATGGATTCATCGAGCGGGATGGAGGCCCTGACGTGTTCGTGCACTATTCGGCGATCACGGGCACAGGCTACCGGAATTTGGAGGAAGGCGAGCAGGTCGTGTTTGAGATTGTGAATGGACAGCGGGGATTGCAAGCGGCAAATGTCGCGCGCAAAATCGTCTAGGCAAGAACAGAGCTTATACTGTAGCCTGTAAAAACAGCAGATGACCGATCCGTCATCTTTTGATTCCAGACGCCGTCACACCCGTAAGGGCAGACGGCGTCTTATTGTTGGCAGACCGTTCTTCCAGGGGGGGTTTCCCCCGCAGGGAGTGCAAGTCCTACAGGTTGTAGAGAAAGACGGCCAAGGCGATGACGAGCATCGACGTAATACACCCGTATATGAGCAGCAGGTTGCGCGAACGCTGCTTGAAGCTGCGCTGCTTGGCTTCCACAGGCTTCAGACCGATGAGAAACGTCCCGACGAACGCAAAGACAACGAGGATGATGACGGCAACAATAAAGGGAAAAATAGTCATGACGGACCAATCGTCCTTTCTGTATCACACAGTCATCCTGTGAGGCACACACAAGGATGCAGATGGTTGGTAAGGTATCTGCTTCGATCATATACCGTCCTATGCAAAAAGTGGCCATCCACTTTGCGGTTTTTTTGCTCATCCACTTGCGGTAAATGCTTCTGCAAAACGCTCGACTGCGGCAGGAATTTGTCCGAGAGAGGCTCTTCCGAACGTAAAGCGCACATGCCCCGGCGCTGCTCCGAACAAATGGCCGGGCACGAAGACGACGCCCCGCTTGACGGCTTCGGTCAGGAGCTGCTGCTCGCTCCATGTTCCGGCAAAGCGGCACCAGAGATGGATGCCGCCTTGTGCTCCCGCCATGTCGACCTGTTCGCCGAATGTTTCTTGCAGCGAAAAAAATAGCTGGTCGTGACGGAGGGCAAGCTGCGTGCGCAGCCGATCGACGTGCCGGGCAAACTCGGCGGAAGCCAAAAAGCGGTCGGCCAGCCATTGCGGGAAAATGCTGTGCCCGAAGTCAAACTGCTGCTTCGCGTCCGCCAGCCGCTCGATGACGGTCTGCGGGCCGACAATCCAGCCGATGCGCAGGCCGGACGCGACGATTTTGGTCAGCGAGCTGATGTACAGGACTGTGCCGTGCTTGTCCAATGATTTGAGCGTAGGGATCGGTTCTTTGGAAAAAGCGGTCAGGCTGTAAGGATCGTCCTCGATGATCGGAATGCCGTTTTCAGCGGAAAAAGCGAGCAGTTGCTTCCGGCGGGCAAGCGACAGGAGCGTCCCGGTCGGATTTTGGAAGTTCGGGTTGAGAAACACCATTTTGATCCGATGCTTGCGGTGCAGTTCGGCGAGCTGGTTCGGGTCGATGCCATGCCGCTCGACGGGAAGCGAAAAGGTGCGCAAGCCAGCCGAGTGAAACAGCGGCAAGGAATGGCAGTACGAAGGCGTCTCGATCGCTACGGCGTCGCCTGGTTTGAGCAGGCATTGCACGACGAGGTGCAAGGCTTGCTGCGCCCCGGAAGTAATCATGATCGAGGTGGCGGGCGCTTCGATGCTGCGCCATTCTTGCATATGGCGGCCCAGCGTCTCGCGCAGCGACCAGTTGCCTTGCGGATGCTCGTAGCCGAGGTGAGCGGGAAAGTCATCCGGGCTTATCAACTGTCGCAGCGTATCGCGGGGAACGAGATCAGGCGAAAGCTCGCCGCTCGCCAGGTCGATCAGTTCGTTTTCCTGCGTTTCTCTGCGGATTTTCCGGATGAGCGGCAGATTGGGGCGAAACGATCCGGTCTCGGTCAGATGCCGCCAGTTCGGGACCCGCGTGCGAGCCAAGCCCCAAATGTCCTGGCTGACGAGCGTTCCGCTCCCTTGCCTGCGCTCCACGATCCCGGCCGCCTGCAGCTCGTCGTAGGCGGCGACAATCGTCGAACGGTTGACGCCCAGCTCTTTTGCCAGCGAGCGCTCCGAGGGCAGGCTGCTGCCCGGGCCGAACTCGCCGCTGCTGATGCGCTGCTCGATCTGCTCGGCAATTTGCTTGTATAACGGCTTTGTTTTTGTCCCTGTCGTCTTGTCGTCCATGTCCATCCTGCTTTCTGTGCGTGTTCAAATTCCGTGGCAGAAGTTAAAATCATCCAGCTCATTATACCATTGATCGAATCTTGGCTTTCAATTTTGACACGGTTTGTTTAGTATAGAGGACGAAGGAGTTGATGGGGTTGAAACAATATTTAGACTTGTGCCGACGCATTTTGGCTGAAGGCGTCACGAAAGAAGACCGGACAGGCACAGGTACGATGAGCGTTTTCGGGCATCAGATGCGTTTTGATTTGAGCGAGGGCTTTCCGTTGGTCACGACGAAAAAGCTGCATATGAAATCAATCATTCACGAGCTGTTGTGGTTTTTGTCTGGAGACACCAACATTCGCTACCTCCAGGAAAACGGGGTGCGAATCTGGAATGAGTGGGCAGACGAGAACGGCGATTTAGGCCCGGTGTACGGCAAGCAGTGGCGTTCCTTTACCGGGCGCGACGGCAAGACCGTGGACCAAATTCAATGGGTGGTGGAGGAAATCAAAAAAAATCCGGACTCCCGCCGTCTGGTCGTGAGCGCGTGGAATCCGGCGGACTTGGACGAGATGGCGCTGCCGCCGTGCCATTTGCTGTTCCAGTTTTACGTGGCGGACGGCAAGCTGTCGTGCCAACTGTATCAGCGCAGTGCCGACACGTTTTTGGGCGTGCCGTTCAACATTGCTTCCTACGCGCTGTTGACGCACATGGTGGCACACGTCACCGGGCTCAAGGTCGGCGATTTTGTCCACACGCTGGGCGACGCGCACCTGTATGTGAACCATATCGAGCAGGTGAAGCTCCAGCTCACGCGCGAGCCGAAGCCGCTGCCCAAGCTGAAGCTCAATCCGGCGGTCACGTCCATTTTTGACTTCACGTATGACGATATCGAAATTGTCGATTACGAGGCGCATCCGCACATCAAGGGCGAGGTGGCGGTATGATTAGCCTGATTGTGGCCTACGCGAAAAATCAGGTGATCGGCAAAGACGGCGACATGCCGTGGAGCCTGCCAGCCGACTTGAAAAACGTCAAGGAGATCACGACCGGCAAAACGATTGTCATGGGCAGGAAGACGTTCGAGTCGATCGGCAAGCCGCTTCCGAACAGGCGAAACGTCGTGCTGACCCGCAGCCGGGCCTTTCACCCGGAGGGCGTCGACGTCGTGCACACAAAAGAAGAGGTGCTCGCGCTGGGCGACGTCATCATTTTTGGCGGTGCCGAGATTTACCGCCAGTTTCTGGATGTCGTGGATCGGATGTACATTACGGAAATTGATCTGGAGACGGAAGGCGACACGTTTTTTCCGGCCTGGGACCGCGACGCGTTTGTGCTTGTGGACAAGCGCGAGGGCGTAGTGGACGAGAAAAACGCGCATCCGCATACGTTTTACGTGTACGAGCGCAAAAAATAGATGATCGGCGATCATATAGAAAAAATGCCTCCTGTCAGTCAGGAGGCATTTTTGGTTTGGCGGCGCGTTCAGATAGCTCCAGATAGGCGTCACGCAGCCACGGATGCACGACGCGGAGCTTGTCGCGCCGCTCCCACAAATACGCCAGATAGACGAGCGCGGCGCACTCCAGCGAATCGTCCAGCGCCGCGAGCAACGGCTGGAGATAGGGGGGCGTGCCCGGCTGATCCCACTTGATTTTGTCGGCAACAAAAAGGACGAGGTCCAACGGCTTCGCGCCGGCCTTCAATGTCGTGTGGCAGCCGATAGCAGATAAAATGTCTGCATCCGAAACCGCAAAAAGCTCGCGGGCTATGACGACGGACAGCTTTTGGTGCACGATCATCGGAAATTGTTCTTCCTCTGGCAGCACGTCCACCCCTGCCAGCCTCGCTACCTCGATCCTCTGGCTGTTCGGAAAAATCGCGCTGCTGTCGTGCAAAAGCCCTGCCGTGACGGCGGCTTGCCGATCCACGCCGAAGCGGATCGCCAGCCGTTCTGCCTCCTGGGCAACCAGTACGGAGTGCCGCGCTGTTTCGGTGCATCCGTGCAAGCGAAAGAGGCTGCAAATATCGCGAGCCAGGCTATCTGTACGTTCCCATTCTTTTGTCCACGCTGCCAAAAGCGTCATGGGCATTCTCCTTTTGCCGAACAGGCTGGACTCCCAAAAGGGGCAAGACTTTTCGTGCGAAAAATCAGTATATTCCTATTGTACAAACAAAAGACGGCGCGTGTCGAGCTTTCCCTCTCCCCAAGACATATCGCAGCCGACTTTCGCATACAAACAGTAGAAAACGGGTGGACAAACCGCGGGAGGAATAGGATGAAGGTCGACTTTCACGTGCATCTGGAAGAAGGGCCATACTCGCTGGACTGGCTGGTCGGGCAGGCTTGCGCGCTCCGGCCGTTTTTGGACGAAAAGGAGGAGAGCGAAAGCCGAGGCTGGGCCAACGAACTGGTCAAAGGGCTTGCCCAAAGGCTCCAAAACGGCCCGTACTCCAGAGAGTGGCTGGACTTGTATCGGGCGCGGGCCAAGCAGGCAGGAATCGTGCAAGTGTGTGTAGCGGAGCATCTGTACCGTTTTGCGGAGTACCGCCCCTACTACGAGCGGCATGTTCGCGTAGGCGACGACCGCCTGGGCAGGGCGCAGCGGCGCTGGCTTGCGCAGATGGCCAACGATTCGCTTCCGGCCTACGTCGCGTTTCTGGCGGAAGAGCGCGAGCGATGGGCGGAGGACGGCCTTGCGCTGCGCATGGGGATTGAGCTAGATTATTTTCCGGGCGGGGAAGACGTGCTGCGTGAAGTGAGCGGGCAGTATCCGTGGGACGTGTGCATGGGAGCGGTCCATTTTCCCGGGGGATGGGGCTTTCCGGTTCGGGACGTCCAGGAGCATTGGGAAAGGGTGGCGCCAGCGGGCTTGTACAGCAGCTATTTCGATGTGCTGGAGCAGGCGATCGAAAGCGGCCTGTTCGATGTCATGGTGCACCTCGACGGGATCAAAGCATTCGGGCCGAAGCCGGACGAGACGGCGCTCTTGCCTTATTACCAGCGGGTCGCCCGGGCGCTGCGGCGCAAAGACATGGCCGCCGAGCTGAACGCCGGGTACGTGCGCGCCCAGTCGCTGCGCGAGTTTTCCCCGAGCTTTCGCTTTTTGCAAATTCTCGCGCAGCACGAGGTGCCGATCACGCTGTCTTCGCATGCGACCGCTCCCGATCAGGTGGGGCAGCATCTGGCCGAGGCGCGGGCGCAGTTGAAGCGGGCAGGCTTTGCCGCTGTCGCCGTTTTTGCCGACAGAAAAAGGAGCGAGCTTGCGATTGGCTGAGGGAGCTTCCCCATTGTGGGCGCATTTTTGCTATGATAAAGACAGGCATAAAAAAAGTGCACCCAGTGGGAGGAGAAAAACAGATGTCCTTGCAGGAACAACTGAAATCGTTGCTCAAAGAGGTGGAGCCGCAAATCATTTCGTGGCGCCGCCATCTTCACCAATATCCGGAGCTTTCCTTTCAGGAGGAAAAGACGCCGGCGATGATTGCGGAAATCTTGAGAAATCTGAATTTTGACGAAGTGCGGACAGGAGTAGGCGGCCGCGGAGTGATCGGAGTGCTCAAGGGCAGCCGTCCGGGCAAGGTCGTCGCGTTGCGCGCCGATTTTGACGCGTTGCCGATTCAGGATCAAAAAGACGTTCCGTACAAGTCAACTGTTCCTGGGGTCATGCACGCATGCGGCCACGACGCCCATACCTCCCAGTTGCTGGGGCTGGCAAGCGTACTCGCTTCGCACCGCGACCAGTTCGCCGGAGAGATTCGCTTTTTGTTCCAGCATGCGGAGGAAGAATCTCCGGGCGGCGCGATTCAAATGACGGAGGACGGGGCAGTCGACGGCGTCGATGCAGTGTTTGGCGTCCATCTCTGGTCCATGCTGCCAGTAGGCAAAGTGTTCATCAGCGGCGGCCCGATCATGGCGAACACGGATGACTTCGTGATCGAGATCAAAGGGCGGGGCGGCCACGGCGCTGTTCCGGAGGAAACGGTCGACTCCATCGTGATCGGCTCGCAAATCGTCGGGAATTTGCAGACGATCGCCAGCCGCAACGTCAGCCCGCTGGAGAGCGTCGTCGTGACGGTCGGTACGTTCAATGGCGGCGACAACAACAACATTATTGCAGATAGCTGTCGCCTGACGGGAACCGTGCGTACGTTTTTGCCGGACGTGCGGGATCGCGCGGAGCAGCGCCTCGGCGAAATCGCCATCGGCACGGCGAAGATGATGGGCGGCGAGGCGAAAGTATCGTACGAGCGCGGCTACCCGGCTGTCATCAATCACGAAGAGGAAGCGCAGCTCGCCCGCGAGGCGGCAGTGGCGGCGTTTGGCCCTGAGCGCGTGGAGCCGATGAAGCCGCTGATGGGCGGAGAAGATTTCTCATACTACCTGGAAAAGGTTCCTGGCGCCTACCTGTTTGTCGGGGCGGGCAATCCGGAAAAGCTGGCGAACTACCCGCACCACCATCCGCGCTTTGACATCGACGAGGATTCGATGCTCATTGCCGGAGAGCTGTTGGGACGAACAGCCCTGCTCTACTTGGAAAAGCATCAGGCGTAAACAAGAAGACTTGCAAAGATGCGCTTTTGCCTAGCGGTGGCAAAGGCGCTTTTTTTTGCCTGCTACCATAAACTGATGAAATGAGGCGTCACACACCGCACACGGCATACGGGTGAACAAAGGAGGGACGGCCTCAGTGAGAAAACGGATCGGCATACTGACCTACCGGGGAGAAGCCGGATTTGTCGAACCAGGATTTTTGCGCCGTCTGGTCAAAGAAGGCAACGGCATGGGGGCGGATGTTTTTGTATTCGGGCCGCAGGATGTCCAGTTTTCCAAGCGCAGGATCAAAGGCTTCATCCCCGCCGAAAAAGGCTGGAAGAGTGAATGGTTCGACTGGCCGGACATTGTCATCGACCGCTATCGGTATTACCCGTTGGCGAAGCACAGCCGCTACCTGCCGTTTCGCAAGCAAAACTGGTTCCGCTATGCCAACAGCCGTTTCACGAATAAATTTAATCTGCATCAAATTTTGCAGGTAGATCCGCTTTTGACTAGGTGGCTGCCGGAAACGTTCGCCTACTCCAGAAGCACGCTCGTTTCCATGCTGGCACGCCATCGCCTGGTCTATCTCAAGCCGACAAACGGCTCAGGCGGGCGGAGCATCCTGCGCGTGGAAAAAACCGAAGAGGGCTACTTGCTGCACGGCCGAACCAAGCAACAGGCGAAAAGCAGCGAAAAGCTCCCGTCCATCGCCAAAGTATGCGAGCGGCTGGAGGCGTGGATGGAGCGCGAGAAAAACGGCAGAGAAGACTTTTTTCTGCAACAAGGGCTACAGTTGTCGCTGGTGCCGGGGCGAACCGTCGATGCGCGAGTGCTGGTGCAAAAAGACGGAAAAGGCATCTGGGGGCTGACGGGCATGGGAATCCGCATCGGCTCGACGCGATCCTCGACCTCGAATTTGCACGGCGGAGGCACGGCGATGGCGGCGATCCCTTTTTTGGTCAATCGCTTCGGGCAAGAAGAAGCGAGGCGCATCGTGCTGGAATGCAAAGAGCTCGTCGTGCAAACGGTGGCGCGCATCGAGCAGCACTTCGGGCAGATGATGGAGTTTGGCTTTGATCTCGGCATTGATGTGCACGGCAGGGTGTGGATTATCGAAATCAATCCGAAGCCGGGCCGGGAAATATTCAGGCAGTTGGGAGAGCTTCGCCGCTATCGGCAGGCGGTGCGCCGCCCTTTGGAATACGCTTTGTACCTGATCGAACAGGACGCGCAGCGAAAAGACCAGTCATTCGGTTGACACGACCCTTCCGCAGCTTGAAGGGTCTTTTTTAAACCCTGAGACGCTGTTTGACCGTCGTAAGCCACTTTCGAACATATTTCAAAAAGAAGAAACTGTAAAAAAGGTCTGGAGGAAGGAATGCATTTCAGTGCTATTGCTATATTAACGTGATGGCGGGAGCAGATATGTCGAACAATCGTGGGGCGATTTAGTAATTGTCTAAAAGAAAAAAACTGGACGCACTCAATCGTACCAGTTCCTCCGTATGTTGTATCCAGTATGAATCTCTCATTTACTAGATTGTCTATTCATGATGATTTGAAATTGCACAATATATTCGTCCAGACATTGGCTTAACACTATAACTTCGCTGTCGGAAATCCCCTTTTCTTGGACCAGTTTCACTAATTGTTCTCGCATTTCCTCTATGATTTCTGATATGTTCTCTTTTTTTCGATTATTCTCTGTCAGATCAGTAGAGGGAACGCTTATTTTTTTCCCCGTATCTACAATCATCAGCTCCCTATTTTTTCAATATAAGGGTACATATAACTATATGTTATTCTGCCAAAAACAAGCAGTTGGGGAATATTGCATAGATATGAAGATAAACATAACCAACGATAGGGGGGAGGGGAAAATATAGATTTTTTTGTCGCGACAAGATATAATTTGTAATAAAATGTAAAAACATGGTCCGAAAGCAGAAATGCAGTCTCTGATTACCTGGAATATATGCTTGTTGTAATAGAAGATGGGGTGCCGTTTCCTGTGGATGATGTCGGAAGAATGAAACCGAGAAGATATTATTTTGAAATCGGTCTCTGGTATTTGACAGGAAAAATTGTATAGGAGTTTGGAAATGGACAATTTAATCATCGAATCTGGGGAGGGCATCGGTTTAATAAAATTTGGCATGAGCAAAGATGAAGTTGAAAAATGCATTCAAAGTTATACTGAAAAGTATCAGAAAGAATATCATATTCAGGACTATTTCAAGGGCTCTTCATGTTGGAATATGATTCTGAAGGTAAGGTTGATTTTATAGAAATTCCTGAGGTTTTAAAGGAAACATTTAACTGCTTATTGATGGGCATTGATGTATTCAACACGAAAGCTGAAGATCTTGTAGAGAAAATTGATGAAATTGCAGAATATGATCGAAATCAATCTGATGGCTATACGTATTTTTTTCCGTCATTAGGGCTCTCTTTATGGAGATCAGATATATTCAAAGAGGAATGCTAGAAGATTCGTTTAAAAAGCTAAGTTCAGAAAATCAAGAGGATAAAATAAGACACTTATATTTTGAATCCGTCAGGGAATGTAAATTTTTTTGGGGTAAATGGGTTTTTAACAGATGGAGGGCTACGTCAACGGCTTTACATGGAGGGGCGGGCATGATAGGCTCGTTTGCCAACGGATAGTGAAGGTCAACTCGACTGCTTGAGTAGCACCTACCTTTCCATCTCACTATGTTGTTTGACTCTGCTATAATGGAACAAAGATCAGTAAGGATTGGCTAAGAATTTGGAGAGTCGAAAAGTTACCCAGAGACTGACAGGTTCGTGAACATCATACGGCGTTTTCTGGAGTTTATACACGCTACGATTCTTGATGTAGACTCGGTGATCTTTCAAACGGAGGATTCACAAAACGTTTTGCATATCTACCCCAAACCTAATTTTAAGCAACTAAGCGTTCCTCATCGGGAAGAAATTTTTCGTTTACTGGCTCCACATCTTCAGGGAGAGGCTGAGAACGATTTGAAAATTCGTACAGCTTTGGGGGTCTGGACGAGTTTCTTTCTAAAGAATCCACAACATGCTTTTCTTGAAAGTATGGAAAAAGTAATGCGACCATATGAACATAAGGCGAAGAATGATATCATATCGGATCGAGTGGACTTCTTAGCTGGAATGATAAAGATTGTACACCCTGACCAGGCAAAATTCCCCAATGGAGACGAGAAAAATACTGGCAGATTGCTAAGGGATCAACTTAAGGCTCTACTTAAAGGACCGAGGAAAGCTACTGAACTTAAGTATAATTATATGAGTGATAAAATTGAGAGATGTAAAAATGTCAGGAACTTAGTGATCCATAAGTTACAAGACAGCGATAAAAAGACCGATGTTAATCAAGTCGATTATGATATTTTTAGCACGTTTTTCTTCGAGAGTTTTGCTCACTTAATGTTACTGTCTCTGGAGTCATCTGTTGCGGATAGAACATCAAACCAAGCTTAGTGTGAGAAGCGGTCAATTGGGGTCTCATTGATTAATGTTATATGATTGTGACTAACAGCGGCAACCTAAATTATTCAGGTTGCCGCTGTTAGTTTTCTGATGAAGTTCGCATGGTTATTTCAGATAAAATTGATGGAAAGCTATCAACGCCTACTGTGACTTCAACGGAGAAAACCGCTGGAACCTGATCTGTTCTGCAAAAGATTGGCTTAGCGTCAGCGTTAATGGTTTACCGTACATCGACTTGAACCATGAAATTGATGACGTTCGTTCACTAAATGTCGCACAGTTAATAATGACTTACGACATAGTTGTCGAGTCAGTAAAGAAGCTGCTTCAGGTATTCGATCTTGAGCATCTGTTAAAAGGTGACAACTCCATCTTTAACAAGCCTGTACCAGATGACAGGTATTTTAAGCAGATACGAGCTTGTTTCGCAGCACATCCGGTAGATTTTGATAGCACTGATGGGGTAAAAGTCAAGGTAAAGGGCAGCAACCAAAAGCCAGAGAGGTATCTCGCTTCTTGGTCTAGCGATGTTGGGGGTAATGCCGATTATTCGGTTTATCTCTACAGCAATAAGCCAGGGTCAGATCCTATCCCCCTTCTTGATGAACTTTGCTCAGATCCACGCTTATACAGCTTACAGCACCACAAGAGTTCAATGAACAAGAGCAGGAAGCCATAGCGGTATGTGTCAAACCCGACTTTATTTTGACCCACCATCGCTGGTTTAGAACTGACCCACCCGGCGATTTTTTGTTGGTTAGGTAGTAGATTCGGAGAATTTATCAGCCGCCCACACCATGATCGTATTGAATGATTGGAGGTTTTATTGTGATTACTTTTCCATCTGCAATATGGACGTTAATACCGAATCCTAAACCCAATACCAAGCATAATGATAATACAACCCCTTTTAAAAATTTCTTCATGTTTGCTCGCTCCTTTCGTCTACAACACTTTGAAAGATCTTTTTCTGTTCATCCGATGCATGTTGAAGATGTGACCAAAACATACCAATACAGCTTTTGAAATAATCAAAGTCCTTGGATGCACTAGTTAAAATAAGGCACCGTAAAGTTTCATCCAAGCCCTCTGAATACTTCCCTTTTTTAAACAAGTATACCGCTAAATGGTATCTGAAGTGAAGATGATGAATTTTATCAATAACCCCCTTAGCATTTCTAAATCCTTCTATATCTTCTGAAAATCGCTCTAATACTGATTCAACTGGAAAACCAAACTCATTGGCAGACTTGATTATCGTTACCAGACCGGGAAGTATCTCCTTTGGATTTTCGGAAAGGAACTCAAGGTAATCTGACAGAACCTCCGTGTTTCCCATAGACATAGACAAAGTGTATGAGTTAGCTAAAGCCCATAATCGAAGCTTATCAACTTCTGCTTCGCTTTCTTGATCGCGAATTTCAAACCAGCTTAAATCAGCATAGCCATTCGTGTAAATCTTTGATTCTTCATACTTGCCCATATTTTTCAGTGCTACAGCTTTTAAAAGATAACCCTGTCCATAGTACAGAATCAAAGGACGCTCTGTTTTTGGTAATTCACTAGGCTTGTTGTTTTTTCGTCTACGAAGCTCATCTTCATAGACAATTGTTGCTAATTCCCTTAATTCATCAGCGTATTTCCCGACGTCTTCCCACCTGCGCAGGGTGTAACAAATCTTTGCCAGGTGCAATAGCGCATCAAGCTGATGGTTTTCAGGCAACCGCCTTCTATATGGTTCAAAGCGGATAACAGCCTTAAACTTTTCTTCAGAGTTCATCCCTTCGACAGCTCGGAACAGTCGATACTGGCTCATCACAAAGTGATTAGCATAGCTATCCTTTTCGTTATCGATTACGAGCAGATAAAAAGGGATTGACTCCTTCAGTTTCCCTTTTTCAGAAAGCTGCTCGGCTACTGAAAAAAGGATTCTGATATTTTTAGGATTCTCCAGCAGCTTTGAGGCAGTCTCGCTAATACAATCCTGTCGGCCGAGTTCAGCACAGCGAGCCAGATACGGGATAACACGTGGACGGGAAAATTTGTCCTCTGTTATACATTCTTCCGGATACAGTTCGTATAACCATCCTGGCTCGTGCCCAAACGCAATGGCCAGTTGATCCAGTTGGCATATCGTCATGGGACGAGGAGGATTACCATTGAGAATCGTGCTGAGCGTCCCTGAATTAATGCCGGTTAATTCGCTGAGCTTACTAATTGTAAACCCTGTCAGTTTCAAATTCCTTTCGATCTCTGATCGCAATGACGGCTGGACCATTACCCCCATAAGTAACACTCCTCAAATACATGAATTACTGATTTCCTTCTGCCAATTTCTTTGCTCGATAGAAAACGTTATGTACTTAAACTATATATTATATTACTGCGATATCCAGTAAAAGTAAATAAAAGGTTATTTATGGTAAATAAGAAGAGAAGTTATGATGCAGGAAATAAAGGAACCTCTGAAAGTTTCGGAGATCCTGGGCACTACTCGAGCCACGATTGTATACATGTATTGCAAAAAACCCCCCATTTGCCCAAGGGATGCGGCATAATAAAAGTAACTGTCGCCGCGGGCGGGCAGCGAGCACCATTTCAGCCCCGAGAGCGGCGATCATCACGTAACGAGGAAGGAGAACGAGCATGAGACAGGAAGCGTTTTCCATTGATCTGGGAGAAGGATTGACACTGCGAGGAAACATACATACGGAGGAAGCAGCCGGGTCTGCGCAGCCGCTGCTTTTGTTTTGCCACGGCTTCAAAGGCTTCAAGGACTGGGGCAGCTTTCCGTACGTAGCGGATGAGCTGGCGAAACGAGGCATTGCGACGATTCGCTTCAATTTCAGTTGCAACGGCGTCGGGGAGAGCCTGACCGAGTTTGATGAGCTGGAAAAATTCGGGCGCAACACGTATGCCCGCGAGCTTGCCGACCTGCACGCACTGGTCGAGCGGATCGTGTCTGGCGAGCTTTCTTTGCCCGCCTGCGTGGACAAAACGAAGCTGTACGTGCTTGGACACAGCAAAGGCGGCGGAGATGCCATCCTGTTTGGCGCGAACAATCCGCATGTGACAGGCATCGTGACGTGGAACGGCATCGGCGACGTCAACCTGTTCGACGCAGCGCTGCGCAAACAAATCGAGGAAAATGGCGTCGGGTACATAGCGAATGCGCGCACCGGACAAAACATGCCGATTACGCGCGTCGTCATTGACGATATCGACCAGAACCGGGACGAGTATGACATTTTGGCCAAAGTAGCGACTATGGAAAAGCCGCTGTGCATCATTAGCGGAGAAAAAGATTTTGTCCGTCTGGTAGAGGCTGCCAAAAGAATCCACCAGGCTGCGAAAAACAGCGAGCTGCACTGGATCGAAGGCGGCGACCATACATTTAACGCGCGTCATCCATTTGCGGGCACTTCGGCTCCGTTAGAGGAAGCGATCAAGCAGACGGCAGCTTTTGTCCTCGCCCCGCGGACATAGAAAAAGCCGCGATTTTCCTGCGTTTTCAATCCATTTAGGCTATGATATACTGGGTAACGTCTAAAGATTAAAATGATGTGATTATTCAGAAAAATATCAGGAATAGGTGGAGAAGAAACATGAACAGCAAGGTGTATCTGTATGATACAACCCTGCGAGATGGGACGCAGGGAGAGGGGATCAGCCTGTCGGTGGAAGACAAGATAAAGATCGCACTGCGGCTGGATCAGTTCGGCATTGATTTTATCGAAGGCGGCTGGCCGGGGAGCAATCCAAAGGACATGGCGTTTTTTGAACGCATCCGCGAGGTTCCGCTCCAGCATGCCAAGGTGACCGCTTTCGGCAGCACCTGTAGACCGAATGTGGCGGCATCCGCGGACGACAACCTGCAAGCCCTGATCGCAAGCGGCGTGCAGGCGGCGGCGATCTTCGGGAAGTCCTGGGACTTGCACGTCACAGACGCTTTGAAAACGACACTGGAAGAAAACTTGCGCATGGTCGCCGATTCGGTGGCTTTTCTGAAACATAAAGGCTTGACGACGCTGTTTTTGGCGGAGCATTTTTTCGACGGCTACAAAGCAAACCCGCGCTATGCCCTGCGCGTGCTGGAAGCCGCCGAGGAAGCCGGAGCGGACTGGATCGTCCTCTGCGATACAAATGGCGGAAGCCTGCCGCATGAAGTGTACGAGATCGTCAAGGCGGCTGTCGGTCATCTGCACACGCCGCTCGGCATCCACCCGCACAACGACAGCGGCGTAGCGGTAGCGAACGCGCTGGCGGCGGTGCAAGCCGGAGCCAAGCAAGTACAAGGGACGATCAACGGCATCGGGGAACGCTGTGGAAACGTCAACCTGATTTCTGTCGTGCCCAATCTGCAGCTCAAGCTCGGGTACGAATGCGTGAGCAGCGAGCAGCTTCAGGAGCTGACGCAACTGTCGCGCTACGTGGCGGAGATCGCCAACATGACGCTGCCTAACAATCAGCCGTTTGTCGGGCACAGCGCCTTTGCGCACAAGGGCGGCATCCACGTCAGCGCGGTTCTGCGCGATCCGAAGACGTATGAGCACATCGAGCCGGAAAACATCGGCAACAAGCGCCGCGTGCTCGTCTCCGAGCTGGCCGGCCAAAGCAATCTGCTCGCCAAAATGGAAGAGCTGGAGATCGATTTGTCGCTGGATCGGGAAAAGACCCGCGAGATCATCACGCGCATCAAAGAGCGCGAGTTCCAGGGCTACCAGTACGAGGGCGCGGAGGCTTCGCTCACGCTCATGCTGCTTGCGGCGGCGGGCAAGCTGAAAAATTTGTTCACGCTCGATTCTTTCAAAATTTTGATGGAAAAGGCAGCCGTCCAATCGATCACGTCCGAGGCGACCGTCAAGCTGCGCGTAAATGGCGAGAGCGTCCATACGGCAGCGGACGGAAACGGCCCTGTCAATGCGCTGGACAACGCCATGCGCAAAGCGCTGGAGAGCTACTACCCCTGTATCGCCAACATGCACCTCGCCGATTACAAGGTGCGTGTCCTGGATGAAAACGGGGCGACGGCAGCCAAGGTCCGCGTCCTGATCGAATCGGCGAGCAACGGCGAAAAGTGGAGCACGGTCGGCGTCTCGACCAACGTGATCGAAGCGAGCTGGGAGGCACTTGCGGACAGTATTCGCTACTTCTTGTGGAAGGAAGGCTGCGAGGAAGCGGGCCATCTGGCTTCTGCGGAAGCGCGGGTTGGGATCGTCAATCATTGACCGTCCTACGGGATGGAAAGCCTTGTTGACCGCGCGCGAGCGGTAGCACGTTAAGCGCGTTTAACGCGTTCACCCCGTTTACTCGTTAAAAAAAGACCAGCAAAGCTCCGGGGAGCTGCTCTCTTTTTGTCAGCTACATCTGACAGGGGGAGAGCGGCTCGGGTGAGAGCGAGCTGGTCTTTTTGTTTGGCGTTTGCCTGCTCAGTCGGCTGTCTCCGAAGCAGGCCGATCAATCAGTTGGCGCAGCTTCGTTTCCGTCGAGGACTGGGGATCTGGCGTGTAGATGCTGCAACGCAGGTCAGCGCTGCCCTGCACTTGCAGGGAGGTCAGATGGAACTGCATTTTTCCTGCCTTGGCGTGGCGAAATTCAAGCAACACCTCGGGGGCGGAGCTGACGTGGCTCTGCTCCCAGAGCGTTTGGAAATCGGGGTGAACTTTTTTCATTTCAGTCAAAAAATGCGCGTACCATTCGTCCTCGACGTACTGTCCGTAGTACGCCCGGAAAATCGCGAGAAAACCGCTGACGAAATGCTCCCAGTTGACGGCGAGCCGCCGCAGCTCTTTTCGCGTGAACAGCAGCCGGATCAGGTTGCGCTCTTCAAAAGGAATTTGCTCGAAGTCGAGAAAGACGTGCGCCGCGGCGTTGTTCCAGCCGACGATGTGCAGTCGCCTGTCGGAGATGATCGTCGGACAGGAGCGCAGCTCGTGCAAAATTCTTTCCAGCGCGGGGCTGATCTGCGGCGGTTCTTCTTTTTGCAGGCTCGTGCCAATGCCCGTCCCGCTTTCCAGCGCCAGCGCGTACAAATATTTGCGCTCGTCGACCGTCAGTTGCAGCGCTTTGGATACGGCGTCCAGCACAGAAGGAGAGACTTTGATGTCCCTGCCTTGCTCCAGCCACGTGTACCAGGTGGAGCTGACGCCCGCCAACTGCGCCACTTCCTCGCGGCGCAACCCGGGTGTCCGGCGGCGGGTGCCAGGGGCGAGGCCGACTGATTGCGGGAGAATTTTGGCGCGCTGCGCTTTTAAAAACGACGAGAGAGCCTGCAGGCGTGTCTGATTGTTCATAGCCGCCTCCTTTCCTGGTCTTTTAGCCCAAGCTGTTACTTGTTATACTAGGATAAACAAAAACTTGTAATAGGATAACACGTGTGACAAGATGGTTTCCATAAGGACTTGCAAAGGAGGATAACCATGGAAAAAGTAGTGGTTACAGGGATGGGCGTCATTTCGCCTGTCGGCAGCGACGTACAGCAGTTTTGGAGCAGCTTGACGCAAGGAAAATCAGGCATTTCGCAAATTGATAGATTCGATACATCGCGGTTCAAAACGAAAATCGCCGGACTCGTCCGCGACTTCGATCCGGAGGCTCGCTTCGGGCGCAAAGAGGCGCGGCGCATGGACCGCTTTTGCCAGTTCGCCATCGCGGCTACGGATGAAGCGCTGGAAGACGCGGGGCTTAGGCTGGAAGAGTGCGACCGCGAGCGGGTGGGCGTCTACGTCGGCTCCGGCATCGGCGGCGTGCAGACGCTTCTGGAGCAGCACGACATGCTGCGCAACCGAGGACCGGAGCGGATCAGCCCGACGCTCGTGCCGATGCTGATTTCCAACATTGCGCCAGCCATGATTAGCATCAAGTACGGCATCTACGGCCCGACCATGTCGCCTGTCACAGCCTGCTCGATCGGCAACACGGCGATTGGCGAAGCGTTTCGCCTCATTCGCTCCGGCCGGGCAGATGTCGTCATTGCCGGAGGAACCGAGGCCGCGATCAACGAGGTGTCGCTGGCAAGCTTCAGCAACGCCACGGCCTTGTCCACGCGAAACGACGATCCGACAGCCGCGAGCCGGCCGTTCGACGCGAAGCGGGATGGCTTCGTCATGGCAGAAGGCGCAGGCATCCTCATTCTGGAATCGCTTTCGCATGCGCTGAGACGCGACGCTCGCATTTACGCAGAGGTCATCGGCTACGGCGCCAGTTCGGACGCCTACCACATGGTCGCGACCCATCCGGAAGGCATCGGGCCGTACCGGGCGATGAAGTGGGCGCTGGAAGAAGCAGGCATCCAGCCGGGCGAGGTAGACGTCATCAGCGCCCACGCCACCAGCACCGAAATCGGGGACCGCTCGGAGACGTTGGCGATCAAGCGTTTGTTCGGCGAGCACGCAGAGCGCATCCCGATCACGGCAAACAAGTCGATGACGGGGCATATGTTTGGCGCAGCCGGAGGCGCAGAAGCCATCGCCCTGGTCAAAAGTCTCCAGGAGGGAATCGTGCCGCCGACGATCAACCAAGAGGAGCGCGACCCGGTCTGCGATCTCGACTACGTACCGAACACAGCCCGCCAGATGCCGCTGAACATCGGGATGTCCAACTCCTTTGGCTTTGGCGGCCATAATGCGGTGATTGTTTTGCGGAAGTACGAGGGGTAAGATGGAGTTTTTCGGAACCTTTCCAAGTTGTTTGGGGAGGTTCTTTTTTGTGTCGTGGCAAATTTAAACAAAGAAATCATAATCCGGTTTCAAAATAGCAAGGAACCGATTGCCCCGTTTTTTGAACTTCAAGGAGTGATTCGTATCGACTTGCGAATTGGTTTAGTGATTGGCAGGAATCTTGATGTGCGGAAAATGAGAGAAAGATTATACGCTCACGAAAATGAGGCGGAAGCGACAAGCAAGGTCGTATTAAACTTTATGGAGCTTGACCCAGCTATCTTCTTAGATCAGCAAATTTCTTCTACAGAAGAAGTGTTGATAAAAGACGTAACGCTACTAGAAGAAGACCTCTTGCAAATCACGGACTTTGTATGGTGCGAAGTTTTAGGCGGGATAGAAAAGCACGGCCACCCTACTGTTGTAATTGACGACATAGAATACGAGGGAATGCTCATCCATGCTTTAGACAATCACATGTATTTATTTTTAAGAGAAATTAGCGGAGGAACAGAGGCGGCGCAGCTTCTTGCGAAAATAAAAAATGTGCCAAAAGAATTACAGTGGCTGAAAATCGCTAAAGAAGACGGGAAGACTCCGCCCGCCCCATTTATTCTGGAGCAGATGCGGAACTGGATAGCGGCATTAAAAGCATACAGCATAGAATGACTTGATTTGGGCTTGATAGCCAAAAGCTGGGGCAATGACAAGCATTGCTTTGCCTGGCTACTCAAAAAAACATCCCCGTATGCGACAAGTCGACTGTTGGGGAGTAAAACTGTATGAAGCATGTTTTGCCAAGATTTTTGAGTAGCCACCGCATTTGGGAAGGCTAGCTTTTAAAGTTTTTCTTTCACCCCCGATAAACTCGCCAAGCCCCTGCCGAGGAAAGAGGAGAAATCCGCGAAAGCTCTTTGGGATCCCAACCGAGGTGGAGGGGAAAAAGCGAAACACGCCTTTAAGCGTCCACTCTGAGAAACCTCTTTTGAACCCGCCACTTTGGACGCGGTTTCGCTTTTTCCCCGGAGCCGGGCAGTAGAGCTTCCCCGCAGGGAGCCCAAGAAGCTACAGCGATTTCTCCTCTTTCCTCGCTCCGCAAAAGCGACGACTAAGCGGCTTTTCAAAACAAAAAAGTCGCGGTACCCCAAAGTCGCTGACTGACGCAACCGCAACGACAGAACCGATCGCACTTGCAAAAAAGCGAACAGAACCGAGCCAGCCTGCTAATCGGGAAAGCCCCAAAACCGAGCACACACCCGAAAGCTGCCGATGTACAAAGAGTGACTGCTTCCATCCCCTCACCCGGAATGCCATCTGGAAAAAGTCTGCATATTAACGAAGAAACCCAATCCACGAAAACGTAGACGATCAAACCAGAACCGAAAAAGGGGAATCATGCATGGCAAGCGAGCAGCGAGTCAAAGAAACAAACATCCACCGGGCACCGATTCTCGGTGTCATCATTGCTGGCGCGATTGCGGCCCTGCTCAACCAGACGCTTCTCAACGTCGCTCTGCCCAAGCTGATGGAGCAGTTCCACATCACCACCTCGACCGGGCAATGGGTCATCACCATCTACATGCTGGTCAACGGCGTCCTGATCCCTACCACCGCTTTTTTGATGGAAAAATACATGACCAGGCAGTCGTTCATTTCCGCGATGAGCCTCTTTGCCGCCGGAACCCTCGTCTGCGGCATCGCGCCCAGCTTCGCCATCATGCTGCTCGGACGAGTCGTGCAGGCAGCGGGGGCAGGCATCCTCATGCCGCTCATGACCAACGTCATTTTCAACCTGTTCCCCGCAGAGCGCCGCGGCTCGGCTATGGGGATCGTCGGCATTGCCATGGTATTTGCCCCGGCGATTGGCCCGACCTTATCCGGCTGGATCGTCGAGCATTACTTCTGGCGCCTGCTGTTTTTCGTCGTGTTGCCGATCGCCCTGATCGTTTTGCTCGTTTCGTTTTTCATCCTGAAAAACGTGACCGCGACAGCCAATCCGAAGCTGGACTTCTGGGGAGTCGTGCTGTCGACAGTCGGCTTCGGCGGGCTGCTGTACGGCTTCAGCACGGCTGGCGGAGCGGGGTGGAGAAGTACCGAGGTCATCCTCATGCTGCTCATCGGCTGTATCAGCCTGGCCGCCTTTGTCTGGCGGCAGTTGTCCATCGACCATGCCATGCTCGAGTTTCGCATTTTCCAGACCCCGGCCTATACGCTGGCCGTGCTCATCAGCCTATTGGTCAACATGTCGCTCTACTCGGGCATGATCTTGCTTCCGGTCTACGTGCAAAACATCCTGCACTTTACTCCTGTGCAGTCAGGTCTGCTGCTTTTGCCGGGGAGCATTCTTATGGGCATCATGTCGCCGATTACGGGCAAGCTGTTTGACAAGTTTGGCGCCAAATGGCTCGCCTGGATCGGGCTTGTCATCACCATCGTCACGACCTACGGCTTTACGAAGCTGAGCCTGTCTACTAGCTACAGCTACCTGGTCACGTTGTACACGGTGCGCATGTTCGGGCTGTCCATGCTGATGATGCCGGTAATGACGTCCGGACTGAATGCGCTGCCGCTGCGGCTGAACCCGCACGGGACCGCCATGTCCAACACGGTCAACGCCATCGGGGGAGCGCTTGGCACGGCGCTGTTTGTCACGATCATGACGACGAAAAGCGCCGCCCACACGGCAGACATTGTACGAAGCCAGCACCTCAATCCGGCCGATCTGGCACAGATGGAGCTGGCGACGAAGCAAGGAATCGCCATGGGGACGAACGACGCCTTCTGGATCGCCACGCTGTTTACCGTCATCGCCCTGATTTTGGCGCTGTTTTTGCGCAACAACACGCCACGTCCGGAAAAGGTAACCGCGAAAAAGCGAGTGCCCCAGCTCTCGTAACTACGCGATTCTCCCGTTGAAAGGCTGCGACGACAGTTTTGGCTAGAGGGGAAGGGGCGAGAGTGAGCGAGAGAGTGTGAGTGAGCGAGTGAGTGAGCCAGTGAGCACGAGTAAGATTAAGCGCGAGTGCCCAAGAGCAAACGAATACAACAGTACAATCCCCCCAAAACAATCAACTACGAAGTCGCGAACCGGACACCCCCAGCAAAAAAAGCGCCGCTTCCCAAACGGGAGGCGACGCTTCAACCTACTTCATCCGATATGTTCGCTAGGACTGCTTTCGCATTGCACCCAATTCTTCCACGATCGCCGTCATCTCATTGATGCCGAACGCCGTTTTTTTCTGCACCATGTTGTACAAGTACAACAGGTCCTCGTAATGAACAAGGTCAAAATCTTCCGCGCGCATGACGGCCGTGTTCGCCATGTTCAGCTTCGCTTTGATGCCTTCGATCAGCACCGCCAAATTTTCCTGGGTCGCCTCTTTCAAATCTGCCATGGTTGGTCTCCTCTCCAAAAACGCTGCTAGTTATTTGGTAAGCTGCCCACGCGTGACGCCAAGCTGGTTGGTTGCCTTCAGTGTGCGCCATACGTGTGTGCCGCTAACTTCTCCGCGCAGAGCCTGACGGTACAGGCTGATGACTTCGCGCACACGCTCCGGTTCTTCCTCCAAAAACTCGATGCGGTAGCTGCCGACGTGCAGGGAGCGAAACTCGTTCAAATACTCTGCGCCCGACTGGTCGATGGCGTTGTACACCGTGTTGCGGCAGCCGGTGTCCACCCGCACCGGGTGCGAGAAGCCGACGCGATCCTTGAGCGAGATGCGAGAGGTTTCGCACGGGGTTCCGCAGTTGGTGTGGTCGGTTCCCTCACTCATGAACGTGCAGTACACGCAATGCTCGGTATGGAACATCGGCATGTGCTGATGGATGACCAGCTCCATTTTGGCGGCGTTGGAGCGGCCGAGCAGGTCCACCATCTGCTGGATGTTCAAATCGTACGAAGGCGTGACCCGTGTCAGGCCCGCTTCGAGAAACAGCTCGACAGCTTTATGGTTGGCCACGTTCAGGGAGAAATCGCCGATCAGCGGGATGTCGATTTCGTCCTTGCGGGACAGGTAGTAGTAGAGTGCCCCGGTGTTGCGCACGAGAATCGCGTCCGGCTTGCTTTTGGCGATCAGGGCGAGCACGCCGTTTTCGTCCGGCATGTGAATGCGCATCGTCGCGATCCCGATTTTTTTCCCGTACTTGTGCGCCAGCTTGACGCCTTCCGGGTACTGCTTGACGAATTCGAAGTCCGCGTAAAGGAAATCGACGTCCGTCTGCGCCGCCGCCTCCAGTTGCTCAAGCGAGCGGCACAGCGCAGTCAGCATCGGCTTTTCCACTGGCTGTGTGCGAGGCACGTCCGCGTACACGTCTACGTCGCGATGGCGGTAGACAGGCGGCTTGGAGCGCAAATAGACGAGCTGCTCCACGGCCTCCCGGCGCATCCGGTTCAGCTCGCTGACAGGCACGATCAAGTCTCCGTCCAGATCGACAGTCAGGTCGCGAGCGTCCAGATGGAAAATCGTTCCGCCCAGACGGCTTAACTGGTCGTGCAGCAGCTCATGCGTCAACGGGCGCTTCACGGCAGCCTCAAGCGGCTTTTCCGACGGTACGGTCACAGCGTGGTTCGCCTGTTTGTCCACCCAGGTAATGCTGAGCATCTCGCCCAGTTTGCCGCTGACGTGCACGGCGAGCGGGAAAGTGCGGTACGGCTTTTCCGTTTCAAACGTTTTGCGCAGGCGGCGATCCAGCTCAGGGTCGCTCGTTTTCCATACGCGGTCGCCCACGTGGAGCCGCTTCAGGTTGACGTCGTTGCGGCCCATGACGATCTCGTACAAGCCTTTTTCGACTTCGCCCTCGACCTTTTTGCCGCGGGAGAGAATATCGTAGACGCGTCCGCCTTCTTCTTTTTGCGTCGGATCGCCCGCGTCGAACACGATGCCGTCACCGCGCTTGACGGGAGCGGCAATTTCGACGAGCACGCTTGTGCCGAGCAGCTTTTTCACTGTGCCCAAAAACACGCCGCGGCTTTTCGGGAACGAGCCGTCCACGAGTTGCTTGTTGTTCGTTCCTTCCAAAAATCCATGGGTAAAGCCGCGGGAAAAGCTTTGCTGCAGCTCGCGAACCTCGACCTCGGTCGGACCCGTATCCTCTCCGGCAAAGTAGCGCTCGATGGCCGCGTTGTACTTGCTGACCACGTTGGCGACGTACTCCGGCGATTTCAGGCGGCCTTCGATTTTGAACGAAGTCACGCCCGCCTCGATCAGCTCAGGAACGAGGTCAATGGCAGCCAGGTCTTTTGGCGAGAGGACGTACGCGATGTTGCCCATGTCCTTTTGCACGCCGTCGACCATCAGATCGTACGGCAGGCGGCAAGCCTGGGCGCATTCGCCGCGGTTGGCCGAGCGTCCGCCCCACATTTCCGAAGTCAGGCATTGTCCGGAGTAGGACACGCACAGCGCGCCGTGGACGAATACTTCCATCGGCAGCTTCGCTTTTTCCCCGATCTTCTTGATTTCCTTGAGCGAGTTTTCCCGTCCCAGCACGACGCGCTCGATGTTGAATGGCTTCGTAAATTCGACCGCTTCCGGCGAAGTGATCGTCATCTGCGTGGAGCCGTGAATCGGGAAGTCAGGGGAGATTTCGCGAATCAGCTTCACCAGACCGAGGTCCTGGACGATGACCGCGTCCACCCCGGCGTGAATACAGGCGTCAATCAGCTCGCGCGCATCCTCCAGCTCGTTCTCGAACACAAGAATATTAAAGGTAAGAAACCCTTTTACACCGTACATATGCAAATAAGCCATAATCTCAGGCAGTTCAGCCATGTGGAAGTTCTCTGCGCGTGCGCGGGCGTTGAACTTTTCCACCCCGAAAAAGACGGCGTTGGCACCATTCGCGACAGCGGCCTTCAAACAGTCCCAGTTGCCGGCAGGAGCCAACAGCTCAATATCTTCTCGCTTTATTCCATTTCGCATGTGAATGTCATTACCTCCAAGGTCTATAAAACAAGCTCTTCTTCATCATAGGGAAATGTCTTTGCTCCCGCAACAAAAACCTCCACTTCTCCAAATGTTGAAAATTGTCGCTTCCAGAAAGTGTGAATATGATGGTGTTCTGTAAGAACTTCAGCGGCAAAGCGAAGCCGGAGGAGATCGGCGTGAAGGCGACGGATGACAAGACGCTGGTTGTCCAATTGGAAAATCCGACTCCCTTTTTCCTGGAGTTGACGGCTTTCTACAGCTATTTCCCGGTCAACGCGAAGGTCGCGGCCGCGCACCCCGACTGGGCCAAGGATGCGGGGCCGAACTACACCTCGAACGGGCCGTTCAAGCTCGCTGCCTGGGAGCATAAAAACAAGCTCGTGCTGGAAAAAAACGAGCATTACTGGGATGCGGACACAGTCAAGCTGACGAAAATCGAAATGAACATCATCAACGATGCCAACACGGAGCTGTCGATGCTGGAAAACGGCGATCTGGACTGGGCGGGCGCCCCGACCGGAAACTTGCCGCTCGACGCGATGCAGACGCTGAAAGAAAAGGGCCTGCTGGAAATTACCCCGAAAGCCGGAACGTACTGGTACGAATTTAACACAGAGCAAAAACCGTTCAATAATAAGCAAATTCGCCAAGCGTTCGCGTATGCGATCAGCCGCCAGGACATCGTGGACAACGTGACACAGGGCGGAGAGCTGGTGGCGACGGCGGTCGTGCCGCCGACCATGTTTGCGGAGAACGGACAAGGCTTGTTCAAGGACAACGATGTGGAAAAAGCGAAGCAGCTTCTGGCAGAAGGCATGAAGGAAGAAGGCTATGCCAGCGTCGACAAGCTGCCGCCGGTCACGCTTTCCTGCAATACAGAGGAAGCGCAGGCGAAGATCGCGCAAGCCGTGCAGGACATGTGGCAAAAAAATCTCGGGGTACAGGTGAAGCTGGAAAACCAGGAGTGGAACGTGTACTACGAAAACGTGAAAAACGGCAAGTTCCAGGTAGCGCGCATGGGCTGGACGGGCGACTTCAACGACCCGATCAACTTCCTGGAAATTTTCCGCACGAAAGAAGGCAACAACCATACGAGATGGGAGAGCAAGGCATACGCCGACCTGCTCGCCCAGTCCTCCAAGGAAAAGGACGCCGCCAAGCGCAAGGCGATCTTGCAAGAGGCTGAAAAGCTGTTGGTCGACGAAATGCCGGTGATCCCGTTCTACTTCAAATCGACGGTGTACGCCAAAAATCCGCGCCTGAAGGACGTCGTCATTTCCGGCCTGGGCCATGCCCAATACAAATGGGCGTACTTTGAATAGGCGGGAAAACAAACTCGAAGGGCTGGTCGCTTGGATTAATCCACGACCAGCCCTTCGAATACGATCGAAACCTTCTCTTCCATAATCTCTTCCAACGCCCATGCGCCTTCGCTGCGCACCCAGTCGTACAGAGCGTTGTAGTAAATGTTTTCCAGCATGTTCGCCGCTACGAGCGGATTGAACTTGGTCTTGAGCTGCTGTTTTTCCTGCGCTTCCTCGATCAGATCGGCGAACAGTTGCCGCAGCTCGAAGTACATGTTCTTTTCGTTTTCCAGCACTTTGCGATGCTTCATTGACGATTCCACGACGACCTTGATGAAGTCGAAGTTCGTGATCGTCACCTCGTTCATGATCTTGTAAATTCGCAAGACCTTGGACTTGCAATCGTCCCCGTAATCCCATTCCTGGCGGCGCTCTTCGATTTCATGAAGCCGCTCGTATCCCCAGTTCGCGAGGATCGCTTCCTTTGACGTGAAATGCAGAAAAATGGTGCCGCGCGCGACGTCTGCTTCTTCCGAGATCATGTCGATGGTCGTGGCTTCAAAGCCGTGCAGCTTGAACAGCTTGATCGCGGCATTGAATATTTTTTCGCGAGTTTCCCGCTTTTTTCGCTCCCGTCTCGTCGTCAAAAAGGTAGTACCTCCTCTGCTTCGTTTGCTTGATTATAACATAACAGTTACTTACAAAAGAATTTTCCGTGCATTTCCCGTGAAAAAGGGCAAAAAAAGGGATAGACTTCTCGGGACGTCGAATGTATATTTATATACTATAATGAATAAATATTTAATCATACCGAGCCGTAAGAGCATGGGGTGGAGGAGTGTAAAATGAGCGTTGTAAAAGCGCTGACAGTACGTCAGGCAATGATGAAGGACGTCGATGCCATGTTGGAGATCATTAATGAATATGCACAACAGGGATTGATGTTGCCGCGTACGAAACTTTCTGTCTGTGAAAATTTGCAGTCATTTATCGTCGCTCATGATGGAGATACAGTGGTGGGAGTTGCCGGACTGCATATTTTGTGGGAGGATTTGGCCGAAATTCGCTC
This sequence comes from Brevibacillus sp. YAE8, assembly GCF_057543335.1. Taxonomy (NCBI): domain Bacteria; kingdom Bacillati; phylum Bacillota; class Bacilli; order Caryophanales; family Paenibacillaceae; genus Brevibacillus; species Brevibacillus sp. YAE8. The sequence continues at coordinate 92,894 of NZ_BAAIYG010000012.1, forward strand.
GCTGGCGATTGCGGAAAAAGCAAAGGGCATGGGCGTGGGCAAGCATCTCGTTCTCCATCTGGTAGAGCAGTGCCGCAACCTGGGAATCAAGCGGGTGCTTGCGTTGACTTATCAAAAAGCTTTTTTTGAAAAATGCGGATTCTGGATCGTCGCGAAGGAAACGTTGCCGCAAAAGGTGTGGAAAGACTGCATCAACTGTTCCAAACTGCCGATGTGCGACGAGATCGCGATGATTTTTGAGACAGCCTGATATTTTGATACATTTGGTATAGCCTTCCTTTTTTCATTTCTGGTACTATATTCGTAACAATAATAAAAATATAGAGAATATTGAATCAGAAATGAACGTTCAAAATTGGGGGGCTTTCCATGAAGCTGGGCGCGCGCGTACTGATTGTGCTCTTAGTCGCGAGTATTGTACCGTTAACGGCGGCAGGTGTGTTTGCTTATCAGGAGACTAAACAGGAATTGCTGGACGGCAGTGCGGCCAAGCTGGAGGCATTGCGGCTCAGCAACAAGGAGCAGGTGGAGAATTACTTTCGCGAGCGCACCAGAAACGTCGATACGCTGGCCGCCTCGGGAACAGTGATCTCTGCCCTTTCTGTCTTTCAGGAACTGTGGCAGGAGGGAAGGGAATCCGCTGCCTACAAAGAGGCAGAGATGACCTACGCCAAGGAACTGAAGATGGAGGCCGCGCGCTACGGCTTTTCCAACGCCTACTTGCTCAATGAAACAGGCGAAATCGTCTACGAGACGAAGCCGCAGTCTGACTTCGGCACCAATTTGCTGACGGGGCCGCACGCCAACTCTGTGCTGGGGCAAACCGTCCAGCAGGTCGTGAAGGGCCAGAGTGCGGAAGTGTCTGACCTCGGCAGGTACGAGCCGTCAGGAAATGTGCCGGGTGTGTACATTGCGGCTCCGATTTATGAAAAAGGCTTCATGATGGGGCAACTCGCCGTCGAAGTGCCGCTCGATTACATTTCCCGCCTGCTGAATCAGCGCGAGGGGCTGGGCGAGACGGGAAAAATATATCTCGTCGGGCCGGACAAGCTGATGCGTTCGCAACTGGGCAGCGGCCAGGAGACGATTTTGCAGCAAGCAGTCGACACGCCGATCATCGAGCGAGTTTTCCAGGCCGAAGGGTTTGCAGGGACAGAGCAGAGCGTCGATTTTCGCGGGCAGCCTGTGCTCGTCTCGTTTGACCAGATAAAAGTCGCGAAGCATACGTGGGCGATCCTGGCCGAGATCGACATGACGGAAATTTTGGCCGGGCCCAACCGGATTCAAACCGCGATGATCGTCTTTAACGGCGTCGTCCTGCTTCTGATCGTTGCGATCTCGCTCTACACCGCGGGGTGGCTGCGGCGCTCCTTTAGCGGGATGCTGCACGTGGCGGAACGGATCGGACATGGCGACTTCACCACCGCCGTTCCCGACAAGCTGCTGAAGCGCAAGGACGAGCTGGGCGAGCTGGCCCGCTCGCTGTCCACGATGCAAAAGCAACTGCACGGCATTCTCGTGCAGGTCGGGCAAGCCGCCGCTTCCGTGGCGCATGCGGTGCGGGAAATTCACGGCAACACGAATGAAATCGCCGCGTCCAGCCAGCAAATTGTCCAGGTCGTCGATCAGGTGGCGGCGTCGAGCGAAAGCCAGATGGAAAAAATGGGCCAGACGCTCAATCTGGCGGTAGATCTGACGAACGATGTCGCTGGCGTCACCGAAAATGTGCGGCAGGTCAGCCTGTCCTCAACCGAGATGAAGCAGCACGCAGAGGAAGGCAGGGAGGCCGTGACGGCGGTCATAATCAGCATGGAGGAAATCAATCGCTCCGTAGCGGCTGCCACTGAGGTGATTCACGTGCTGGAGCAGCGGTCGCAAGATATTTCGCGGATTATTTCCGTCATTACCGAGATTGCCAGACAGACCAATCTGCTCGCGCTGAATGCGGCGATCGAGGCGGCGCGCGCCGGGGAGCATGGAAAAGGCTTCGCGGTCGTGGCCGGGGAGGTGCGCAAGCTGTCAGAAGGCACGAATGAAGCGGCGCAGCAAATTGTGCGGATGATTAACGACGTGCAAAACGACACGATGATCGTCGTAGCGAAAATGGCAGAGGGGGCCGAGACGACCGCTCACGGGATGAAAACGGCCCGCCAATCGGGGGAAATGTTCCAGCGGATCGAGCAAAATATTTTGCGCGTCTCGGCCGAGATCAACCGGGTCAGCGAAGCTTTTGCACGGATGGCGCCAGATGCCCAGCAGGTCGTCGTCGTGGCCAAGGAAGTTTCGGCAGCGTCTGTTCAGGCGACGGCTGGCGTGCAGAGCATTTCCGCAGCGGTAGAAGAGCAGAGCGCAGCCATGGAGCTGATCGCCCAATCCGCCGATCAACTGGCGAAGCTGGCTGACGAGTTGCGCGGGTCGCTCGCCGCCTTTGTGCTCAAGTAAGCGGGTCAGACATAGCGAGTGGGAGGGGCCGGGAAATGTTCGTTTTCCCGGCTCTTTTTGCATTTTGGAAGGATATCTCACACAAAATGTTGAATGATAAGGACGATGGAGAGTTTCGGGCCGGAGGGACGTAAGCGTGCACAAACTAGATTGGGAACTTTATTTGCTGCCGTTCGAGCAAGCTGTAGAAGAGATCAAAGTCAAAATCAAAAATATCCGCAACGAGCTGCGCAAGCGCAAGGAGCATTCTCCCATTGAGTTTGCCGTCGGACGGGTGAAATCAATACCGAGCATCTACAACAAGGCGAACCGCCTGCAATTTCCGATTGATGAAAATATATGCTGGGAGATCAGAGACATCGCGGGTGTTCGCGTCATCTGCCAGTTTATTGACGATATACCCGCCGTAGTGGAGATGATCCGCAAGCGCGGCGACATGCGCGTCTATTTGGAAAAAGACTACGTTTCCACGCCAAAAGAGAGCGGCTACCGCGGCTATCACCTGGCTGTCGAATACCCGATCATGATGGCGGGCGGCCAGGTGACGATTCCGGTGGAAATCCAGATTCGTACACTCGGCATGAACTTTTGGGCGACGATTGAACACTCGCTGAATTACAAATACGAAGGAATCATTCCGTCGAACATTCGCCAGCGCCTGTTCGAAGCCGCCAAGGCATCGTACAAGCTGGACAGCGAAATGAACAACATCCGCGACGAGATCAAGGAAGCACAGGCCGAGTTCACGAAAAAAGAAGTGCCGATGGAATCGCTGCTTTCCCTGGTAGAGCTGGATTTGGACGTCGACGCAGGACTGATGGACGGCAGCCATAACGAAAGGAACGAAAACGAAGATGACGACCATTAATTGGCTAGAGGAAACAAACAAGCTCAAGGACGAGCTGATTGCCACCACCCAGGAGTTTTTGCGGATCAAAAGCGTGCTCGATCCGGCTACCGCTCGCGAGGGAGCGCCGTTTGGCGAAGGCATCCGCGCCGCGCTGGACTTTGCCTTGAACGTCTGCGAAAAGGCCGGGATGACGACAAAAGATGTGCGCGGCTATGCCGCTCATGCCGAGTTCGGGCAAGGAGAAGAGCTGGTCGGCATTTTGAGCCACGTCGACGTCGTGCCGGAGGGAGACGGCTGGAGCACGCCGCCGTACGCGGCCGAGATCGTGGACGGCAAGCTGGTGGCGCGCGGAGCGATTGACGACAAAGGGCCGACGATGGCGGCGATTTTTGCAGCCAAAGTGGTCATGAACCTGGGACTGCCGCTCTCCAAGCGCGTGCGCTTTATTTTCGGAACGGACGAAGAGTCGAGCTGGCAATGCGTCAAGACGTACTTTGAAACCGAGGAAATGCCGACGATGGGCTTTACGCCTGACGCCGATTTTCCGCTGATTTATGCGGAAAAAGGTCTGACCGACCTGACCTTGCGCCAGACGTACGCCGCGTTCCAACAGCTCGGCAAGCCTGTAGCGGAGCAGGCGGAAGCCAAGCTTGTGTCATTGCAGGCGGGCTTGCGGATGAACATGGTGCCGGACAAAGCGGTGGCGATACTCGCGCCGCTTTCCGTGGACAGCCAGACGATTATCGACCGCTACCGCAAGCACCTGGAGCAGACAGGCTTGAAAGGGCTGGCGGAAGAAAAGGACGGTTCGGTCGTCTTGCACATGGAGGGCGTCTCCGTACACGGAATGGACCCGAAAAAAGGCGTCAACGCGGGCACGGAGCTGATTCACTTCCTGCGGACGCTCGCTCTCGACGCGCGCGCAGCCGTGTACGCAGAGGCTGCAGACCGCTACCTGCACAAGCAGCACGGCGGGGAAGCGCTCGGAATCGCGCATGACGACGAGGAGATGGGCGCGCTTACGCTGAACACGGGCGTACTGGAATACGCAGCGGAAGGGGACGCGCTGTTCCGCCTGAACATTCGCTACCCGCACTCCATTTCGTTTGCAAAATGGTCGGCGATCCTCGCTGAGCGCTTTGGCGAGGCCGCGTTCGAACTGGAAGTCGTGGAGCATCTGACGCCGCATCGCGTCGATCCGAACCATCCGCTGGTGACTACGCTGCAACGGGTGTACACCGAGCAGACAGGCGAAGAGGCAGGCATCATCGCCATCGGCGGCGCCACCTACGGCCGTTCGCTGGATGTGGGCGTGGCGTTCGGGCCGCTGTTCCCGGGGCGTCCGGACAGTGCCCATCAGCGGGACGAGTACATTTTGGTCGACGATCTCGTCAAGGCGACCGCGATTTACGCGCAGGCGATTTACGAGTTGGCCAAATAAACAGCACAGGTAGGCAGAGGATGCGGCGTAAGGCTTGTGTCCTCTGCTTTTTTTGTGCGGATCGGAATGGACAAGGTTCTGCTCAGTATGACGGTAGCGAAGGCTTCGCCAATGGCTTGGCGCAGCCTGTTTTTCTCATTTTGCAAAACAAAACGCTTTACAATTTGTGGGAGCAGACGCTATAATCCGAATAACGATTGATCGGTTAATCATTCATGGAAAAAGGAGCTTTGCTGCATGCCGCTTTCTGATGCACAGGTGCAAAAAATGAAGCAAAAGCGGGAAACGATTCTGGAACAAGCGATCCAGATGTTTGCCGAGCACGGCTACAATGACACGACGATCGCCAAAGTCGCAAAGGCGTCCGGTGTCAGCTTTGGCAGCGTGTTTACGTATTTTGAAAACAAAGACCAGCTTTTTTACGCGGCGGTCGTGGAGCCGCTGCGAGTGTATGCAAAAGAGCTGCTCGACTTTGACTCGAATGCGGAGGACACTGTCGCGGAGCTGCGAAAGATGGTGACGGCGCACATCAAAATCTTTTCCAGCTTCGAGACGTATTTGCGGCTCGTCGTGCAAGTCATCGGCTACCATAACCGCTTTGCCGAGCCGTTTGCGGAGCTGGATGCGTTTCACAACACGTTTCGGGGAAAAATCGGCGAGCTGGTGAAAAAGGGCCAGGAGCAGGGCCAACTGCAAGTCCGGGACGCCAATTACGCGGCGACTGCCTACACCAGCTTGCTGATCGGTTTGCGGGTCAATCTCACCGATTCGCCGGACAGCCAGATGTGGGAAAAGTTCGTGCCGTTTGCGATGCAGCTTTTTGGACCGAAAGGCGAGTAAAGCTGCGTTCTTTTTGTTCAAAAAACGATTGATTAATCAATCATAAATGTAAAGGGGAGCTTTCCGTGAAAATTTTGGCGTTTGATCGAACGATCCAAATCCGGATGGTCTTGCAGTTTTTGACGAATCTGGCGGTCATGTCTGTTACGCCGTACTTGATTATCTTTTTTTCCGGCCAACTGGGAACGGTCGTAACCGGACTGATGTTCGTCGCAGTCATGACAGCGAGCATCATCGGCTCGTTTGTCGGCGGGTACGTGGCGGACAGGATCGGGCGAAAAAAGGTGATTGTCGTCTGCGAAGCGCTCATTATGGTTGGCTTCAGCGCAGTCGCGCTCGTGAACTCGCCGTGGCTCCAGCTTCCGTATGCGACGTTTGCCCTGTTTGTGCTCATTCAGCTTTGTACGGGTGCGGCAGGGCCGGTTTATCAGGCGCTTATTATCGACGTCAGCGAGCCTGCGAGCCGGCGAGCCGGCGCTCGATTTTTACCGCGATGTACTGGATCAATAACTTGGCCGGGGCTGCTGGCGGCATGATCGGAGCCTTTTTGTTCAAGGAGCATCATTTTTGGCTATTCGTCGGTGTGGCGGGCAGCACGGCCATCGCGTTGGCGATCACGATGTTGTTCATCCAGGAAACGTACATCCCGGCAACGCACGGAGGCAAAGCGCAAGCGGCAGCCCCGTCAGGCAAAAAGCAACGGTTCGGCCAGATGCTCGGGGCGTACCGAAGCGTTTTCCGGCAAAAGTGGTTTATGCGCTTCGCCCTCGCCAGCCTGCTCATTTTGTCCATCGAGGAACAATTGACGAATGTCATCGGCATTCGCCTGGTGGCGGAAATACCAAAGCCGGTTCCGCTCCTGCCGTTTCTGTCGCTGCAAGTAGACGGCCTGAACATTCTCGGAATGCTGCGGTCGGAAAACACTTTGCTTGTTGTTTGCCTGACCGGGCTTGTCGCCAGCGTGATGAAAAAATACAGCGATCGCTTTGCCCTGCTGTGGGGCCTGGCGCTTTTTTTCGCGGGCTATCTCGTCATCAGCTACAGCGCTTCTCCGGGCCTGCTGCTCTTCGCGATGCTTGTCGCAACGGTCGGGGAGCTGGTGCACATGCCAGCCAAGCAGACGATGCTCGCGAACATGGTGCCAGATCACGCCCGCAGCACGTACATGGCCGTGTACTCGCTGCTCAACATCGTCGGAATCGGCAGCGCCGGCGTGTTTATTTTCGCAAGCTCCTGGGTGCCGTTCGCGTTCTTCCCAGTCGCATTTGCCTGCATGGGCGCGGTCAGCCTTTACCTGTTTGCGGGGGTTACGAAGCAACTCGCGAAGGAAACGGGTTCTCCGGCGGCTCCGATTCAGACCGGAGCTTAGAGCGAGCTGGTGGCGGTCAGGAAAGGGCCGCCGCCCGCTTTTTCCCCGGATGGCTCACCGTGTCAGTTGCCTGATCCCGGGAAAAATAGAAACAGGATCAAACGGTTTGGTTGTATTTTTGATTCGACTCCTTTAGTATAGGTAGGATAGGATTTCGCAAGGGCTGCAACCTGACCGGGTTGATACCGCAAGTGACGGTGCCCGATTTTTTCCACCCGCTGTCCATGCAGGCCAGGGTGCGCGAAAACGGAAGACCGCGTGTGAAAGGAAGTGGATATGATGGCAAAATCGTTTGCGTCTTTTGGCTTTCGACCGGAGCTGATGCAAGGGATTCAAGACCTGTACTATAAAGAACCTACCCCGATCCAGGAGGAAGCGATTCCGCTGATTCTGGAAGGGAAAGACGTGATTGGACAAGCGCAGACCGGAACGGGGAAAACAGCGGCGTTCATGCTGCCGATCCTGAACCGTCTGGATGCGGGCAAACGCGACATTCAAGCGCTGATTCTCACCCCGACGCGCGAGCTGTCCATTCAGATCGCCAAAGAAGTGGAAAAGCTGGGCAAGCACCTCGATGTGAACGTGCTGTCTCTGCACGGCGGAACGGATATCGACAGACAGTTGAGCAAGCTGAAATCGACTGTACACATCGTCGTGGGAACACCGGGACGCGTGCTGGATCACATGAAGCGCGGCTCGCTGCACTTCGGGCGGATTTCCACGCTCGTGCTGGACGAGGCGGACAAGATGATGGAGATGGGCTTTTTGGAGGACGTGGAGCAAGTGATCGTCCATACGCCTTCCCAGCGTCAAGTGCTGCTGTTTTCTGCGACCATGCCGGATTTGGTAAAGCGGCTGGCGCATCGCTTCATGAAGCAGCCGCCGCACATCAAGATCGAGGGCAAGCAAAAGACTGTGGAGAAAATCGAGCAGTTTTACTACGTAGTCAACCAAAGCGACAAGACGGATGCGCTCGTGGACGTATTGGAGCAGGAGCAGCCGTTTTTGACCATCGTTTTCGCCAATACGCAAGTGCGCGTGCAGCAGCTCACGGCTCGCCTGCAGGAAAACGGACTTACGGCGCAAGCGCTGTACGGGGACTTGTCGCAGAGCAAGCGCGAGCAACTGATGCGACAGTTCCGCGAAATGCGCTTCCAGTACCTGGTGGCGACGGATATCGCGGCGCGCGGGCTGGACGTCGAGGGCGTCACGCACGTCATCAACTACGATTTGCCGAATGACGTGGAGAGCTACATTCACCGCGTGGGCCGGACAGGGCGCGCCGGACAGAGCGGAAAAGCGATCTCGCTCATTTCCCCGCGCCAGAAAAACTTGATGGGCCGCTTCGCCAAAGCGACGAAGGCGTCGATTGAAGAGCGGATTCTGGAGCCTGGCCGCCACCTGGATGCAGGCCGTCGCCAGCGCGCCCAGGAGCGCGAGGCGCACTTCATCGAGCTGCGCGCCCAACAGGCAAAAGAGCAGCAAAAAGAAAAAGACAAAGAGTTCGCTCCTGTTCGCGAAGCATTGAAGAAAAAAGCCAAGGTGAAGCCGGGCTACAAAAAGAAGCTGGCGCGCGAGCTGGATGAGCTTCAGGCGCGATACGAGAAAAACCGCAAAAAGGCGGAAGCGATCGCGGCCCGCAAAGCAGGCAAAACCGTGAAGCCCGCCGACGCCAAAAAAGCGGGCAGAGGCGGAGCAAGCCGCTCTGCCAAAGGGGCAAGACCGTTCCGCCAAGATTCGGGCAAGTCGCGCGGATAATCAACAGAAGAGAAAACGAAAAAGAGGTCCAGATTCGCTTCGTGCGGTCTGGACCTTTTTGCGTTTAGGGGAAGGTGGGTGTTATGAGAATTATTTGAATCATAAAGGAAAGTGAAGAAAAATTAATTCTGATAAAACATATCGGAATTATATTGATTATATATTTCTCATCCAGTAGACTCAAACCTAAGTTTGGGATAAATCATAGTATTCTCATCTGATTAGTATGTAACAAGGAGGAAGCGATGATGGGGAAATACTTGCTCAAGCGGTCGCTGTCGATGGTGATTACGCTCTGGCTCATCGCCACGTTGACGTTCGTCATCATGCATTTGATCCCGGGCGATCCGTTTGCGACAGAGGCCCGCATGCTGCCGGAAGAGGTGGTGCAAAACATGCGGGAGCGGTACCACCTCGATAAACCGTTGATGGAGCAGTATGTCCGGTATATGAACGGCCTGATCCACCTCGACCTGGGGCCTTCGATCCAGCAAAAGTCGCAGGATGTGACGACGCTGATCCAACAGGGCTTTCCCGCCTCGGCCGTGCTCGGCTTGCAGTCGCTGGTTATGGCTTTGGTCGGAGGCATTGCGCTCGGAGTGGTCGCCGCCCTGTTTCACAACCGTTTGCCGGACTACGCCGCGATGTTTTTTGCGATTCTCGGCATTTCGGTTCCGAGTTTCATTTTGGCTCCTTTGCTCATCAAGTATTTTGCCGTGAAGTGGGAGCTGCTCCCGGTCGCTTCCTGGGACGGCTGGGAGTATTCGCTGCTTCCGTCCGTGGCGCTGGCGATCGGGCCGCTGGCGATTATTGCCCGCTTCGTCCGCACCAGCATGATCGAGGTGTTCGACCAGGACTACATGAGCACGGCGGAGGCGAAGGGGCTGTCCACTTTTCACATCGTGGTCCGGCACGGCATCCGCAACGCGATTTTGCCGGTGATTACGTTTATCGGCCCGCTCTTTGCCAACCTGATTACGGGCACGTTTGTGATCGAAAAAATTTTCGCCATACCGGGCATCGGCAAATATTTCGTGGAGAGCATCTTCAATCGGGACTATCCGGTCATTCTCGGCACTTCCGTATTTTACAGTGCCGTCCTCATTTTGACACTGTTTTTCACCGACATTTTATACCGATTCGTCGATCCGCGAATCAAGTTAGCCAACGGGGGGGAATGAGGCGATGGCAGAAGTGTCACAAGTGCGTGACGAGCTGTTCCGGCCGCTTGATCGCAGCCGCTTCGACCAGCACAGCGCGATGCGGACGAGTGCGAGCTACGGATGGGAGAGCGTGCGGAAAATGTTTCGCAACAAGCTGGCGGTATTCGGCTTTTGCTTGCTGGGAGCGATCGTCTTCCTGTCGGCTTTTGGCCCGAGCATGGTCCCATATTCAGCCAGCGAGCAATCTCTCGTCTCGGGAAATTTGCCGCTGTCGTCGGAGCACTGGTTTGGAACGGACGATCTGGGCCGCGACATGTGGGTGCGCACCTGGGAAGGCGGACGCATCTCCTTGTTTATCGGAGTGGTCGCTGCGCTGATTGACCTCGTGCTGGGCGTGGTGGTCGGCGGGCTGGCGGGCTATATGGCCGGGCGCGGCAAGTGGGGCGACCGCATCGACAATGTGCTGATGAGGCTGGTGGAGATTTTGTACGGGATTCCGTACTTGCTCGTCGTGATTTTGTTGATGGTCATTATGGAGCCGGGGCTGACCACGATCATTACGGCTTTGTCGATTACCGGCTGGGTAGGAATGGCTAGGCTCGTGCGCGGGCAAATTTTGCAGGTAAAAGGCCAGGAGTACGTGCTCGCGGCCGAAAAGCTGGGGACACCGCACGCGAAAATCATTTGGCGGCACTTGCTTCCGAACGTGGCGGGAATCATCATCGTCAACCTGACTTTTACCATCCCCCAGGCGATCTTTGCCGAGTCGTTTCTGAGCTTTCTCGGGCTGGGCGTACAGGCTCCGACGGCGAGCTGGGGCACGATGGCGAACGATGCGCTGGCCGTCATTTTGAGCGGGCAATGGTGGAGGCTGTTTTTCCCGGGCGTGATGATCTCGCTTGTCATGTTTGCCTTTAACGCGATCGGAGACGGCTTGCAGGACGCTTTCCATCCGCGAAGCAGCAAAGCTTGAAGGAGGAATGACAAATGACCAATGTGCTGGAAGTGGAAGATTTGCACGTCTCCTTCCGGGCTTATGGCGGGGAAGTCCAGGCGGTGCGCGGCGTGAGCTTTTCCGTGCGGCCAGGGGAGACGCTGGCGATCGTCGGCGAGAGCGGCTGCGGAAAAAGCGTGACGGCCCGGGCGATCATGGGCATGGTGAAAGCGCCGCGGGGCCGCGTGAAAAAGGGGAGCGTCCGCTTGCACGGCAGAGAGCTTTCCTGTCTCGGAAAAAAAGAGTGGCAGCAAATTCGCGGCGCGCAGATCGGGATGATTTTTCAAGACCCGATGACGTCGCTCAATCCGACGATGAAGCTCGGGACGCAAATCGCCGAGGTGCTCGTCAAACATCAGAAGCTGTCCGCCAAAAAAGCGCGGGAAAAGGCGATTGAGCTGTTGGCGGCAGTCGGCATACCAGAGCCGGAAAGAAGGTGCGACCAGTATCCGCACGAATGCAGCGGCGGGATGAGGCAGCGGATCGTCATCGCCATTGCGCTCGCCTGCGACCCGCAGTTGATTATCGCCGACGAGCCGACGACGGCGCTCGATGTGACGATTCAGGCGCAAATTCTTGCGCTGCTCCACGATTTGCAGCGGACAAAAGGGACGTCGATCATCATGATTACCCACGATTTGGGCGTCGTGGCGGAGGTGGCCGATCAGATGGCGGTGATGTACGCAGGCGTCATCGTCGAGCAAGGTCCGGTGGCAGAAGTTTTCGACAACCCGCAGCATCCGTACACGCGCGGACTGCTGCAATCCGTTCCCCGTCTGGATCAGCCGAGCGAGGAGCGGCTCATCCCGATTCAGGGCGCTCCGCCGGATTTGTTTGCGCCGCCCGCAGGCTGCCCGTTTGCCGCGAGGTGCGACTACGCCATGGAGGTGTGCGCGGAACACATGCCGCAGAGCACGGCCTTTTCCTTGCAGCATCAGGCGAAATGCTGGCTGCACGATTCGCGCGCGCGGCGTGTGGAGGAACTGGTGAGTGCAGGGAGGGAGCGGCATGTCTGACATTTTGCTAGAAGTAAAAGAGTTGCGCAAATATTACCCGATCGGCAACGGCAAACAGGTCAAATCGGTCGATGACATCTCCTTTTCAATCCGCAAAGGGGAGACGCTCGGACTGGTCGGCGAGAGCGGCAGCGGCAAATCGACGCTCGGCAGAACGATTGTCGGGCTGTATCCTCCGACGAGCGGCTCGGTCGTTTTTGATGGAACCGATCTGGCCGAGGCAAAAGGCGGGAAAAGGCGCGAGATCAATCGGCGGATGCAGCTCATTTTCCAAGACCCGCAATCTTCGCTCAACCCGCGCATGAGAGTAGGGGACATTATCGCGGAAGGAATCGAGGCGCACGGCTTGGCAAAAGGGCGCGAGAAAACAGAGCAGGTGCGGCAGCTTTTGGAAAAAGTCGGTCTGCACCCCGATCATGCACGGCGTTATCCGCATGAATTTAGCGGCGGACAGCGGCAGCGGATCGGGATTGCCCGGGCGTTGGCGGTACAGCCAAGCTTTATCGTGGCCGATGAGCCGATTTCGGCGCTGGACGTGTCGATTCAGGCGCAGGTGGTCAATCTGCTGGCTGACTTGCAGCAGGAAAGCCAGTTGACGTATTTGTTCATCGCGCACGATCTGGCTATGGTCAAATACATCAGCGACCGCATCGGCGTCATGTACCTCGGCCGGATGATGGAGCTGGCCGACAGCGACGCGCTGTTTGCCAGTCCGCTGCATCCGTACACGCAGGTGCTGCTGTCGACCATGCCCGTGTCCCACCCGAAGCACCGCGCCGCTCGCGAGCGAATTGTCATCGGCGAGCCGCCGAGCCCGATCCATCCGCCGCCAGGCTGCCCGTTCCAGACGAGATGCCCGAAAGCGATGAGCATTTGCAGGCAAATGGCCCCGGCCTGGAAGGAGGTGGAAGCCAAGCACTGGGTAGCCTGCTTTTTATACGAATAAATCGGGGAGAAACATACGGAGGAAAGAGACATGAAGAAAAAACTGATTACGGCTGCTGCCCTGCTGCTGCTGGTTGTTCCGGGATTGGCTGCGTGCAGCAAGGATACGCCGGCAGCTTCGGATACGAATCAAGGACAGGCTGCTTCTGCAGCCGCCATCAAGCAAGAGGTGACGGCGAACCTGAAGGGCGAGCCGTACACGCTCGATCCGGCATTCGCCTCGGACTCGACTTCGTACTGGGTCATCGACCACCTGTACGAAGGGCTGTACCGCTATGACCAAAACGGCGAGCTGGTCGAGGGCGCAGCGGAAAAAATCGAGATTTCCCCGGACGGGAAGACGTACACTTATCACATCCGCAAAGGGCTGAAATGGTCTAACGGCGATGCGTTGACCGCCAAAGACTTCGAATTTGCCTGGAAGCGGGTGCTGGACCCGAAAACGGCCGCCTATGAACCGTCTGCCCTGTACTACATCGAGGGAGCGGAGGAGTACAACACAGGCAAAGGCCCGCTGGAAAACGTGAAAATCGCCACGCCAGACGACTACACGCTCGTCGTCGGGCTGAAAAACCCGACCAGCTTCTTCCCGAAAGTCGCGATCGGCCGTCCGTACTTGCCTGTGAATCCGAAAGTGGTGCAGGCGGACAAAAACTGGGCAGCGGAAGCGAAAAGCATCGTGACGAACGGCGCTTACAAAGTCAGCGGCTGGGAGCACAACAACGAGCTGACGCTGACCAAAAACGACCAGTACTGGGACAAAGACGCCGTGACGATGGAAACGGTTCATTTCAAAATGGTCAACGACGCCACTACCTCCTACCAGATGTACAAGACAGGCAAGCTCGACCTGATCGACTCGTTGCCGACCGATGTTATCGAGCAGGAAAAAGGCAAGGAAGAGTACAAGACAACGGCTGACTTCGGCGTGTACACCTACACGTTCAACACAGAGGCAGAGCCGTTCAACAACGCGAAAATCCGGCGAGCTTTTGCGCTGGCGATCGACCGGGAAGCGATCACGCAAAACATTACGAAGGGCGATCAAAAAGCGGCCTACGGCTACGTCGCCTACGGCGTGACCACACCGTCCGGCAAAGACTTCCGCGACGAGGCGGCACCGTACTACAGCTACGATCCGGCCGCAGCGAAAAAGCTGCTGGAAGAAGGCATGCAGGAACAAGGCTGGTCGACGCTGCCTGCCGTCACCTTGAAGTACAGCACAGGCGAGTCGCATAAAAAAGTAGCGGAAGCGCTGCAAGAGATGTTCCGCAAAAACTTGGGCGTAGAAATCAAGTTGGAGCATCAGGAGTGGAAAACGTACATCGACACGTACAAGCAAATGAACTTCCAGATCGCGCGCATGGGCTGGACCGGAGCGTACCTGGACCCGCTGGCCGTCCTGGAGCTGTACACGAGCAAGTCGTCGAGCAACTTCACCAAGTGGGAAAATGCGAAGTTCGACGAGCTGATCGAGCAAGCGCGGGTGGAGCAAGATCAGGAAAAACGGACCAAGCTCTTGCATGAAGCGGAGGATGTGTTGATGGCGGAAATGCCGATTATTCCGGTCTACTTTTACACACAAAACTACTTGAACAACAAAAAGATCGAAGGCATTCGCTACAGCGTGACGACAGAGCCGGACTTCCGCTGGGCGAAAAAGGTGGCGGAATAAGCGCGCCCGCCGCGCCTGCAAGACAAGATTGATTAAAGGAGCCTCCTGCTTGCTTGCGGGAGGCTCCTTGCTGTCTGGGCGATTTTGCGGCGAAAAACGACGATGTTGTGAAATAGTGTTTTCCTCCTGGAAAAATGCGGGTAATATATAGGTAGATAGAACCCTATGCGAGAACGTTGCATGAGAGTACAGGGTGTGAGGAGAACGAATGATGATGGATACGTGTTTCAAATGCGGAAGCAAAATGAAGCCGAATGAATACACTTGCCACGTCTGCGGCGAAAACGAAATGGAAGACTACCGGATGATTCGCAACTACGTGCGAAGCTACCCGAATTCGAATGCGATGCAAATTGCCAATGCGACAGGTATCTCCGTGTCCAAAATATTGCGCTACATCAAAAACGGCTCCTTGACCGTGGTCGACAACCAATCCCGCAGAGGACGGCGTTTTGAATGACGAGGAAATGGACGAACAGCCCGCAAGCTGCAACATGCGCCAAGCATGTGAGCGTGCGGCTTTGTTGCGATTGAAAAAGTGGAGCTTCATCTAAAATTGTAAGAACATGCTATAAGTAGTGAGCAGCTTAAAATATGTCACCGTGTTTGACCTAAATGTGCCCCCGAAAATGGGCTGTTTTTATTTTACAGATTTTCCGAACGAGAAAGCCCGCTACGGTGCGATAGCACCCCCTTTAGGGGCGGGATGAGAGTGAGGTCAAATACGGAGTACCACGAATAAACTGAAGGTTTGTGGTACTTCAAGTATTTGAAAATTCCACTCTTTTTTGTTGTTCATCTGTTGTAGTATATAAAACAAACTGATACGATAGGTGTATGAACGAATACAGAAGAACAAGCACAACCCTTTC
>NZ_BAAIYG010000013.1:0-105390 GCF_057543335.1 Brevibacillus sp. YAE8
GAATTCTACAATACAGAACGGTTCCAGAAAAAACTCGGCGACCTCTCCCCAGTCCAATACCGGGAATCGATCGCCGCTTAAGATAGCGTCTTTTTTTAGTGTCTACTTGACGGGGCTATGACCAGTGGGAGACAGGCTCTTTTTTGGTGCGTGGGCGGATTAGAGGTCAGGGCGGACTTCGCTCGTGTAGCATCGGACAGAGTCAGGCCCCTTCAAGCTTGCTTGCAGCAGCAGCGCTGTTCGCTACACGGGAGAAGACGGCATTTTTCCGAGCGTCTGCCCACGGATCGCTACCAGATCGCGCAAGATCGCCGCTCGCATCGAAACGAGCCGCGGACACGGGTGATAGTAGTCTTGGCCGTTGGAGCATTTTTTGCCGAAAACAGGGACACCGGACAAGGCAATTTGCTTTTTCCACAAGCTTTTCAGCGCAGAAAAGTGCCGCCATGACCTTCGTTGCAAGCACCCCCAGCCGAGCAAAAGCCACGGATGTTGTCGCAGCTCCTCCACAGAGGCGAGCTGCGCTTCCAGCGTCGTTTCTTTCTTTTCTACCAGTTGCTCAAAGCAGGCAATCGCGTCAGAAGAGGAAGGATTTTGCAAGGAAAACAGATTGTACACGTGCAAACGCCCTTTCAGGGGACGTTCCGGGTAAATCGCTTCCGTAAACCGAATCAACTGCTCCATCGTCGGATCGGGCTTGACCTGTCCCATGATCGCGTGACCAGCCGCCGGCCTTGTTTGAAAGAGAGCTGCCGACCCGGGGTTGAGCAGCAGGCAACTGCCCAGTGAGCGGGACTCTGAGACGTCTCCCCATTGGATGTAAGTCGACGTGCGGTATTGGTGCCCGCGCTGCTCCCGGAATGTGGCAAAAGCTTTCGGGTCATTCATGCTTGCTCCCTCCTCGCAAAGCGATTCTCTTAACCACTTTATGCGAAGCGGGAGCTTTTATTACGTACAGGCTGCCACTCGTCCCTGACCTGTGCCTAGTCTGCCTGTTTGGCCGGGATCATGCGGAACAAGACGATATACAGATAGGCGCTGAGCAAGGTAATCCCGAGAATCACGCTGAACACTCCCAGCGGAGAGAGCCATTGGGACAGCCCGATCGTCAGCGGGGCAATGAAGCGTCCGATGGAAAACTGCAGCGAAGAAGCCCCCATATACTGCCCGCGCGCGTCTTCTGGCGAGTATTTGCTGATGAAGCTTTGCGCGACCGGCGTGCGGATCAGCTCGCCCAAGGTCAGTACGCCCATACAGGCGAACAGCAGCCAAATATTTGTGGTAAAGGCCATGAAAAACATGCCGAATCCGTACAGGACAGACGAAATCACGAGGCTGTTGCGGTCGTTCCAGCTTTCAAACCAGCGCGTGACAGGCAGGGTGAACAGGACGACGAGCAGGCCGTTTAGTCCCATCAGCCAGCCGAATGCGCTCGTGCCCCCCACAGACAGCTTCCAGTCGCCCCAGGACAGTAGCGTCTGGTCAAAGACGTGCTCTTTGATGTACAAAGCCATGTACATATCGAGCTGCATGAAGGCGAAAGCGATCAGGATGCCCGCGACGATGTAGAGGGCGAAAGCCTTGTCGCGGAAAATAATCGCGTAGCTTTTGAATTGCTGGGTCAGGGAAAAACGTTCCTTGGCCTTTTCCTGGCGAATGTGATCGGGCAGCGTCTCTTTTATCAGGAAAAAGAGGGCGAGCGCAAACAAAAACTCGATGATTGTACAGACGAGCAACAGCTCTGAGCGGTAGTGGACGAAAAAGAACGAGCCGAGAACAGGGCCAGCCACGACCCCGATGTTCATCGCGGTGTAAAACGTGGCGAAGACGATCCGGCGGTCTTCCTCCGTCGTCAGGTCGGCGACCATGGCAGAGCTGGCAGGCCAGTAAAGCGCCCCGCCAATCCCGATCCCGATAAACGCGATATAGTCAATCCACGGCGATGGGGAGAAAGCAAACAGGGCAAACATCGCCGTCGACGTACAGAGCGAGAGCAGCATCGTAAATCGCCGCCCTACCCGGTCAGCCAAATAGCCCCCGAACAGATTGAACAGCATGCCGAGCAGCGGCGGCACCATCAGGAGCAGCCCGGCTACGTCCTTGCCAAACGTATCGCTGAAGTAAAGCGCCATAAACGGAAAGTACATCCAGAAAAAAGTATGGGTAATCAGTTCGCCAAAAAGACGCACCTTTAAGTTCAAATCCCACGAACGCCATTGCATGACACAAATTCCTCCATTTCTTTTTACGTTCAAATAATCAGCAGGTGCCGTGACCGCGCTTTTTTCCGAAAGAGGACAAGGCGGCTGCTCTTTTTGGGCCAAACATCTCGATGCACGGCTCTTCGCGGGTTTTTCCACAACAAAAAGCGCAAACGGCTGGAGAGACAATGCTCTTTTCCGCTTGCGCTTGATCGGACGATACAAGGGTGGCAGGAAAATCCGAAAAATCGGGGAGCAAAGAAGGCTTTGTGCCCACGAAAAAAGGGTACAAAAAGCCAACTGCTCACACCGCGTATCGGCACCCACCAGTCATATCGGGAAAAAGACGGAAGCGGTTCAGGCATCCTGCAGTATCAAACGATAGATAGGGTTGGTAAGAGGCGGGGCCTCTCAGCAAAAGGCCCTACCTAAGCAGTGATAACTACAGAAAACACCATGAACTCAGCACTCCCGTCTTTCAAAATATTTGAACAGGTAAACTCTTGTTGATTAGAATACTCTACGGAAATGATTTTAGGCAAGAGAAATTTTCGCTTTTTTTGGAATTGTACCAAGCGCTGTCAGCTTCCGCCCCGTTGCGCGCTCGCAGGTGGTATGATAGTCAGGACGAGGCGGACAGAGTCGGAGCCTGATTGAAAAAGCGCCGCCCATTCGGTAAAATATTTTTTATTAAGTTCATGATGAAAACGGGGGAGATTGAATGTTGGACACTCGAATTGTCAAGCTGGCAGAAAATCTGCTCAGTCATTCCGTGCGGTTGCAGGAAAAGGAAACGCTGTTGATTGAAGTGCGCGGGGAAGGCCACGCGCTGGCAAAAGAGCTGGTCAAGCAAGCGTACGCCAAGGGAGCCTATCCGTTTGTGCGGGTTCTGGACATGCAAATCCAGCGGGAGCTGATGATGGGAACAAGCGCAGAGCGGGCGACCCATCTGGCCAAGTGGGAAGAGCCGATGTTCAAGGATCTCGATACGTATATCGTTATCAACGGCCCGTCCAATGACAGCGAAATGTCAGATGTGCCGGTAGACCGTCGCCGCGCCCACCAGAGCGTGATGCAAGAGCTGAACGATTACCTCGTATCGAATGTGCGCTGGACGCTGCTCAACTACCCGACAACGGCGATGGCCCAGAGTGCCAACATGTCTACAGAGGCGTTCGAAGACTTTTACTTCGATGTCTGCTCCCTGGACTACAAAAAGATGCACGAGGCATTCCTCCCGTTGAAACAATTGATGGACCGCACAGACAAAGTGCGTCTGGTCGGGCCGGGAACCGACCTGCGCTTCTCGATCAAGGACATCCCGAACGTCATCTGCTCCGGACTGCGCAATATCCCGGACGGCGAAATCTTCACCGCACCTGTGCGCGATTCGGTGAACGGCAAGATTACGTTCAACACAGCGACCAGCTATATGGGCACCCGGTTTGAAAATGTCAGCCTGACGTTTGAAAACGGCAAAATCGTAGAAGCGACCGCCAACAACACCGAGAAGCTCAACCAAATTTTCGACACGGACGAAGGCGCGCGGTACATCGGCGAGTTTGCGATCGGCGTGCACCCGTACATTTTGCATCCGATGAACGACATCCTGTTCGACGAGAAGATTGCGGGCAGCTTCCACTTCACGCCAGGCCGCGCGTATGAAAACGCAGACAACGGCAACCGCAGCCAGATCCACTGGGACATGGTGAATATCCAGCGCCCTGAGTACGGCGGCGGCGAAATCTGGTTTGACGACGTCCTGATTCGCAAGGACGGCCTGTTTGTCCTGCCTGAGCTGCAAGGGCTGAACCCGGAAAACCTGAAAGGGTAACCACGAGAAAAACAAGCCATCATGCTACGAGCATGGTGGTTTTTTTGGCAACGATAGTTTCCGCCAAAGGCTTGGCGCAGCCGAGATTGCTGTGGCCTGCAGGCAGCTTGCGGGAGCGCGGGCAATTTGGGAGGCGGGCATGTCAGGCGTCCTTTTGCTACAATAGGGAAAAAGCATGGAACAGAGGGATCAGACGTGAGCCGCAAAGACTGGATGGAATACACCGTCAAGGAAGAAGACACCGGAATGAACGTGGAACAAATTGTCCGGCAAAAGCTGAGCGTATCCGGGCGCATGATGCAGCGGCTGACGAGAAGCAAAGGGATTTTGCTCAACCGCAAGCCGCCTTTTTTGCAGCGGCAGGTGAAGGCGGGAGATGTGATCGCTGTGCGCGTAGCCGATCGGCAGGAGCAGCTTCAACCGCCGCCGCAGCTTGCTGCCCAACCGTTGACCACGGACAGCAAGGTTGTTCCGGTGGACATTTTGTATGAGGACGATCATTTGCTGGTCGCAAACAAACCGGCAGGCTTGATGGTGCATCCCGTCAAGCAGGAGCATAATGAAACATTGTTGCACTCGTTGGCTGATCTGTTCGCCAAAAGGGGAGAGAGCGTCAGCATCCATCCCGTGCATCGACTCGATAAAGACACCTCCGGGGCCATCCTCGTGGCAAAGAGCAGCTACGGCCATCAGTTGGCTGACCGGGTCCTGCGCGAAGGAGGCCTGCACCGCGAATATTTGGCCGTAGTCAGCGGACGGCTGGCAGATGGCACGGGGACGATTGAAGCGCCCATCGGCAAAGACCCGCGCCATCCGACGAAAAGGCGGGTGACAGACGGCGGAGATCACGCTGTCACGCACTACGAGGTGAAACAGACTTCGGAAGGGATGTCTCTCGTCCGCGTCTGGCTGGAGACGGGGCGAACGCACCAAATACGCGTACACTTCGCCCATATCGGCCACCCGCTCGCAGGAGACACGCTGTACGGCGGAGCGAGAGGGCTGTTGCGCAGGCAGGCATTGCATGCCGCCAGCTTGCGCTTTGTGCATCCGCTGCTCGAAAAGGAGCTGGCGGTAGAAGCTCCGGTGCCAGCAGACATGAGGCGGTTGCTGCAGGCTGAATTTGCATAGGTGTGAGGAAAAGAAAAGGACTTTGCCAGAAGTCCTTTTTTTCGTATAGAGCCGATGTTTATCCGGCATGCGTGCAAGATGGCGAGACTGGGGACGAAGGGAGAAGCAAGACTCAAGGCCGCGTCAATGGCCTGGCTCAGCCAAATTTTCTAATGGGCAAAACGAAAGGGAGTTGAATAACGTAACAGTGTTATGTTACATTGTTTTTGGAGGTGCTTTACATGGACCCTAACCTGATCTCAAAAAAGGAGTTGCTGGAGCTGACGGGGATATCGTACGGCCAACTGTACCGCTGGAAGCGCAAAAACCTGATTCCAGAGGACTGGTTTATTCGGCGGGCGACTTTTACCGGACAGGAAACCTTTTTCCCGCGAGAACAGATCATGAACAGGATCGAAAAGATCGTTCACATGAAAGACGACTTGTCTCTCGATGAGCTGGCCGACATGTTTTCCCCCAATTTGGCTAGTACGCAACTGACCTCCGACGAGCTGCTTGCGCGAAACATTGTTTCTGTGCATTCCCTGGAGCTGTTTGCAAAGTACTACGGCAAGCCGGAGGTGTACTCGTTCGAGCAGATGCTGTACGTCTACGTCCTGGATCGGCTGTTGAAAACGGGGGAAATGAGCGTCGACGAGAGCGGCGGGCTGTTGCAGGTGCTGGTCGATCACTATCCGAGCTTTGAGGGCAAGGCTTGCGAACTGATTTTTGTGCGGAAAATGGGGATTTCCACGTTTGCGCTGGTGCAAGGCTCCGCTGATCTGCATTTTGACAGCGGGACGAAATGGGTGGTTCGGCTGAACTTGGCCGCATGCATAGAAGAGTTGAAAGCAAAAATCTTGTAGGCATAGGAGATGAAGGCGATGAGCGAAAACAAGCCAGACCTCGTCATTCACGGCTCGGTGAATGCTTCGGGAGGCACGTATAACAAAGTAGATGTGCAGGGCTTTGGCAAAATCAAAGGGGATGTGGAGTGCGAGACGCTGCATTGCGCGGGCCATCTCGGCATCGCCGGGAATGTGCGGGGAGCATCGGCAAAGGTGGAGGGAAATTCGTCCATCAGCGGCAACGCCGAGCTGGAAACGATCGAGGTGTACGGCCAGCTCGATGTGGATGGTGACTTGTCTTTTACCAAAATGAGAGTAGACGGCAACACGAAGGTGCGCGGCAGCCTGACAGGCGAAGAAGTGAAGGTGCGCGGCATGCTGAAGACGACAGGGGATTGCGAAGCAGAAGTGTTCTCTGCAAAAGGCGCGTTTACCGTTGGCGGCCTGCTGAATGCAGGGCGGATCGAAGTCTATCTGCACGCCGGCTGCGAGGCAAAGGAAATGGGCGGAGAGTACATCGAGGTCCGCAAAGGAGGCAGCAGCACTCTCAACAAGCTGTTGAAGCACATTTTTAACAACGCCTTCATCCTCTCGGTAGACACGATTGAAGGCGATGACATTTATTTGGAATATACACACGCCAAGGTCGTTCGCGGCAAAAACGTCGAGATTGGACCGGGCTGCGAGATTGAGCTGGTCGAGTCTTCGGAAGAGTTTCGTCTCGATCCCGACTCCCAGGTCAAGCAGCATGTAAAGCGGTGAGGCCGACAGGTTGAAACCTTCGGCTTGGCATTTGGATATCCGGCTGCCATATGCCGTGGTGTACATCTCTGGGAAAAGAGCAGTTGCAAAAAAAGCATGCGAAAACTCATTCTGGCAAAGCAACAAACGGCCTAGAGTAGCGGGTGGTTGCTATGCAGCCGGACAAAAAACAAGCTGAGGGAGAGCTTGTTTTTTTGTTAGGGGAGATGAAGTGAATTTTTTCGTTTGCGAACGCATGCAAGTATTTACATGCATGTATCGCCGGGATATAATGTGCGTGGAAATTTATGAAAATGAAAGCAATTGCTTGCATGGTTCGGAGGTGCATTATGGATCACCCACATATAGATCAGGCTTCTGGAGGGAGGGGAGAGGAGCAGGAGACGCGGGAGAAAATTTTGTCTGCGGCCCGCCAGTTGATGGCGCAAAAAGGCTACAAGGGAGCGACGACCCGCAAAATTTCCGAACTGGCCGGAGTTAATGAGGTGACGATTTTTCGCCATTTCAAAACGAAGGTGGCAATTCTCGAAGAGCTGCTCAAAGACGTTCTCGACGTGCGGGAGCAGTTGGAGCAAGGGCTGCAGGGCGAGTTCGCCAACGTCAAAGAGATGCTTATTACGTATGCGAGGACGTATTACCACTTGCTGGTGGAGCGCAAAGAAATTTTGATGATTTGCATTGTCGAGGCAGACAATTACCCGGAGGTCGTCAAGCTGTTCAGCAGTTTGCCGATGACCGCCGTAGACGTGCTGAGCGCAAAGCTCGCCGAATTTCAGGAGCAGGGACACCTGCCCAAATCTGATCCTTGCACAGCGGCTTTGATGTTCATTTCGACGTTCTTTTATGCGTTCATGGCCAAGTACCGCGTCAGCCTTGATGCCCCGATCATCAATGACGAGGAACAACTGTATGAGCATGCGTCAGAAATTTTGCTGGAAGGAATCAAACGGGCGTAAAAAAACAAAATCGTGTGATGGTACATAGGAGCGGGGGAAGTCATGAAGAGAAAATGGCTTGTGTCTGTAATGATGATGGGATTGTTGACAACAACGGCATGCAGTGAGCAGCAGCCTGCCGCAGCCCCGGAAAAGGAAGTCAAGCAGGTCGTCGTGGCCGCAGTCAAAAAGGAACAGGCGGAAACGGTGTCAGAGCTGTCTGGAACGCTGGAGCCGCTGGAAGAGGCTGTCGTCTCTTTTGAAGTGGGCGGCCAGCTCGTGGAGATGGCGAAAAACGAGGGCGACAAGGTCAAGGCGGGGGATGTGCTGGCTCGGCTCAACGCGCAGGACTATTCGCTGCAGGTCGCTTCCTCGGACGCAGCGGTTCAACAGAGCGCTGCCAATCTGAGCAAGGTCAACAACGGAGCGCGGGAGCAGGAGATCGCCCAGGCGCGGCTGCTGGTCGAAAAGGCAACGGTTGCTCTGCAAAAAATGCAGGATGATTTCAAACGGATTGAACAGCTTTATCAGCAAAAGGCGATTTCGCAAAGCGAGTTCGAGACGGCGCAGAACGGGCTGACGCTTGCGCAAAAAGATTTGCAAAATGCACAACAGGCGTACTCGCTGGTGACCCAGGGGGCGCGTGCAGAAGACAAGGAGCTGAGCCGGGCCACCTACAACCAGGCTGTGATCGCAAAACAAGTGGCGGCAAGCACCCTGGCAAAAACACAGCTCCGCTCTCCCATCAATGGCACCATCATCGCCAAGCTCACATCTGCGGGCAATCTGGTCGGATCCGGGACTCCTGTGTACAAGGTCGGCAATATCGACACGCTAAAAGTCGTGCTGCCAGTACCTGACCGCGAGATTTCCGTCTGGAAGGAAGGCGAGACGATTTCGCTCGATCTGTACGGCCAGAAGCGCGACGGCAAGGTCACCAAAATATACCCGGCGACCAACCAGAGCACAGGGACGATCGGTGTGGAAGTGCAGGTGGCCAACTCCGCGCACGACTGGTTTGCCGGGCAAGTCGTCAAGGCGACCAAGACGATCAAAGGGCAGGCCGGCGTCTATGTTCCGGTTGAGGCCGTTATCAGCCGAGGAAAAGACGACGCCCATGTGTTTCTCAATGCGGGCGGCAAGGCTGTAAAAACAAAGGTAGAGATCGGACAGATTTCCAATGACAAACTGGAAATCAAAAGCGGGCTGAAAGAGGGGGACCAACTGATCGTCAAAGGTGTCGACCGTTTGTTTGACGGCGACCCGATTGAGGCGGCAGGAGGGAACCAGCCGTGATTACGTACATCGTCAAGAAACGCAAGATCACACTGCTGTTTTTTGTCATGGTCGTGCTGGTCGGCTTCCTCAGCTTTTTCCAGCTTCCGAAGCAGGAGTCGCCTGACATCATCGTCAACCTGGCGACCGTGACGACCATTTACCCGGGAGCTTCGCCAGAGAAGGTCGAGCAGACGGTGACGAAGAAGCTGGAGGAAAAAATCAACGAGTTGCAAGGACTGAGCTATATTTCCTCCACCTCTTCGCTAGGCGTCTCCTCGATCATCGTGGAAGCGAAAAGCGACGTGGACCCGAAGCAAAAATGGGATGAGCTGCGCAAAAAGGTAAAAGACGCAGAGGCCGAGCTTCCGGCAGATGCAAAGCAGCCGATCATCAACGACGACCTGAACCGCACGTTTGTCCAGACGTTTGCGGTGACGGCAGATTCGCGGGAGCAACTGTACAGCATGCGCGACATGCTGAAGTCGTGGAAAGAGCAACTGCGCACGATTCCCAATGTGGCGGACGTCCAGGTAGAAGGCTTGCCGAAGCAGGAAGTTCACATCGAGGTGGATACGCAAAAGCTGAGCCAATACGGCATAACGTGGAGCCAGGTAATGATGGCGGTCAAACGGGAAAATGAAAAAATCCCGCTGGGCGATTTGACGACCGACAAACGCACTTATCAATTGAAGCTGGCGGAAAACGTGAATGTGGAAGAGCTGAACAACGTATTGATCTCCCGCACACAAGCGGGCTTTCCGATCTATTTGAAGGACATCGGGCAGGCGAAGCTGACGACGGAGACAGTCAAATCGGTCTCTTATTACAACGGCAAGCCTTCGATCTCGGTCAGCATCAATGCGGAGACAGGAAGCGACGTGCCATCGCTGCAAAAGCGCGTGGACGAAATGATGCTGACGCTGGACAAATCGCTGCCAGTCTGGGCGGAAAGACATTCGATCTACAGCCAAAACGAGCGCGTGGATGAGCTGTTCAGCGATCTTACCCGGGAAATGATTATTGCCGTCATCGCGGTTTTGCTCGTTTGCACGCTGGGCTTGAACCTGATTACTTCGTTTGTCGTGGCTTTGGCGATCCCGATTTCGCTTGCGGTGGGGCTCTTATTCTTGCCGTCGCTTGGCATCACGATGAACATGATTTCGATTGTCTCGCTCATTATCGTGCTGGGAATTTTGGTCGATGACGCCGTGGTAGTGAACGACAACATTGAGCGGCGCTTGTCCGTGCTGGGCGAAAAGCCGCTGGCGGCAGCAGTCAACGGCGCCAGGGAAGTGTCCATTTCGATTGTGACCGCGACATTGGCGACGATTGCCTCGTTTGCCCCGCTGATGTTTTTGAACGGAAACGCAGGCCAGTTCATTCGCCCCGTCCCGGCGATCATTTCGTTGACGATGCTGGCGTCCATGATTATGTCGCTGACGATCATTCCGATTTTCCGGCAATGGTATGAAGAGCGGCGCAAAGCAGGCGCGGAAGGGTACCGCAAGCCTGCGGGGCTGCTGGGCAAACAACTGACGCAGTTGACGAACTGGTACGCAGGCAAGCTGATGCCGAAAATTCTCAAGCGTCCGCTGTTGGCCGGGATGATTGGCGTTTTGATCGGGACGGCCGCATACGGCTTGATTCCGCTCACTCCCGTGCAGTTGTTCCCGAACGATGACCGCCCGCAGTTTCTCGTAGATATTCGCGTGCCAGTAGGGAGCAGTCTGGAGGAGACAGATCGGGTCGTGCGGGGCGTATCCGACTGGATCATGAAGCAGCATGGAATCGAATCGGTCGCCTCCTACGCCGGGGGCAGCGCTCCGAAAATGTTTGGCGGCGACACAGAGGCGGGAAGCGGCATCACCGTCGGGCAGCTCGTCGTGCGTTTTAATGAAAAGGAAACGAAGATCGAAAACATGCTGGAGCCTTGGACGGAAGAGTTCAAGAAAATGTACCCGGAAGCGACTGTTTTGCCTAAGCAGTTGGAGGCGGGACCGCCTGTCGGCAAGCCGGTTGTCATCCGCGTGTACGGGGAAGACATCGAGACGCTCCGCTCGCTTGCGGCGCAAATCAAAGACAAGGTGGCGGGGATTGCAGGCACCTACGACGTGCAGGATAATTTCGGCGTAGAGCGCTACACGCTTGAATTTGTCGTCAACAAAGAGCTGATGGAGCAAAAGCTGGTCAACTACACGGACCTGTCGACAACGCTCAGGCTGGTCAGCGAAGGGATCAGCGTCAGCGAGTTCGACACCGGCGACGAATTGATCGACATGAAGCTGTTCCTGCAAAAAGGCGAAGAAGACCCTGCTCTGTTGTTTCAGCGTCTGAGCATCGCCAACGCCCGTGGCGAGCTGATTCCGCTGTCGCAACTGGCGGAAGTAAAGCCGACTTTCAGCACGCAGGCGATTCCGCATCGCGATTTGTCGCGGAGCGTAACGGTATCGGCTGATGTCAAAAACCGCACGGCAACAGAAGTGATGACGGAAATTCAGCCGATGCTCGACAGCATGTCTTTGCCCGAAGGCTATCGCATTGACATCGGCGGGGAAACGTCAGAGCAGACGGATATTTTTATCGACATGGGCAAACTGTCCATTCTCGTCGTGTTCCTGATCTTGATTTTGATTGCGATGCAATTTTACTCGCTGTCCATCCCGGTGCTGGTCATGAGCACCGTCTACTTGGCGGTAGCGGGCAGTCTGATCGGATTGTTCGTGACCCAGACCCCGCTTGGCTTCATGACGATGATGGGAGTCATCTCGCTGTCGGGAATCGTCGTGCGCAACGGAATTGTGTTCATCGAGTTCATCGAAGAGGCGCGGCATGCAGGGGCAGAGCTGAAGCAGGCTGTCATTTCGGCAGGCGAGGCGCGCTTGCGGCCGATTTTGCTGACCTCGTTTACTGCGGTGGCGGGTCTCATGCCGCTCGCGATTTCCGGCGACGTCCTGTTCAAGCCGCTCGCCGTCACGATCATTTCCGGCCTGCTGTTCTCGACGCTGTTGACGTTGATAGTCGTGCCGTCCTTCTACACGGTGCTGACCCAGCGCAAGCTGAAAAAGCAGGCGAAAAAAGCGGCAAAGCGTCCGGACTTGTACGGGCCGGAGGCAGAGATGATGTAAGGAAAATACAGCAGCGGCAGTCTCTCGCGCAATTTGCGACAGGGACGCCGCTGTTTCGTTTTGTTTGCTGGCTGTGAAGGGGGAGGCGAGCACGAGCGGCAGCAGGACATTGCTTACCGATTGGGCATGTGCCATTTTCGCCCTGCGCCACCCGATGAACTACAGCAAGGGAAGCGAGACGACCAGCAAGAGCGGGCTGCCCACGAAAAAAACAGCTTCTGCCACAAAAGGTTGTGCCAGAGCGCGACAGGGACGTTTTTTTCCAGAAGCTGGACGCGATGAATTGTCCCTAGGAGACAATCAGCGGCAGCAGGAGCATTGCCATTAACAAGCTGTCCGGAAATGCAGGTGGACATAAAGTGGAGTGATTCTCTGTGACTAGGTATTATTTCGTGATTTTTCGAGGTTTTTTTCCTTTTTTCCTCCTATTTATACGACTATTGATCTATACTAAAGGTACATTTTTCAAATTTTTGCAAGAGTTTGCTTGCCGCAAGAAACACACCCAGACGTGTGTTATGATAGAATCAACGATACTGTACTCATAGAAAATAGAGAGAGAACGCAAAACAGGAAGGGAGTGTCCAGGATGCAACAGCCCCAGCTTCTACATGAAGAAAAGGTATTCAAAGACCCCGTTCACCGCTACGTCCACGTGCGGGACAAATTCATTTGGGACTTAATCAACTCGCCAGAATTTCAACGTCTGCGCCGGGTCAAGCAACTGGGCACCAGCTTTTTTACCTTTCACGGTGGAGAGCACAGCCGTTTTAACCATTCGCTTGGCGTGTACGAGCTGATGCGGAGAATTTTGGAGACATTTGAAGGCCGGATTCAATTGACGTATGAGGAAAAGTTGCTGTGTCTGTGCGCAGCCCTGCTCCACGATGTCGGGCATGGGCCGTTTTCCCATTCGTTTGAAAAGGTGTTCAAATACCATCACGAGGATTGGACGCGTGCGATCTTGCTGGGAGACACGCAGATCAACCGGATTTTGCGCCGTTTGGATGAAGAGTTCCCGAAGAAGCTGGCGGAAGTCATCAACAAAACATACGACAACAAGTTGATTGTCAGCTTGATCTCCAGTCAGTTGGACGCGGATCGGATGGATTACTTGCTGCGGGATGCCTACTACACAGGCGTCAACTACGGCAATTTCGAGATCGAGCGCATTTTGCGCGTCATGCGGCCGCAGGAGGACGGGATCGTCTTCAAGTTCAGCGGAATGCATGCGGTCGAGGACTACATCATGTCGCGCTACCAAATGTACTGGCAAGTTTATTTCCACCCGGTGACGCGCAGCGCGGAAGTCGTGCTTTGCAAAATTTTTCAGCGGGCCAAGTGGCTGTTTGCGAACGGCTACGCGTTTTCCCAGGAGCCGGTCATGCTGCTGCCGTTTTTGCAGGAAAAAGTGGAGCTGGCCGATTATTTGGCGTTGGACGAGTCGGTCATTTTGTTTTACATGCAGCTTTGGCGCAAGGAAGACGACCCGATTTTGAAAGATTTATGCGCCCGTTTTCTGGACAGGAATCTCTTCAAATACGTCGAATATAATCCAAGAGATTTCCGCTTGCTGGCAGAACTGAAAAAGCAGTTCCAACAGGCGGGCATCGACCCGATGTATTATTTGGAGGTAGACACGACCTCCGATCTTCCGTATGATTTTTACCGTGCCGGAGAAGAAGAGGAGCGGATTCCGATTATGCTCCAGATGCCTTCCGGCGAGCTGGTAGAACTGTCGCAGAAGTCTGAGATTGTACAGGCCATTAGCGGAAAGCGGCGATTTGACTACAAATTGTACTTTCCATTGGATAAAGTCATGGCTTTGCCGGGGGAGCTCTCCCGGAAGATTCGAGAACGTCTGGGAGTGATGGAGGATGCTTAATCGTCACGCCAAGATCATTCGTCTGATCGAAATTGTCGGCGAAGTGAGCGGGCGAAAAAAATTGCAGAAAATGGTGTACATAGGAAAACATCTGGAGATGGATTTCGATGAGCGCTACGAGTTTCACATGTATGGCCCGTATTCGGAGGAGCTGACGCTCAGGGTGGACGAGCTGTGCAACATGGGGCTTTTGGACGAGCAGGTGGAGAGCAAGGGCGCCATTCACATGTACCGCTATTCTCTGAACGAAACGGGACGCGACTTCCTCCGTTTTCACGAAGTCGACTTCGGGCTGGGAGAGCGGGCCATTTTGCGAATGAACGAGGAAAACTCCCGCTTTCTTGAACTGGTATCCACCATCCTGTACTTCAGCCATTTGCCCTACGAAGAAATGAAGGGCAAAATTTTTACTTTTAAGAGCAAGCAGCGCTACACCGAGGAGGAAATCCAGAAGGGTCAGGCGTTTATTGAGGAATTGCGCTCATTGGTGCAAGGAGACGGCACGAAACCGATGTAGCCGATTATGCATAGACCGACCAGCACGGCGTACGAACTTACTACAGTTGTGGTACGTCATTTTTTTGTCTTTTTTCAACAGAATCCGTTTTTTCTTGCAGTCGACCACATCGCGGGTCGGCTTTTTTTGTCTCAGGGCGGCGCTGCATAATACGAGCATCGTTCTTTGACAAAAGCATAGCGATCATTTTTGTGCTGATTCAGTAGTATCTAGGGAGGGAAGATGATGAAAGGAAGCAAGCAATTGTGGCGGTGGAGCCTGTTTTGCGGCGTTTTTGTGCTTGTCGCGCTGGCCTGGCTGGCCGTTGCCAGCGCGCGGGAGGCGAGGATCGTTTACGTTTTTAGCGAAAACTGCGGGTATTGCACGGCGTTTACACCCACCTTTGAGCAGGTGA
Source organism: Brevibacillus sp. YAE8 (assembly GCF_057543335.1). NCBI lineage: Bacteria > Bacillati > Bacillota > Bacilli > Caryophanales > Paenibacillaceae > Brevibacillus > Brevibacillus sp. YAE8. The sequence goes on from NZ_BAAIYG010000013.1 coordinate 14,890, forward strand.
CAAAAGATTATCCGCAGCATCTGGTCGAGCGCCTGGATATCCACAACGAACAGGAGCTGAACGAGGCTATCCGTTTGGGAGCGCAGGCGACTCCGACCGTTTTCATCGTGGAGGGCGGGCGAGTGAAGGACAAGCTGGAAGGAGCTGTGCCGGAGGAGCTGCTGCAAAGCTTTTTGCAAAGAAACTTGACGCAGCCTCTTTCTAAAAATGGATAAAATTAGATAAAATACCAAGTAATAAGAGGGGGGATCAGCCGTGAAGCTGTCGGGAAAAGCATTGTGGACAAGCCTGTTGCTACTGGGGATAACGGTGGGTCAAAGCGGGGGAAGCGCAGGGGTGCTGGTACATAAAGTGGAAGCGGCGGGTGCCATTAAGCCCGCAGCCGCCTCCGACTACGCCAGTCATCCAGCCAAAGAAGCCATCGCGTTTGGCTTGCAAAAAGGGTACGTTTGGACGTATCCAGACGGGAAATTTCACCCGGAGCAAACGGTGACCCAGTCGCAATTCGTAGCCAGCCTGGTAGCGATCCGCCAAGTGAGCGAAAAGGCCCCCGTGCCAGAGCTTGCGGCGGGCCATTGGGCGAAAGACATCTACGAGCGAGCGCAGAAGGCGGGAATTTTGGCGAATGTAAAGATTGATCCGAACAAGCCGTTGACAAAGGAAGAGGCGGCCGCGTTGGTGTTTAATGCGTGGAGGCCGTTTCGGGGGGAGAAGAATCCGAATTTAACGAATACTGGGGCACTGATTACCTGGGGGTGGATGAAAGCTGCTCCTAGTGGGCAACCGAAGTTCCGTGAGGATTTACCTGTAACTCGTGGGGATGCGGCGGAAATTTTACGGTATCTTTGGACTGACAAGTGGCAACTGGAGCAAGGGGCAAAATATGCGGCAGAGTTTCATAAGAGCTTGAAAATTGTAAATGGAAAGATCATTGGTAAGGTACCAATTGGTGACAAAAACTTCAAGATCGTGGCAATGTTCGTAACAAAACCAAATGGATTAGAAGGCTTCGGAAATAATCAATCGTTTAGTGTTCCGTTGAACAATGTAGAAAGTATCGCATTTTATGTAATTAACGCTAATGATTCAACCGATGCAGGTACTTTCAGATACTCCAAGCTGCCCAGCCTGGAAAGAACCGATATAAGTCAGAGATTTCATACACCGCGAGGCGAATAATGATGCGACTATACTTTATGAAGCACAGAAAATTAATTTTTTCTGTGCTTATTTTATTCCTTCTATGTGGGGCAATTATCCCCCATCCAAATTATGCTGAAGCTGCTCCTAACCTTCATGGTATTGTGGTTGCAACCGTCGATTCTCAAAAGGAACTAGCTCCCAAAAATAAGTTTCATATTATTCGAATCGAAGAGATTGTGGGTCAATTAGGGGCTACTATTTCGCAAATTGAAGTGGACGGGAGAATTGATGAAACTGGGGTTCTGGGATTTGCTGATATAGATGCTAAAGCAGATAGAGGATGGTACTTTGTAGATAATACTGAGGCTGCCTATTGGATCAGTAGGTTTGGAGGAAACCCTAACTTTATTATGGGGGGAGCTGCCAACGTATATAGTAAGACCGTTACCAATACGACCGTTCCGAATAGCTACCAAGCCTACAATCTCGCAGAACTAGCATCCGCATCAGGCGGTGCCGGCTACACAAAAGGCGATAACTTGGTTCCAAATGGTTCAGGCGGGTACATTTCAGTCGGCCACTTCCGGACAACGCCGCAGCCGACAGGCGCGGTAACGACCGACAAAACAAAATACAACGTCAACGAAACAGTGACGATCAGTGCAAATGCCACGGACTATTCTTACTATGACCGCGGCATTTTTGTTTGGTCGTTAAGCGTAATCAATAAAACGACAGGCCGTGGCTATAAAAGCTTCCTGTCCAACAAAGATTTCCGCGATCCAAGCGGCACCGTTCCTACTGTAAGTGAAACGAGCAATCCGCCTGGATACACTTGGACCTACAGAAACACCGAGTATAAGCCGACGGAGCCAGGAGTGTACGAAGTATCTTTGACGATTACCGATTTGCACCAGCGGAGCCGTCAAGGTTCGAGTAGTATAAGCATTTCTACTCCATATATAGCTCAATTTACCGTTGGGGAAGTAACACCCGGCCCGGAAGAACCTGATCCAGAAGAGCCAGATCCAAATCCATCCTGCTCCATAGAAACAACGAAAACAAAAATGGATATTCAGGTAGTTGGCGACAAAGACATAAAAAATCATACGGCTGTTTCCAGCGGTGGATCGGATATCGTGGTAGAGAAAAATGCAGAGATCACTGTTTTTGCGAAGAAAAACGGCACATTCACGATGAATGGTTCACCAATGGCTACTGGTTCCGGAGGGAACAAAAAGGTCGGAACAGGCAGTATAGGCTCATCTGGACGAGTAAAGGTAGTTTACAGAAGCGACGACGGGACCGAGTGTTGGGAAAAATACTTTCGCGTAGAAGCCAAAGACGGCGAAGATAAATGCCCCATCATCACCCTAAACAATTCTGTTATTCGTAACGGGCATACGATTGAAATATTGCCGATAGACACTCTGTATTTCAAGGCCAATTATACAGATAAGAACGGTGAAACGGGGCCGGCAGAAATCATGTGGGACGTTACGAAACCAAATGGCAGCGTCGTCACTTTGCCCGGCCAGTACGACGATAAAGACAGGTGGCGTCCGTACAACGCTGAAAAACTAAATCTGCCATATCCTCCTGAAGTCGTGTTTGAAAAAGGAAAAACATACAAACTCAGGTTAAACTACTCCGCATCGCAATGGAATGGTAAACCTGAATGCGACTTCGAAATAACGATCGTTGTAAAAGATGCATCCTGCTCTATAGCTGATCTTCGAAAAGTCGTGTTTTTTGTCCATGGACAATACCCGAATCCTTTTTCACCCGAAGGAGACGCGCTGGATAGTTCTCCTAACAGTCCAAGCACACTCACTGAACCTGTCTATATGAGGTACTTCACTGATGCAGGAGATCACTACGAGACAAACATGGGCTTCTCCACGAAGCTGTCGGGAAAATGGTACTTGAAACGGGATGGACAAAAGATACCTTTGACCGATGGTGTAGTACCTGCCAATCAAAAGTTCGATCTCAGACTACCAAGCGATGTTGACGTTGGTGATACCATTCTCATCTCGTTTGAATCCGAGAATGGATGTGTCGGTGAATTGACGTTTACCATTGTATCGGACCGTAAATGCCCGGATATTCTTGTTTCTGTTGAAACCAAATTAAACTCCGAAAAATGGAGTAAGAATATAAAACGTGGAGAAACCATCGAGCTGGCAGCAAATGAACTCCAAGGGGAATACTGGTTCAGGATGTTTTTGAGCCAGGACAGCTCGTACATGGTAAAGTGGTTTGATCCGAACACAGGAATGTGGGAAAGAAAAAGGGATGGCAAATCTTTGTACAGTTCAGGTAGTCCAGGTGAAGACCACTGGATTCTCTTTCCAACAGGTAATGGAGGTCTACTTTTGGACGGACTCTACAAAGTAGAAATAAGTTCATATGAAGACGAGAATTGTCACGGCTTCTTTTTCGTGAAAATTGGTGAAGGCAGTCCAGGTCCAGATCCCGATGGAGAGAACCTTTTGATCGTCAAGAGCAGCTTCGACATTGATCCAGGCGATCCGCAAGCGCCAGGAACGGAAGCGACGATTACTTTCAGCGTGAAAAACGCTGGTAAGTTGACACACGATACAAAATTGGCGATCAGATGGGAAAGTTCAACAAAAGAAACAATTCTCGATGTAAATGACTTTAAAGCAGGCGAGGTTCGCAAAATCACTGTACCAACCAAGTATCCGCAAAAAACAGAGGATTTCATTGCGAATATCAATCCGTCCAAGAACAAACCGGATAACGAAACGATCTGGCCAGATAACCGCGCCCAATGGCCTGTGAAGATCGTCGGCGGAAATATCCCGCAGCCTCCCGGGGGAGGGGAGAATTACGATGGCGGCGAAATCGGGCTGGAGATATACGACAGCGAGAATCGCCAGTTACAAAAGCTGCCGGTACAAGCAGATGGCGTATGGGAACGCGAGCCAGCCAAAATTCGCGTAGTGATCGATCAGGCGAAAATCAACGAAGGCTTTCAAAAGACGCAGCAGCAGATCAATCAAAAAATTACGGAATACAAGCTGCAACTGGAGCAGGCGGTCAGCGGGGAGGACGTCAAAAACATTGCCGTTACGGCCAGCCCCGGCTGGATCACAGACGCCAAAAGCCTTGCTGTCTACACGCCCGCTCTGCTGGATTTACAAGTGACAGGTCCGGGAATCCCGCAGCAATGGCAGGTAGCCAGTACGTCCATGGGGGGAGACTTTTTGTACACGGGCACGCATGTCCCCACCCAAACGACGTGGAGACAAGTGCTGCAAAATCAGCCATACAAAGCGCAAATCAACGGCTTTGTCATTGCCATGGATTACAAAATTGATTTTACGCTGACCTACGATGTGTGTTCCACAAACGAGGAGGACGAGGAAACGTGCGAAGCGCAAACTGCCGTCCGCTCGATGACGGGTCGCTACACGATTACGGTAAAAGGGGGAGAGCGCAGCTTTGAGGTGTTTGAGCCGAATGCGACAAGCTTCATTCAGCATACGCCGGAATGGTCAGAATACCATGCGCGCGACCGTTATAAGGACAGTGCGCCCAACGATTTTTATGCGGGCGAGCGGATTTTGGCGCGCGTGGAACTGCAGGAGCGTCACCGCCATCCGGTCAGCGGCCAGTTTCCGCTGATTGTTTCGGCAAAAGCATGGATATCCGAGACGGGACGGAGGCAGACGCCATTGCAGTCTTTGCTTTCGTTGCAAGCATTTTCAAACCAGCGCTGGGACGGACAGTCCTTTTCAGCGTCCAAGCTGGGGACGCGCGAGGTGGGCGTAGATACACCGTTGATGGGAGACAAGCAGCACGGCTTTGCAAAGGGCGGCTCCTATGCGGTTTACTATCAGGTGCAGTTTCGGTTTGGCGTTGACAAAGGCTTTCCTTATTTGAACAAAACGGCCGGGCAAGGCCATGAGCAGGCGGATTACCGGGTGCCTTTCCGGATTATCGCCAATGCCTGGGAGCGGCAAGGAATCCGCAACCACACGACGCAGTAAATATATTTGCACCCCTTATCTGTCTTTTTTTACTGTTTTAGGTAGATGGAGGATGAGGGGGAGTGTTACGATGAAAACGGCCAAGCGCCTGTCTTATTTCCTTTTTTTGTTGGTGATGTGCTGGACGAATGCTGTCGGGACCGGATGGGCCAGAGAGCGTGAGCTTTTCGTCGAAGCGGCGTGGGCTTGGGTGGAAAAGGGCGAGGTGCGCATTCAGGCGCAATTGTCAACAAGTCCTGAGCGGATCGAGCTGGAAATTGCCCAGGATGGCGAAAACAAGAGCCGCACCTTTCGCAACGATTCACGTATATCCGCCGCTGTACAGCCTACAGGAGACAGCCCTTTACTGATAAGCCTGCGCGAGCCGGATGAGGACGAGCCATTGGTAAGCTGGCAGCTTGATCTGGCTGGTAGAGACATGACTTACGCGGAAAAGCTGACGGTGAAGAAGGCGTCCTGGGGCAGACGTGCAGAGGTGAATGCGGAGTTGCTAGCGTTAACCACGCTTTTCGAGCAGAGGCAAGGGCAAACGACAAGCCAGGCAGACGAGGTTGAAGCAGTCAGCCACAACGAGGATGAGTCCGGCATAGACGAGTCTGACTCCAACGATGCCGACCAGACGCTGGACGAGTTGGCGCAAGAGTTTTACGCCGACTTTGCAGCCAGCGGCAAGCCGGAAGAAATCGAGCTGCGCAGCAGAGAGGTTATTTTTGAACTGGAGCCTAACGATACGTTTGGAAAAGCCGACTGGCTGTTTGACGGAAAGGATGCCAGAGGGAAGATCGGGGCGGCAGGCGACGTGGATTATTGGAAGATCAAAGGGACGAAGCACGGGCGGATGAATGTTTCCTTGCGCGAGATTCCATACGGTCAAGACTATCAACTGTACGTATTTGATGCAGAGCAAAACGAGCTTGGCCGTTCCGAACGCCCAGAAGAGAGCGACGAGTCCGTCGAAGGCATCGGACTGGAAAAAGACCAATGGTATTACATCGCAGTAAAAGGGCAGCGGGAATCCCACCATAAAGATTTCTACTACCGTCTGCGGGCTGATTTTCTGGCTGACCAGTCGGATGCAAAAGCCGATGGGTACGAGCCTAACAACACGCTGCAGGAGGCGCATGAGCTGCCCGCCGATTTTTCCGCGTCGCTCACCGGGAATCTGCATGCGAACACAGACGTCGATTACTACCGCTATTCCTTTTCGCTGACATCGACTTTCATGGTCGATCTAAAAGACATTCCCGCGGGGATGGACATGGACCTGTATGTGCAGGATGAACAAGGCAAAGTACTGGCGAAATCAGAAAAACCGAGAAACGCCAACGAGCAAATCATCATGAACGTCAATCCCGGAAGCTACATCATCAAAGTAATGGCCAGCAAGCGATCCGGCTTCACGCCCAATTCCTACAAGCTTAACGTGGCTGCGAAGACGATTCCGGTCATCTTGATCCCGGGGATAGGTGGCTCCCGTCTGGTTGCAGAGGAAAACGGCAAAGCCTCAGAAATATGGCTTGGCCTTGGCGACAGTCTGCTTGGAATCAATGACCCTAAGCATCGGCGCCTGCTCTCCCTGGAGCCGACGAGGCCGAACAGTGTCGAGGTGCGGCCGAGGGAAACGGGCGTCACTATTTACCCGGAACGTGACGATGAAGGATTCAGCGCCATTGAGTATCTTTCCTATTCTCCGCTGGACCCTGTCCGCAATATGACGGAGCAGTATTACAGCATGGTAAAGGAACTGGAGAGGATGGGCTACAAAAAGCACCGCACCATTTTCGCCATGCCGTATGACTGGCGATACAGCAGTACGAAAAATGCGACCGAGCTGAAGAAAAAAATCGATCTCGCCCTGGAGCGGTCAGGGGCACGGCAGGTTCATTTGGTCGCGCACAGCATGGGCGGCTTGCTGACGAGAGAGACGCTGCTTGCAAACGTTTCGTATCAGCCAAAAATCAATCGCATCGTCTACATGGGTACGCCGTTTCTCGGTTCCCCGCGAGCTTATCAGGCGATCAAGTACGGGTACAATTTCTCGATTCCGTGGATGGATGAGGAGACAGGAAAAATCATTTCGGAATACGCTCCGGCTGTGTACGAACTGCTGCCGTCCAAAAAGTACTTTGAAACGGCTGGTTTCCTGAGAAAAAACCGTAACGATACTTACAGCTACACAGAATTTTTGCAGGACAAAAAAATTCGCCTGGATTACGCTCCACTGGTCAAGCAAGGCGGATCGCTCCATGAGAAATGGGACAAAAAGACGATCAATGTGCCGCAGTATTCCATTGTCGGCACAGGTCAAACGACTTTTTTAGGCTACTTCTTCGACGCGTACCACAACGAATGGGTGCCTTATTACGACCAGGGACTGGGAGACGGAACCGTCCCCTATATCAGCGCCAACTACGCCCAAAAAGACATAAAGAAAAGGTATTATGTGACAGGAGAGCATGCCAAGCTGCCGACCATTCCGGAAGTCATGAAGCAAGTGACCCAACTGCTGAAAGGAATCGAGGAAACACAGCCTGGGCTGCGCAATCAAGTCCCGGGGAAAAGCGCCAAGTATTTGTACTACATTATTTCCAAAGAGGACGGAACGTTTCCTGAGCTGACGTTCCACAAAAATGGCAGTATCATCACCCTTGCTGCCGACGAAAAGGAAGTGCGGGACGATCTCGCTATCGAGTACCACGGCAACATTGTCGTCATCCATGTGCTCGACCAAGAGGAGCTGGAGTTTGAAACGCCTCCACCGCAACAGGATGAAAACTCGCCGAAGTTTATCATCAAACGTTTTTCGTCAGAAGATTCGCGAGACGATGAGGAACACGGCAAGCGCTACCGCCTGGACGAGCATGGCCTGTCGCAAGAAAAGCACTCAGTAGACTAATCGCATTCCATAGAACGAAGCGGAGAACCACTCATACACAACAAACGAAGCTAATACAACGAACACAGAGAACCATTCGCAAGCAACAAATGGTGCCCAGTAAAATAACGCAAACAGCTACAATCCGCAACCGCAATAAGCAACAACATTGCGCCGGGAGCGGACGACAGGATCGTCCACCAGTATCAGGCGACAGCCAAAAAGTAAAGCCAAAAAGTAAAAGTTTAGAAAGGACCTGAAAAATGGACAACTTATTTGTCTGGCTATTTCTCGGCCCGTTTATGTATTCCATTGAATTGGGAGGACCGATCATCGGGCTGATTGTGACAGGCTACATGTGGGCGGTGTTTGGGTTTCGCGGCTGGCCGACGTTTGGCGCGGCGTTTCTCACCAGTTTTTTGTACTACATGATAGCCGTTCCTTCCAATACGATGCTGGGCTCGCTGCTGATTATCAAAGCCGCGATGGCGGTTCATTCTGCTCTGCTTCTTACCTTGATAATGTGGCTATTCGACAAGGTCATGAAGCGATACCGAAGAAAGCAGGCGGCGGGCAACGAACCGCTCGAAAAATGAACGGGAAATAACCGGGCACATGGGCAAATTGCGTCGCTGTTGGTTTCCGAGTAGAATAAAGAAAGGAGAATCTGTGTCTGGAGGGCGTGTAAATGGATATTTTTGATAACAAAAAAGGCGGCTTTACGATCATGAGCGGCAAAACCGATGTTCATGGCGGGTTTGGTCAAGGTGTACTCGACTTGAATGCGGTATCGTCGGTCATCATCGACGGCGACGAGGCGTACATCGACATGGGCGCTTTGCATGCGAAAAGCTCGGTTGAAAAAGGGATCAAATGGACGACGAACAAAGAAGAAGTGCCGAACGGAAAGCCTTATTGGCTCGTTTGGGTAACCGTTGACCGCAACGAAAATGGCCCGTACTATGCTGGTGCGACTGCGTGCTATATGGAAATTGATCGGGAAGCGCGCCGCGGATACAAAATTTTGGCGGATCATGTGAATCGGATGGACTACTCCATGAAGCGCCGTATCATGCTCGAAGAACTGGGCGAAAAGGAAAAAGCGGCGCTGAAAAAATTGTTGATCGACAACAATGCGGCCATGTTTGAAAATTCTTCAGAGGAATTAAAGCGAAGTTTGTCCTAATGCTGGAAATCGTGAACGGTCTGTGAACAAATTGTGAAATCAATTGTTACCAGAATTGAAGTCAGGTAAACTTATTTCTATATCTGTGTACATGTACACTGGGTCAACAAACAGGGAAAGAGCCGTCACTCTTTCCCTGTTTGTGTTCATGCTGCCGTTGTGATTCAAGCCAATGGCGCAAGCATGTTCCCCTCAGCAAATACACATTGGAGTAAATACACATCAGGCTTTTTTTACAGGTCATGCTTTGTGGCGAACGCGGAACACTAATGAGGCTCGAACCAAACTGTCTGACGGAAGGGGCGGTACGAATGAGTGAAAATCCGCGTGAGCAGGAGCAGTCCCATGACCATTTTGTGAAGCACGGCGGCGTCCATTTCCGCACGCATGTGTCACCTGTTGAAATCAACAACTTCGTCCGGAAGCTCCCGGCGGGCAAACGGGAAAGCTTGTTTGAAGTATTGGAGCAACTCGATCAGGCCGGGTTGATTACGGTCGTCAACGACCACGTCTTCGCAGATGGAGACGGCGTTGTAGGCGGCGGAGACAACAACCAGTCGTTTTCGTGAATGAAAAAAAGGACGCAACTCCTCGCGAGTGCGTCCTTTTCCTTTTGCCCCCTTATTGCTCAGGCTTCCACCAACTGCCCATCCGCTGCCAAAACGTCGACGAATCAGGTGGAGTGAGCGGTGTAGGCGCCTGGTGGTCGGCCGGAATGTGATCGGTGCAGTAATCGTGCGGTTCTGTTCCGCTGGCGAAATAAAACAACTGGGGGTTCGGGCAATGCTCGGTCGCCAATTTCCCGGATGCCGGATCAATGTAGACGGACACGACGCCTGCCGGCATGTCAAAAAGGGCGGGTGGTTGTCCTTTTAGCGCGCTTTCCATGAAGCTGGCCCAAATTTTTTTGGACATATAGCCTTCTTTTACATCGTCCACTTTTTGATTTTTGTCGTATCCTACCCAGACCGTCGCTACCAGTTGAGGCGTGAAGCCGCTCAGCCAGGCATCATAATCGGTAGAGCCTGTCTTTCCGGCCACGGGCCGATTCAACTCGTTTGCGACTCGATACCCGGTTCCGCCGCGCTCAAATACGCTTTGCATCATATTGACCAAGAGCGCTGAGGCGACTGGATCGGCTACACGGGTTTTTTCCGTCTTTTCTTCGAGCAAAATGTTGCCTTCGCTGTCCTCAATCGAGGTGATTGCGATTGGTTGAACAGCTTCTCCCTTGTTGACGATGGCCGCATAAGCCGCATTCAGCTCCAGCGGGGAGACGGGAGACGTTCCCAGCGCCAGAGAAGGTACGGCTTGCATCGGGCTGGTAATGCCCAAGCTTTTGGCTTGCTCGACGACTTTTTGCGGACTGAGAAAATCAATGGTTTTCACTGCGTAAATGTTGTCGGAAGTTTTGATGGCTTCGCGCATGTTAATCATCGCGTTTGCATACCGTCCGCCGAAATTGCTCGGAATGTACTGCTTGTTATTGTCGTAGGTGAACACGGTCGGCTCGCTTTTCATCATCGTCAGCGGCGTGTAGCCGTTTTGCAGGGCTGCCAGGTACATGATCGGCTTGAAGGAAGAGCCCGGCTGTCTTTTGCCGAGTACGCGATTGTACTGGCTCGTTTTGTAATCCCGTCCCCCGACCATTGCTTTGACATGACCGGTAGCAGGGTCCATGGCAACCAATGCGGCTTGCAGGTTCGGATTGTCCTTTGGCAGCGTCGAAGCGATGATTTCCTCCGCCTTTTTTTGCATGACCGGGTCGAGCGTCGTATGGATTTTCAAGCCGCCGTGGATGAATTTTTCCTCGTCAATGCCGTACTTGTTTTTCACCAGATTCGCGATGTAATCACGGAAATACGGGGCCTGCTCGGCGATATTTTCCGCGGTGCGCTGTTTCAGCTTGATCGGCTCCGCATAAGCTTGCTCGGCTTCTTTGGCCGTGAGCATCCCGTCGCGTTCCATCGCTTCGAGAATGAGCTTTTGCCGCGATTTTGCCCGCTCAAAATCAACGAAAGGAGAGTAGTAAGTAGGGCCTTTCGGAATGCCTGCCAGCATCGCGCTTTCGGCTACGGTCAAGTTTTTGGCGTCCTTGCCGAAATACGTTTGGGCGGCCGCCTGGACTCCATAGGCAGAGTGACCGTAATAAATTTGGTTCATGTACATTTCCAAAATTTCATCTTTGCTATAATTTAGCTCCAACTGAATAGCGAGCAGCGCTTCCTTGATCTTTCTTTCCCATGTCTTGTCCAACGTCAAATACAGATTGCGCGCCAACTGCTGGGTAATCGTGCTGGCTCCCTGGCGCATGTCCATGTTGATGACGTCGACGTAGGCGGCCATGGCCAGCCGTTTCCAGTCGAAGCCGTAATGCTCCCGAAACGAACGGTCTTCGATGGCGATTGTCGCGTTGATGAGCGCAGGCGATATTTCCTGGATCGGGACAGAAATGCGGTTTTCTCCCCGATGCATCGTGTCCAGCACTTCTCCATTAGAGGCGTAAATCGTTGTCGTCTGCTTCACGAATGTCTCGGGAAGCGGTTGGGAACGCAAGTACAAAATCAACAGCAAAATGGCAAAAGATAAGCATAATAGGCTGAGTATGGAAAATTTTACAAATTTCTTGACCCAGCGTAAATAACGGAGCAGGGAGGGCTCGCGCATGACTTCCATTTTGCCTCTCCTCCTTTCTATCGTTTGAATGAGCAAAACGGTGATGGTCGTTTTGCTGACTGACTGGCGGTCCCATCTCCTTTTTTTGAAAAAACAGCGAGACGTTTTTCGCCCAAAAGAGGACATACTAAAGGACGCATGATACTTCTAGTATGGGTAAGCCGTGTGCTGGATAAACTTGCCTGTCGCCTGAAAAACGGCAGGGAGAGCAGCTTTTTCGGCCGCACAGAAAAAAAACTTGCTTTTTGATTGGCAGCTACTATAATTTTCTTGTTATATTGTATTTTCATGCGGTTAATTGAAGGAGGTTACATAACCATGAATATGGAATTGTGGTACACCGAAAAACAAACGGAAAATCACGGGATAACAACGAAAATTACTGATACCCTATACAGTGAGAAATCCGAGTTTCAACAAATCGACGTCATTACTACGAAGCAGTTTGGTCGCATGTTAGTACTTGATGGCATGGTTATGACCACCGATGTCGATGAGTTTGTTTACCACGAGATGATTTCTCACATCGCTCTCAATACGCATCCAAACCCGAAAAAGGTTCTGGTTGTCGGTGGCGGCGACGGCGGTGCAATCCGTGAAATCGTGAAGCATGCGGCTGTGGAAAAAGCAGTTCTGGCCGAAATCGACGGTGGCGTAATTGAATCCTGCAAAAAATACTTCCCTGAAATTGCAAGCGCACTGACTGGTAATCCAAAGGTCGACGTGCAAGTAATTGACGGGATCAAGCATATCCATGACCACAAAGGCGAGTACGATGTGATTATGGTTGACTCGACAGAGCCAGTGGGACCAGCGGTAGGTCTGTTCGAAAAAGGCTTCTACCAAGGCATTCACGATGCGCTGAAACCGGACGGCATCATGGTGGCGCAAACAGAATCTCCATGGTTCAACCGCGATCTCATCAAACGCGTATTCAAAGACCTGAAATCCATCTTCCCGGTTACTCGTCTGTACACTTGCAGCATCCCTACTTATCCATCCGGTCTGTGGAGCTTCACCATCGCTTCCAAGCAGTACGATCCGTTGGAAGTAGATCCGGCGAAAATCAAAGACCTGGGTACCAAATACTACAATGCGGAAGTTCACCACGCTGCTTTCAAACTGCCAAACTTTGTGGCTGAGCTGACCCGCGACTAATCGGAGGAGGACAACCCTGATGCGTTTTGACGAAGCATACTCCGGCAATGTCTTCATCCGCAGCCACAGCAGCTATGAAGAAAGCCAAGCAGTGATTTACGGCATGCCGATGGACTGGACAGTCAGCTTCCGTCCGGGGTCCCGTTTCGGCCCTGCCCGTATCCGCGAAGTGTCGATCGGTCTGGAAGAGTACAGCCCGTACTTGGACAGGCTGCTCGAAGACATCAAATACTTTGACGCAGGCGACATTCCGCTTCCTTTTGGAAACGTCGAAGGCAGCCTGGATGCAATCCGCACGTTCGTGGCAAAAGTGCTGGAAGACGGCAAGTTCCCACTCGGACTGGGCGGCGAGCATCTCGTGTCTTGGCCGGTATTCCAGGCCGTTTATGAAAAGTACAAGGACATGGTAGTCTTCCACTTTGACGCGCATACTGACCTGCGCGACAACTATGAAGGATACCAGTATTCCCACTCCACACCAATCAAAAAGGTGTGCAACCTGATCGGCGGCAAAAATGTGTATTCTTTCGGCATCCGCAGCGGCATGAAGGAAGAGTTCGACTGGGCGAAGGAAAACATGCACCTGTACAAATACGATGTGCTGGAGCCAGTGAAGCAAGTGCTGCCGACGATCGGCAACCGTCCGATCTATCTGACCATCGACATTGATGTTCTGGACCCGGCGCACGCACCTGGCACGGGCACAACCGAAGCAGGCGGCATTACTTCCCGCGAGCTGTTGGACACCATCCACTACATGGCGAAAAACGGCGCCAATGTCATCGGCTGCGACCTGGTGGAAGTGGCTCCTGTGTACGATCACAGCGAGATGACGCAAATCGTGGCATCGAAAATCGTGCGCGAGCTGCTGCTCAGCTTTGTAAAATAACAATACGAACAACAGACAAGCCTCCGGTTTTCGCAAAAAGCCGGGGGCTTTTTTCATGCTGTCCCGCCTGGAGGTAACTGGAGGCAGTCCTATCATTCAGCCACTTAAACAACATTTTTATTTACAAAGTATATAAAAATAGATAAAATTGCCATACAGAGTAAAAAGCTGCCGAAGCTTTTTTCAAGGGAGTTGTTTCGTATGAGAGAGGTTTTTGCTCACGTCCAGTTTCGCAAGCTGTTTTTCTCCAATCTTTTTTCCGGCTTCGGTCAGGGCATGACGATGATCGGGATTGCCTGGTATTTGGTGGAGACGACAGGCTCTGCACAGCTTTTGGGTTCTACCATGTTCAGCTCTGCGGTCCTGATGTTTTTCATCGGGCCGTACATCGGGACGCTGATTGACCGTTTTTCCCGCAAAAAAATGCTGCTCGTGGAAAACCTGATCGGCTTCGGCGTGCTCGGGATATTGGCTGCCTGGGGATTTTTCGGAGAGTACTACGAGTGGATGCTGATTACGATTTACCTGGTGACGACCTTCATGTACCAGATTCACTATCCGGCACAGTCTGCGCTTGTCCAGGAAACGTTTGAGCCAAGGCACTACAGCGATATCAATAGCCTGCTGGAGATCGAGGGGCAGACGGCGTCTGTACTGGCAGGGGCTTTTTCCGGCATTTTGCTCGGCCACTATGGCTTGCACATTGTCATTTTGTTCAATGCGCTGACGTATCTGTTTGCCTTCTGTCTGCTCTCTACGATGAAATACACGTTCACGCTGGAGGGCGAGGCGAAGCTGAGCCAGGGCGTATCCTGGGTCAGCCAGTTCGGCCAAAGCTGGCGCTACATAAAGGAGAAAAAAGGCTTTCTCGTCTTCGGGATTTGTGCGCTGATGCCGTTTATCGCCGTCATGGCGAGCAATCTGCTGAAGCCTGTCTACGTCAGCCAAACGTTGAAGGCGGATGTCTCGGTGTATTCCTTCGGGGAGATGGCGTATGCGCTGGGAGCGGTCGCAGCCGGCATCCTGGTGTCGGTCGTTGTGCGCAAAATGGGACAGCTTGCGGCCATGGTCGGAAATACGCTGCTGTTTGCCGTAGTGATTGTGGCGATGGTGGCTTTGCCCTACGGCTGGGCTTTGATCGCTGCCTACACGTTTTACGGCTGGAGCAACGCCTCTGTCCGCCTCATCCGGCAGTCGCTCTACATGACCGTCGTGCCGAAGCAGTTTATGGGGCGAGTGATGAGCTTTTTCAACTCGCTTGGCATGATGATGCGCCTTGTGCTCATCGGCGTCTTTACCGTCATGATCGACTACACGGGAGCAGGTGCAGGCTACCTCGTTCTCGCGGGATTGCTCTTGCTGGCGGCGATCGGTGTCGCGGCGACGATGCGCTTCCTTTTGGCTGACGCAAAAGAACAGGCGGTTGCAACCCACGAGGGATGATCGTAAAATGAATGGATGATTTGCGGACAGAAAGTAGAAATCATGGAGTGTGGAAGTCGTCATGCAAGAAGTACAGATGAAGCTGTCAGCCAGACATCGCGTCAACGGCGAATGGGATGAATCGACGCATCAGTACGAAGGGAAGCTCGTGCAAAAAGCCAGCGCCTGGTATTTGACGTACAAAGAACAGTTGGAAGGCGTGGGGGAAGTCAGTACGACGCTCAAGCTGACGGACAGAGCCGTTACACTCGTGCGCCAGGGAGGCGTGTCGACCAGACAGCATTTTGAAAAAGGGGCCAGCACGCACGGTACCTACCAAAGCCCGTACGGCCCGTTTGCGATGGAGACGCACACGAGCAAGCTGCGCATCCGCTATGCGGAGGAAGCGCCGGTGCAGGTGGAAATTTTTTACCAGACCTGGATGAACGAGCAGTACGCGGGCGAGCACGAACTGAAAATCGAACTTGGAAAATAAGCCGCTCTTTGCAAGGGCGTTTTTTTGCACGTACAATAGAAGGACTCGCGGCAGGATATGGAAGGAGGGCACAGGCGTGTTCGTACTCGTAAATGGCCTCATTGCCGGGCTTGGTTTGGCTGCCTTTTTGGCGCTGGGGGACGGTTTGTTCGAAACCAGTACGTTTCCTGTGCTGATCGATGTCAGCTACGTCCCGGGCATGGAAAATTTGCCGTCGATTGCAGAGCTGTTGATTCACCTTTTCATCAGTGTCATCATCGCCTTTTTTCTCATGTATTTTTACCCGCGGGATAATCGCGGCAAAACCATCCGCTATTTGCTGTGCTGGATGCTTGCGTTCGCGGTCGCCTTTTTGCCTTTTAGCCTGCTGAGCAAGGTGCAAATGACGTGGACCGCGTTTTTTATATGGGTTTTGGGACATTTGCTGTACACGATGATGCTCTCGATTCAGGTCGCGCGAAATCGGTAGGCTGATGCGCATTTGCCGAATTTTCGGCATAGTGATGGTTTTTTGGCAGCAAGGTTGAAAGGAGTGGAGGCCAGCATGCCGTTGTCTGATACGGTGGAAATGTTGCAGGCGATACTGGGGGCAATTGATGAGGGGATTCACGTAGTCGATGCGGATGGAATCACGATTTTCTATAACCACGTCGCGGCCAGGCTTGACGGGCTTACGCCAGAGGAAGTGCTCGGAAAGCCGCTTCTGGAGGTGTTTCCGTCGCTTGATCGGCATTCGAGCACGCTGCTGCGCGTAATCGAGAGCGGGGACGCGATCTACAATCAGACACAGACGTATAAAAACTGGAAAGGGATGCGGGTCGAGACGGTCAACACGACGCTTCCGGTACGCGTCGGCAAAAGGCTGGTCGGCGCAGTCGAGGTCGCCAAAGATATCGGCAAGCTGAAAGAGCTGTCGGAGCGCCTCGTCGACTTGCAGGCGAAGATCAGCAAGCCGAAGCGCGCCAAGCGGGGAGCGGAGGAGCTTGCCTTTCACTTCGACGACATTTTGACGAAGAGCGAAAAGATGAAACGGCTGAAGGAACGGGCGAAAAAAGCGGCGCGAACGACTTCGCCCGTGCTGATTTACGGCGAGACGGGGACGGGGAAGGAGCTGTTTGTCCAGTCCATCCACCAGGCGTCTTCGCGCAGCGGCAAGCCGTTTATCGCGCAAAACTGTGCGGCGCTTCCCGCGTCTCTCCTGGAGAGCCTGTTGTTCGGCACGGTGAAGGGAAGCTTTACGGGAGCGGACGATCGCCCCGGGCTGTTTGAACTGGCAGACGGCGGCACGTTGTTTTTGGATGAGTTGAACAGCATGCCGCTCGATTTGCAGGCAAAGCTGCTGCGCGTGCTGCAGGATGGGCAGATTCGGCGAATCGGCGGAAGCCAGTCGACCAAAGTCGACGTCCGCGTCATTGCGGCCGTCAATGAAGCTCCGCAATCGCTTGTGGAGCGCGGCCTGATGCGAACCGACCTGTACTATCGGATCAATGTCGTTTCCTTTGAATTGCCGCCGTTGCGCGAGCGCAGAGAAGATGTGGAACTGCTGGTGGAGCACTTTTTGAGCAAATTCAACCGCGAGTTCGCCATGAATGTGCGCGGAGTCAGCCAGGAGGTGGCCCAACTGTTTGCGCGCTACGACTGGCCGGGTAACGTCCGGGAGCTGGAGCACGTCGTCGAGGCTGCGATGAACATGGTCGAGGGCGACATGTTGCTGCTGGAGCATCTGCCCGCTCATATGCTGGAGCGTGCGCTGCCGGAAACGCCTCTGCACACACTCTCGTCAGACCCGGTTTCCTTGCTCGCGGAAAAGGAAGGCTGTACACTGCCCGAGCTTCTGCGCGAGCTGGAGGAGCGGATCATCGGGGACGCACTGAAAAAGACTGATGGCAACGTACTGCGCGCGGCGAAGCTTTTGGGAATCCCCAGGCAAACGCTGCAATACAAGCTTTCGCAACGGATGATCCCGCCCTGTTGAATGCCGAAAATTCGGCAGCCCAAACAGACGGACTAGACGAGCGAAACGCTCACAAAACGCTCTATTTCTTATTTTCTAAATCTTTAGATTTGATTGGCACGACCCTTGCATCTTTACTTGGTCGAGTGAAACGCATGAGGGTTCACTACAGACGAGAGGAGATGTGAAGCAGATGACAGTAGCGACAAGACGTGACTGGCGTTCCATTGAGCTTTGGAAGGACGTGCCGGAAGAAAAGTGGAATGACTGGATGTGGCAGTTGACCCACACCATCAAGACCGTAGATGATTTGAAGCAGGTCATCAACCTGACGCCGGAAGAGGAAGAGGGCGTGCGCATTTCGACGCAAACCATTCCTTTGAATATTACGCCGTACTACGCTTCCCTGATGGACGTGGACGATCCGAAAGATCCGGTGCGCATGCAATCCGTACCGCTGTCTTCGGAAATGGTGCGCACGAAGTACGACATGGAAGACCCTCTGCACGAGGACACCGATTCTCCGGTTCCCGGCCTGACGCACCGCTATCCGGACCGCGTGCTTTTCCTTGTCACGAACCAATGCTCGATGTACTGCCGCTATTGCACGCGCCGCCGCTTCTCCGGCCAGATCGGGATGGGCGTGCCAAAGAAACAGCTCGACGCCTGTATTGAATACATCCGCAGCAGACCGGAAGTGCGTGACGTGCTTCTCTCTGGCGGAGACGGACTGTTAATCAACGACCGCGTGCTGGAATACATCATCAGCAGCCTGCGCGCGATCCCGCATGTGGAGATCATCCGCATCGGTACCCGTGCGCCTGTTGTATTCCCGCAGCGGATTACGGAAAACTTGTGCAACATCCTGAAAAAATACCATCCTGTATGGCTCAATACACACTTCAACCATCCTAAGGAAATTACGCCGGAAGCGAAGCAGGCTTGCGAAATGCTGGCAAACGCGGGCGTGCCTCTGGGCAACCAGGCCGTCATTCTCGCCGGAATCAACGACTGCCCCAACACGATGAAAAAGCTGGTGCAGGATCTGGTAAAAATTCGCGTCCGTCCGTACTACATCTATCAATGCGACCTGTCTGAAGGGATCGGCCACTTCCGCGCTCCCGTCAGCAAAGGAATCGAAATCATCGAGCACCTGCGCGGCCATACTTCCGGCTACGCCGTACCGACCTTCGTGGTGGATGCTCCGCACGGCGGCGGGAAAATTCCGGTCAGCCCGAACTACATTATTTCCCAGGCGTCCGACAAAGTGGTGCTGCGCAACTTCGAAGGCGTAATCACTTCGTATCCGGAGCCGAAGCAGTACCATGAGCACGACGAGGAAAACTGCGAATACTGCATCGCGGCAAAAGGCAAGGCAGTTGGTATCGCTGCGCTCATGCAGGATGAAGCAGACAACCTGGAGCCGGCCGACCTGCCGCGCAACAAGCGCATCAAGGCGACAAAAGTCAAGTCGCTGGCCGATGTGCGCATGGAGCAAAAGGCGAAAAAGGAACAAAGCGCAGTAGAAACAAAAGAAGCGTCCGGCAAATAAAGAGAGCAAAAAGGAACGTAAAGCGGCTGCCTGCTACGAACAGGCGGCCGCTTGTTTTTTGTACATCCGAAAAAAAGGGCAGCATAGCGAGAGCGAGACTTCCGAACTCCGAACTCCACACTCCGCATGAAGTGAGACAGCAATGCCGGTACGAAGGCTGCGCTAAACAGCCTGGCGCCGCCCACTTTTCTAATGAGAATATTTCCAACTTTATTTGGAGGATGGTTGATTTGCCACTTATGTGATAAGATCAGATTACAGCAATATGAGCGAACGTTCAGTCGGTTTTATTTCATTCTTTTAAAAAATCAAACTCACCGACTGAATAGTCATTCATTTTTCTTTTTGATTCTGATAAGATAGAAAGTAAAGACAACTCGTGAAAGTGGGGGAGTAGAAACATGCTGGCACTTATCAATCTGATCGCGTTTTTCCTGGTGCTCGCTTACGGGCTGTATCTGGCCGGACATGTTGTGTACAGCAGATATTTGTTCATCAAGCTGGGCAAAAAGCCAGATGTGAAAGATGACTTTGGCGCACGTATCAACCTGATGCTGGACAACGTCATTTTCCACAAGAAGCTGTTGAAGGACAAAAAGAGCGGGATCATGCACGTCGTGATGTTTTACGGCTTCATTATCCTCCAGTTCGGCGCGATTGAGCTGGTTATCAAGGGGCTGTCCAAAGGCTTCGAGCTTCCGTTTGGCAGCGCTCACAAATATTTTTCGCTCATGCAGGAGATTACTACGTTTCTCATCCTGGCCGCCGTCGGGTACGCCTTTTACCGCCGCTATATCGAGAAGCTGAAGCGGTTGAAGCGCGGCTTCAAGTCAGGGATCGTCCTGCTTCTGATCTCTTCCCTGATGGCGACCGTGCTGCTTTCCCTCGCCTTCGAGCAAATCTGGCTCGGCCATGAAGCATCCGGCTTTGCGCCGATTTCCTCCGTGATCTCGATGGCGTTTTCCGCGATTGGCGTAGGGACGACAGGTGGAGCGGTTCTGTTTTACGTATTCTGGTGGGCGCATCTGATTATTTTGCTGGGCTTCGCCGTCTACGTGCCGCAGTCCAAGCACGCGCACTTGCTGTTTGCTCCGGTAAACGTCTGGTTCAAAAAGCTCGACCCGCCCGGCAAGCTGTCCAGCATCAACTTCGAGGACGAGACGCAGGAAGTGTTCGGCGTAGGCAAGATCGAGGACTTTACGCAAACGCAGTTGATCGACCTGTACGCCTGTGTCGAGTGCGGACGCTGTACGAATATGTGTCCGGCATCCGGTACCGGAAAAATGCTTTCGCCGATGGACCTGATTACGAAAATGCGCGACCATTTGACGGAAAAAGGGGCGGCTGTCACCTCCCGCACGCCGTGGATGCCGAACTTCGCGTTTTCGCAAACGACGGCCAACCAGATCGCTTTGCAAGCGTCCGAAGTAGCGGCCACAGCCGAAGAGGCGACATCTGTCTACGAGAAAAACTTGATTGGCGATGTGATTACCGAGCAGGAGCTGTGGGCTTGTACGACCTGTCGCAACTGCGAGGATCAATGCCCGGTCATGAACGAGCACGTGGAAAAAATCATCGACATGCGCCGCTACCTGGTGATGACGGAAGGCAGCATGCCGGCCGAAGCGCAACGCGCCTTGAACAATATCGAGCGCCAGGGCAACCCGTGGGGAATCAACCGCAAAGACCGGATGAAGTGGATCGAAGGTCTGAACGGGCAATACGAAGTGCCGACGGTCAAACAGGTCGAGGACTTCGAGTATTTGTTCTGGGTAGGCTCGATGGGGTCGTTTGACTTGCGCAGCCAAAAAATTTCCCAGGCGTTCGTGAAGCTCATGCACGAAGCAGGCGTCAAGTTCGCCATCCTCGGCAACGAGGAAAAGAACTCGGGAGACACAGCGCGCCGCATCGGAAACGAGTTTTTGTTCCAGCAGTTGGCGCAGGAAAACATCGCGCTGTTCGAAGGCTACGAAGTCAAAAAAATCGTGACCTGCGACCCGCATGCGTACAATACGTTCAAAAACGAGTATCCGGAGTTCGGTCTGACTGCCGAAGTGTACCACCACTCCGAGCTGCTCGCCCAGTGGGTGAAGGAAGGCCGCCTGAAGCCGACCAAGGAAGTCAAGGAGCGCATTACGTATCACGACTCTTGCTATTTGGGGCGCTACAACGAGATTTACGACAAGCCGCGCGTCATTCTGGAAGCAATTCCTGGCGTGGAAGTAGTCGAGATGAAGCGCAGCGGCTGCGACAGCATGTGCTGCGGAGCGGGCGGCGGTCTGATGTGGATGGAAGAGCATGAGGGCACGCGGGTCAACGTGGCGCGCACAGAGCAAGCGTTGGAGGTCAATCCGACCGCAATCGCCAGCGCCTGCCCGTACTGCCTGACCATGATAAATGACGGCATCAAGACCAAGGAAAAGGAAGACGACGTCAAGACGCGCGATGTAGCGGAAATTTTGGCGGACGCGATCTAAAACAGAGAGGATCGGCACCGCGAAAACAGCCTGATACGAGGGAAAACTCAGGCTGTTCTTTTTTTCCTAATTCATTGACTAATCGAACAGAAGACGGCAAAATGAAGATAGCAGATAAAATGAACGAACGCTCGATCAATTTATTTTTCGTTAATAAGCTACGAAAAAGCCGAATGGAGGGCATGCGATGAAAACGGTGATTGTAGGGGCGGCACGTACCCCGTTTGGTAAGTTTGGCGGCTCTTTGAAAGCGTTGTCTGCGGTAGAACTCGGCGCTGTCGTCATCAAGGAGGCAGTGGAGCGCTCCGGCATTTCCGGCGACCAGGTCGACGAAGTCATCATGGGAATGGTCGTACAGGCAGGCGCGGGTCAGGTGCCTTCCCGCCAGGCCGCTCGCAAAGCCGGACTGCCCTGGAATGTGGCGAGCGAGACGATCAACAAAGTATGTGCCTCCGGGATGCGCGCCGTCACGATGGGCGACCAGATTATTCGCGCAGGGGACGGGGAAATCATCGTCGCAGGCGGGATGGAGAGCATGAGCAACGCGCCGTACGCTCTGCCGGATGCGCGCTATGGAATGCGGATGGGCGATGCCAGCGTGCGCGATCTGATGATGTACGATGGCCTCACATGTCCGTTTGACCAGGTGCCGATGGCGATTCACGGCAGCAACGTAGCCGAAGAGTACGGAATTACGCGGGAAGCGCAGGACGAGTGGGCGCTGCGCAGTCAGCAGCGGGCTGCCAAGGCAGTGGAATCCGGGCTTTTTGCCGAAGAGATTGTCGCCGTCTCTATTCCGCAGAAAAAAGGAGAGCCGGTGCTGGTCACAAAAGACGAGGGACCGCGCCCGGATACCACCAGGGAAGGACTCGCCAAGCTGCCTCCGGTCTACAAGAAGGACGGCACAATTACGGCAGGCAATGCGCCGGGAATCAACGACGGAGCGGCAGCGATGGTGCTGATGTCCGACGAAAAAGCGAAGCAACTGGGCATCAAGCCGCTGGCGACGATTCTCGGGCATGCGCAGGTGGGGGCCGAAGCGCCCTACATCGCGACAACACCGGGTCTTGCGATCAACAAGCTGCTTGAAAAAACAGGGGTGTCGCTCGGCGAGATTGATCTGTTCGAGGTGAACGAAGCGTTCGCGGCCGTGACGTTGACGAGCGGCAAAATCGTCGGCTGGGACGACGAAAAAGTGAATGTGAACGGGGGAGCGATCGCGCTCGGTCACCCGATTGGCGCGAGCGGAGCGCGGATTATTATGCACCTCGCTTACGAATTGAAGAGACGCGGTGGCGGATTGGGGATCGCGGCGATTTGCAGCGGTGCCGCACAGGGAGACGCTATCCTGATTAAAGTGGAATAGGGAGGCCTTTTACATGAACGTACAAACGATTATGGTCATCGGAGCAGGACAGATGGGCAGCGGGATTGCCCAGGTAGCGGCGCAGGCAGGCTTTCGCGTTTATTTGAACGACGTGCAGCAGCCGTTTGTGGAGCGCGGTCTGGCGACGATTGCGAAAAACCTGTCGCGCAACGTGGAAAAAGGCAAGCTGAGCGAGGACGACAAGCAGGCGATCTTGTCCCGTCTCGTCGTGTCGACGGACTTGGCGGACGCTGCGGAAGCGGATTTTGTCATCGAAGCTGTGACGGAAAACATGGCGGTGAAAACAGGAATTTTCTCCAAGCTGGACGAGGTATGTCCGCCGCATACGATCTTGGCGAGCAATACTTCGTCTCTGCCGATTACGGAGATTGCGGCTGTGACGAAGCGCCCGGAAAAAGTGATCGGCATGCACTTCATGAACCCGGTTCCCGTGATGAAGCTGGTCGAGATCATCCGTGGACTGCAAACCGCAGATGAGGTGTACCAACTGACAGAGGATTTGTCCAAGCAAATGGGCAAAGTGCCTGTAAGTGTCAATGATTTTCCGGGCTTTGTCTCCAACCGGGTGCTGATGCCGATGCTCAACGAAGCGATCTACTGTGTATATGAGGGTGTGGCGACGCCGGAAGCGATCGACGAAGTGATGAAGCTCGGCATGAACCATCCGATGGGCCCTCTCCAACTGGCGGACTTCATCGGTTTGGATACGTGCCTCTACATCATGGAGGTGCTGCACGAAGGCTTCGGCGATTCCAAATACCGTCCTTGCCCGTTGTTGCGCAAATATGTAAAAGCGGGCTGGCTAGGCAAAAAATCCGGTCGAGGATTCTACGTGTACAACTAACTGATGATTCGGCAGAAAGGTAGGACGGACATGGATTTCAGGTTGAATGAAGAACAGGAAATGATGCGCCGCATGGTGCGCGACTTTGCGCAGAAAGAAATTGCGCCGTTTGTTCCGATTATGGAAGAGAAGGATGAGTTTCCCCGCCAGGTCATCAAAAAGATGGGCGAAATGGGGCTGATGGGAATCCCGATCGCCGAAGAATGGGGCGGTGCCGGAGCGGATTTTGTCTCTTACATTTTGGCGATTCACGAAATTTCCAAAGTGAGCGCAACGGTAGGAGTGATCCTGTCCGTGCACACCTCTGTAGGGACCAATCCGATTTTGTACTTCGGAACGGATGAGCAGAAGCGCAAATACGTGACAAAGCTTGCCCGCGGCGAATACCTTGGCGCTTTTGCCTTGACCGAGCCGCATGCCGGATCGGATGCGAGCAGCATCAGGACGACCGCTGTGCGAAAAGGCGACGAATACATCCTGAACGGCAACAAGGTGTTTATCACGAACGGTGGCGAAGCGGATACGTACATCACGTTTGCCGTCACCGATTCCACGAAAGGCACCAAGGGCATCTCCGCCTTCATCGTGGAAAAAGATACGCCAGGTTTTACCGTCGGCAAAAAGGAAAAGAAGATGGGGCTGCACGGCTCCTACACGACCGAGCTTGTTTTCGACAACGCGCGTGTGCCTGCTGCAAACCTGCTGGGGCAGGAGGGAGAAGGCTTCTGTATCGCGATGGCCAATCTGAATACGGGACGCATCGGGATTGCCGCACAGGCGCTGGGCATCGCCGAGGCTGCGGTTCACTACGCGACAGAGTACGCCAAGGAGCGCAAGCAGTTCGGCCAGCCGATTGCCAAGCAACAAGCGATCGCCTTCAAGCTCGCGGACATGGCGACCAAGGCGGAGGCAGCCAGACTGCTCGTGTACCGCGCGGCGTCGCTGTGCAGCCAGGGAATCTCCTGCGGCATGGAAGCCTCGATGGCGAAGCGGTTTGCAACGGACACGGCGATGGAGTTGGCAACAGAAGCGGTCCAGGTGTTCGGCGGCTACGGCTACACCCGGGAATACCCGGTTGAGCGATTGTTCCGCGACGCCAAAGTAACGCAAATTTACGAAGGTACGAACGAAATTCAACGAATCGTCATCGCCAAGCATTTGCTTGCTGATTAATAGAGCCTGTTGTCCGGTCAGAGTTGTGTAGCCTGACAAGGACCGGCGCAAAGCACATGGGGGAGTGAAAAACATGAATTTCCAGCTTACCGAAGAACATGACATGATGCGCAAAATGATCCGCGACTTCGCAGAAAACCAGGTAGCTCCGACAGCAGCCGAGCGCGATGAGGAAGAGCGCTTCGACCGATCCATTTTCGAGCAAATGGCTGAGCTTGGCCTGACGGGCATCCCTTGGCCGGAAAAATACGGAGGCGCTGGCGCGGATTACTTGAGCTACGTCATTGCAGTAGAAGAGCTCTCCCGTGTGGATGCGTCAATCGGGGTAACCTTGTCCGCGCAGGTCTCGCTTGCTAGCTGGCCGATTTACAAGTTCGGAACGGAGGAGCAGAAACAAAAGTTTCTGCGCCCGTTGGCAGAGGGAAAGAAGATGGGGGCCTACTGTCTGACTGAGCCAGGCTCCGGCTCCGATTCGGCAGGAATGCGCACAACAGCGGTGCGCGACGGCGATCACTACATTTTGAACGGCAGCAAAATTTTCATCACCAATGCGGGCGAAGCGGAAATCTACATCGTTTTTGCCGTAACCCAGCCAGAGCTGAAGCACAAAGGAATCACCGCTTTTATCGTGGAAAAAGGCATGGACGGCTTTACGATGGGGAAAAAAGAGAAGAAGCTGGGCATCCGTTCCTCGCCGACGCTCGCTGTCAATTTCGAAGATGTGCGAGTGCCGGTAGAGAACAGGCTGGGCGAAGAAGGCCAAGGCTTCAAAATCGCGATGATGACCTTGGACGGCGGACGGAACGGAATCGCCGCTCAAGCGGTCGGAATTGCCCAGGGCGCCTTCGAGCACGCGCTGAACTACGCGAAGGAGCGCAACCAGTTCGGCAAGCCGATTGCCTCGTTGCAGGCGATCCAGTTCAAGCTGGCTGACATGGCGACCAAGATTGAAGCGGCGCGCCTGCTCACCTATCAGGCGGCGTGGCTGGAAGATCAGGGACTGCCTTACGGAAAAGCATCGGCCATGTCCAAAGTATTCGCGGGCGATATCGCGATGGAAGTTACGACCGAAGCGGTGCAAGTGTTTGGCGGCTACGGCTATACCCGCGAGTATCCGGTGGAGCGCTTCATGCGCGATGCGAAAATCACGCAAATTTACGAAGGCACGAATGAAATCCAGCGTGTCGTCATCAGCAACTACCTGCTGAAAGAGTAGCGAGGCGCCAACCGGCAGCCACGATCAATCCAACTAGCTGAAAGCAAAAAGATTTTTTGATAGGGCCTGCGGAAAAGAAAGGTTTGGCTTTGCGCTCTTCCTCGCGTATAATGGTGTGCGAAAAGATACGCAAGAAGAGCGTTTGCTCCTTTCTTTTCCTGAAAGTGTCTGACTAAACGCTCAGTCGGTTGGAAAGGTGGATTTGTTGTGTCCGAAAAGAGAAAAACCATACCGTCCTTGGTAAAGGACCCGAAACTGATTGAAAAACGGCGAGAGCAAATTATTGAGGCTGCCGTTCATCTCTTTATCAATAAAGGTTTTCACAAGACGACGACAAGGGAGATTGCCCGGGCTTCGGGGTTCAGTATCGGAACCTTGTACGAATATATCGAATCCAAGGAAGACGTACTCTATCTCGTTTGCGATGCGATTCATGCCGAGATGGAGACGCGCCTGCGCGAAGCGATCAATTTTAACGGCACAGGGCTGAAAATTTTAAAGCTCGCCATCCGCAGCTTCTTTCGTGTGATGGATCAGATGAGCGACCGCGTCCTGCTCATTTACCAGGAGTCGAAGTCGTTGCCAAAAGAAACGCTGCGCTACGTTCTCGGACGTGAGGAAGAAATTGCGCAAATTTTTGTCGAGATCCTGCAAAAAGGGATTGCCGACGGCTCGCTGCGCCTCGATGAGAAGCATGTCAAGCTGATGGCTGACAATATCATGGTGTTGGGCGAAATGTGGGTGTTCCGCCGCTGGGCTCTGCACAAGCACTATACGTTGGAGGAGTACACCGAGAAGCAGATTACGCTGCTGCTTCGGGAAATCAGTGTCTCCGACTGACGTCAATTAATTGAATCTCGGGGGAGAGTGGAACGATGGAAACCGAAGTGTATCGTCCGCAAAACAAGGTTCGCTTCGTGACCGCCGCCAGCTTGTACGACGGTCACGACGCCTCGATCAATATCATGCGCCGTATTTTGCAGTCTTCGGGAGTGGAAGTGATCCATCTGGGTCACAACCGCTCTGTCGATGATATCGTGACCGCCGCCATTCAGGAGGACGTGCAAGGCATTGCCATCAGCTCCTACCAGGGCGGCCATGTGGAATATTTCAAATACGTGATTGATCTTTTGCGCGAACGGGGAGCTGGGCATATCCGCGTCTTCGGAGGCGGAGGCGGTGTCATCGTTCCACGCGAGATCCGGGAGCTGGAAGAATACGGCGTCTGTAAAATTTACTCGCCGGATGACGGCAGACGCTTGGGCTTGCAAGGCATGATTAACGACATGATTCGAAACAGCGATTTTCCGACAGTCAAGCAGTTGGAAAACGAAGTCGCTGGCTTGCGCGAGCAAAACCACAAGGCGATTGCCCGCCTGATCTCTGTGGCGGAGTACGCCGTCGATCAGCCGGAGTGGAAGGAACCGCTCAAGGAGTGCGTGCGGGAAGCGCGAGACTCGATTCCGGTGCTCGGGATCACAGGCACAGGTGGGGCCGGAAAAAGCTCGCTGACAGATGAGCTTGTTCGCCGGTTTATGCGCACGTATCCGGAAAAGACTGTCGCGATTTTGTCTGTCGATCCGTCCAAGCAGAAATCGGGCGGAGCGCTTTTGGGCGACCGCATCCGTATGAATGCCAACAATACGCCGCGCGTCTACATGCGCAGTCTGGCGACGAGAAAGTCCGGCATGGAGCTGTCCGCCGCTTTGAAGGACGCGATCCAGGTTACCCGTGCGGCTCAGTTTGATCTCATCATCGTAGAGACGAGCGGGATCGGCCAGGGCGATGCACAAGTGACTGAGGTGTGCGACGTTTCCATGTACGTCATGACCAGTGAGTTTGGCGCGCCGTCCCAACTGGAAAAAATCGACATGCTTGATTTTGCCGACGTGATCGCGATCAACAAATTTGAGCGAAAAGGCTCGGAGGATGCCTTGCGCGAGGTGCGCAAGCAGTACCGCCGCAACCACCAGTTGTTCGATCTGCCTGACGAGAAGATTCCCGTCTACGGAACGATCGCCAGCCAGTTTAACGATCCGGGGACAAATGTGCTGTTTGCTGCCCTGATGCATCGGATCGTGGAAAAGACAGGCGTGGATTGGCCTGTGGAGAATCTGGATACGACTCCGGTAAAAATTCATAAAACTTCGTTGATTCCGACAGAAAGAATCAACTACTTGCAGGAAATCGCCAACACGGTCCGCCAATACCGAGCGTACACCGAGGAGCAGTCTGCCATCGCCCGCAAGCTGTATCAGTTGCACGGCGCAAAGGAGACGCTGCTCGCGGCGCAGGAAGAGGCAGCGACAGAGCTGGTTGCGGTGCTCGACAAGCAGATCAGGCTGTTTGAGGAGAAACTGCATCCCGAGTGCCGGCGGATTCTCGACAACTGGCCGAAGCTCAAGGAAGCGTACAGAAAGGACCAGTTTGTCACGAAAATCAGGGACAAGGAAATCATCACGAAACTGTTCACGGAATCGCTGTCGGGTACGCGCATTCCAAAAGTAGCGGTGCCGGACTACGAGGACTGGGGCGAGATTTTGAAATGGTCGCTGAAGGAAAATGTGCCGGGCGAGTTTCCTTACACGGCAGGCGTGTTCCCGTTCAAGCGGGAGGGCGAAGATCCGAAGCGGCAGTTTGCTGGCGAAGGCACGCCTGAGCGCACGAACCGGCGCTTCCATTTCCTTTCGCAAAACGACGAAGCGAAGCGGCTCAGTACGGCTTTTGACTCTGTGACCTTGTACGGCGAAGACCCGGATTACCGCCCGGATATTTACGGGAAAATCGGGACGAGCGGAGTGAGCGTCTGCACGCTGGACGACATGAAAAAGCTGTACGCAGGCTTCGACCTGTGCGCGCCGAGCACGTCTGTGTCGATGACGATTAACGGCCCGGCACCGATGATTTTGGCGATGTTTATGAACACGGCGATTGAGCAGCAGATCGAGAAGTTTGTCCAGCGGGAAGGCCGCCAGCCGACCGAGGAAGAAGCGGAGCAGATCAAGGCGTACACTTTGTCGACTGTTCGCGGAACCGTGCAGGCGGATATTTTGAAAGAAGACCAGGGGCAGAACACTTGTATTTTCTCGACAGAGTTTGCCCTGCGGATGATGGGCGACATTCAGCAGTATTTCATCGACCATAAAGTGCGCAACTACTACTCCGTGTCCATTTCCGGCTACCATATCGCGGAGGCGGGGGCTAACCCGATCACGCAGTTGGCGTTTACGTTGGCGAATGGCTTTACGTACGTGGAGTATTACTTGAGCAGAGGCATGCACATTGACGATTTTGCGCCGAATTTGTCGTTCTTTTTCTCCAATGGCCTCGATCCGGAATATACGGTCATCGGCCGGGTGGCGCGCCGCGTGTGGGCGACTGTGATGAAAAACCGCTACGGCGGCAACGAGCGCAGCCAAAAGCTGAAATACCACATCCAGACCTCTGGACGTTCCTTGCACGCGCAGGAAATGGATTTCAACGACATTCGGACGACGCTGCAAGCGTTGATCGCGATTTACGACAACTGCAACTCGCTGCATACCAACGCCTACGACGAGGCGATTACGACCCCGACAGAGAACTCTGTGCGCCGGGCCATGGCGATCCAGATGATTATCAACAAGGAGATGGGGCTCGCGAAAAACGAGAACCCGCTGCAAGGCGCATTCATCATCGACGAGCTGACCGATCTGGTGGAGGAAGCCGTCATGCAGGAGTTCGAGCGGATCAGCTCTCGCGGCGGCGTGCTGGGAGCGATGGAGACGCAGTACCAGCGCGGCAAAATCCAGGATGAGTCGATGTACTACGAAATGAAAAAGCACACTGGCGAGCTGCCGATCATCGGGGTCAACACCTTTATCAATCCGAACGCGTCTGAGGAAGATTACGAGATCGAGCTGGCGCGGGCGACAGAGGAAGAAAAGGAACAGCAGATCATCAACCTGCGCGCGTTCCAGGAGCGCAACCGCCACGTAGCGCCACAAGCGCTGCGCCGCTTGCAAGAGGTGGCGATGGCAGGCGAAAACATTTTTGCCGAGCTGATGGAGACAGTGAAGGTCGCTTCGCTCGGTCAGATCAGCGCCGCTTTGTACGAGGTCGGCGGCCAGTACCGGAGAAATATGTAACAGGCTAGAGCAAGGCAAAACGATACAAGGACCACTTCTTTTTGCAGAGGCAGTCCTTGTATCGTTTGTTTTTACGGGGGAGCCGCGGAAAAAGGGCCAATGTAAACGCGTATATTCTTCCGTTAAATATTCAAGACTAATGTAGGCACAAATTCTAAATTAAAGTTATTATAATAGAGGTTGACAAACGGAAAGTTTTGAATGATAATTGTTATCAAGTTAGAATTATTACATTTAATAATTCTTTAAAACAATCATGTAGGAGGATGTTCACTATGTCCCTTATCGGAAAAGAAGTACTGCCTTTCAAAGCTCAAGCTTACAAAGCAGGCAATTTTGTAGAAGTTACCGAAGCAAACTTTAAAGGTCAATGGAGCATTGTTTGCTTCTATCCAGCAGACTTCACTTTCGTTTGCCCGACTGAACTCGAAGACCTCCAAAACCAATACGAAACATTGAAATCCATGGGAGCTGAAGTTTACTCCGTTTCCACAGATACTCACTTCACTCACAAAGCATGGCACGATACTTCCGAGACAATCGGCAAAATTACTTACACCATGATTGGCGACCCAACTCACACGCTCTCCCGCAACTTCGATGTACTGATTGAAGAAGAGGGACTGGCTGATCGCGGTACTTTCATCATCGACCCAGATGGTGTTATCCAAGCAATCGAAATCAACGCAGGCGGCATCGGTCGCGATGCAAGCGCCATTGTAAGCAAACTGAAAGCAGCTCAATACGTTCGCAACAACCCAGGCGAAGTTTGCCCGGCGAAATGGCAAGAAGGTGCTGCTACCCTGAAACCAAGCCTTGATCTTGTTGGTAAGATCTAAGGAGTGGGATAAATGATACTGGACGCAGAAATTAAAGCGCAACTAGGGCAATACCTTCAGCTTATGGAAGGCGAAGTGCTGCTGAAGTACAGCGCTGGTTCCGATAGCGTATCTCGTGACATGATGCTTTTGCTGGAAGAACTGGCAACCATGTCACAGAAAATAAAGCTTGAAGAAACCTCCATGCAGCGTACACCTAGCTTTAGTGTCAATCGTATCGGTGAAGATACCGGATTAACTTTTGCGGGCGTACCATTGGGACATGAGTTCACTTCCTTGGTGTTAGCTTTGCTGCAAGTGAGCGGCAGACCTCCAAAGGTTGACCAGAAGCTCATCGATCAAGTGAAGAGTCTGAAAGGCGAATATCACTTTGAAACGTATGTCAGCTTGAGCTGCCACAATTGTCCTGATGTAGTTCAAGCACTGAACGCGATGAGTGTTCTCAATCCTGGTATTACACATACTATGATTGACGGTGCTGCGTTCAAAGAAGAAGTCGAAAGCAAAAACGTCATGGCAGTGCCGACGGTTTTCCTGAACGGGGAACCTTTTGGCAGCGGCCGGATGACGCTCGAAGAAATTCTCGCCAAGCTCGGATCTGCTCCAGATGCAGCCGAATTTGCGAACAAAGAGCCGTACGATGTGCTCGTTATCGGCGGCGGCCCGTCCGGAGCAAGTGCGGCCATCTACGCCGCACGCAAAGGCATTCGCACCGGCATTGTGGCTGAACGCTTCGGCGGCCAGATCATGGACACTTTAGGTATTGAAAACTTTATCAGTGTCAAATACACCGAAGGTCCGAAGCTCGCAGCGAGTCTGGAAGAGCACGTCAAAGAGTACAATGTCGATGTCATGAACTTGCAGCGTGCCAAACGTCTGGAGAAAAAAGACCTGATCGAGATCGAACTGGAAAACGGTGCTGTGCTCAAGAGCAAAACCGTTATCCTTTCGACGGGTGCGCGTTGGCGCAATGTGGGTGTGCCTGGCGAGGCCGAGTTCAAAAACAAAGGCGTGGCGTATTGCCCGCACTGCGACGGTCCGCTGTTCGCCGGTAAGCGCGTAGCCGTCATTGGCGGCGGCAATTCCGGCGTTGAAGCAGCGATCGATCTCGCGGGTATCGTCAAGCACGTCACGGTTCTTGAGTTTGCTGCAGAGCTGAAAGCCGACTCCGTCTTGCAAGATCGTCTGCACAGCTTGCCAAACGTAACGGTTATCACCAATGCGCAAACGACGGAAATCACCGGCACCGACAAGGTCAACGGCATTTCCTACAAGGATCGCGAGACGGAAACGGTTCATCACATTGAACTAGAAGGTGTGTTTGTCCAAATCGGTCTTGTGCCGAACACCGATTGGCTGGGAGACACAGTCGAACGCAATCGGATGGGCGAAATCGTTGTCGACAAACACGGCGCTACTTCCGTTCCGGGCGTATTTGCTGCAGGCGACTGCACGAATAGTCCATACAAGCAGATCATTATTTCGATGGGATCAGGTGCAACCGCAGCCTTGGGTGCATTTGATTATCTAATCCGAAACTAATGAACACGAGAGCCGCTTTGCTATCTGTACGGTAGCGGAGCGGCTTTCTTTTTTGTGCTGCTGTACAGAGCGGACTCGCATGGAAAACGGCCGAGAGGCAAGTGTCGAGAATAAATGGTCTTTTGCGTGTTTGAAAGCCTTGCATTTTCGTCTAAAATAAGGAATACTGTATGTTAGCCTTCGTATGTTGTACGATATACGAGTGAGGCGATCGACATCATTTATGAGTTGCCTAAGCAAAGCCTGCGTCCCCCAGCAAAGGGCGAGGTCGGTATTCAAGCCAATAGTTTTCTAATGGAAAGGACGTGCCCTGGGTGAGTCAATTGTTTGCTCATATTGATCCCGAGAAACTGAGCGAGATGGCGTTGGTTGATATTGCGTATGAAATTTTGCGTGAAACCAATCGCACTTACAACTTCCGCGAGCTGATGGATGAACTGGCTGCCGTTCGTAACATGACAAACGAACAACTCATGGCTATCATCGCGCAAGTATACACTGAGATTAATATTGACGGCCGTTTTGTGTGCCTTGGAGACAACGTGTGGGGACTGAAGCGCTGGTACCCAACTGACACGGTGGAAGAAACGCAAGAGGGCGGCGGAACGAAGAAGAAAAAAGTTATTCTCGACGACGACTTCGACGATTACGACACCGAAGACGAAATTGTCGAGGATTACGAAGACGACGACGTGGTCATTTTCGAGGACGAAGAAGAATTCGTGGATGATGATGCGGATATCGAAGACGAAGAGATTGATGCTGAAATCGACGAAGAAGAGCTCGAAGAAGAGGAAGACGAGCTGTTTGACGAGGAACTCGAAGAAGAGGAAGTTGACGAAGAGCTGGAAGATGACGAGGATAAGTGATAAGTCCTTGACTTCCGCCTGAGGGACAGATAAAATACTCCTTGGGCTTCACATGAAGAAGGATTAAATAAGGGAAACTATAAAACAAAAGTGCCCCTACCCCATTGCCAAAAGGGATAGGACTCGCTTTTGTTTTTCTTTTTTTGGGAGCCGTCTTCATACGTTTTTTACTACTACTAAAGGGTTAGGGAAAGAGGGGACGTTAACGATGACGAAGTATATTTTTGTGACAGGCGGGGTCGTATCCTCGTTGGGAAAAGGAATTACAGCGGCTTCTCTGGGCCGACTCCTGAAAAATAGGGGCTTGAAGGTAACCATCCAGAAATGTGATCCATACATCAACGTGGACCCAGGAACAATGAGTCCGTATCAGCACGGGGAAGTGTTCGTCACGGACGATGGAGCGGAAACCGACCTGGACCTGGGGCACTACGAGCGTTTTATCGACATCAACCTGAGCGCCAACTCTAACGTAACGACAGGAAAAATCTATTCGACTGTCATCGCCAAAGAACGTCGCGGCGACTATTTGGGCGGAACGGTTCAAGTAATCCCGCACATCACCAACGAGATCAAAGACCGCATTTTCCGCGCTGGCCGTGAAACCGGAGCAGACGTGGTTATCACCGAGATCGGCGGAACTGTAGGGGACATCGAGAGCTTGCCGTTCCTCGAAGCCATCCGTCAAATCAAGAGCGACATTGGCCGCGAAAACGTCATGTACATTCACGTGACACTGGTTCCTTACATCAAGGCAGCAGGCGAGATGAAAACAAAGCCGACCCAACACAGCGTGAAGGAACTGCGCAGCCTGGGCATTCAGCCAACTGTGATCGTGACTCGTACCGAACAGCCAATGACCCAGGAAATGAAGGACAAGCTGGCACTGTTCTGTGACATCGACAAAAACGCGGTTGTGGAGTGCGTGGATGCGGAAACTCTCTACGACGTGCCACTGCAACTGCAAGCGCAAGGTCTGGACGACTATGTTTGCCGCCACCTCGGCCTGACTTGCCAGGAAGCAGACATGACCGAGTGGAAGTCCTTGGTAAACAAAATCAAGAACCTGTCGAAAACGACCACGATCGCGATTGTCGGAAAATACGTGGAGCTGCACGATGCTTATTTGTCCGTAGCAGAAGCGCTGTACCATGGCGGTTATGCGAATGATTCCAAAGTGGAAATCAAATGGGTGCACGCAGAAGAAGTGACGCCGGAAAACGTAGCCGAACTGCTCGGCGATGTAAACGGCATACTGGTACCAGGCGGCTTCGGCGATCGCGGTATCGAAGGCAAAATTATCGCGACCCGCTACGCTCGCGAAAACAAAGTGCCGTTCCTGGGCATCTGCCTCGGTATGCAAATTGCCGTTATCGAATTTGCCCGTCACGTGGCAGGCATGGACGGCGCCAACAGCTCCGAGATCAACCCGGACACCGCTTATCCGGTCATCGACCTCTTGCCAGAGCAAAAAGAAATCGAAGACAAAGGCGGAACCATGCGCCTTGGCATCGGTCCTTCCAAAGTGGAAGCTGGCACGCTGACCGAAGCTGCTTACGGCAGCACACTCGTTTATGAGCGTCATCGTCATCGTTATGAAGTCAACAACGAATATCGCGAGCAGTTGGCTCAACTGGGCCTGCGCTTTGCGGGTACATCCCCGGACGGCCGTCTGGTGGAAATCGTGGAAGTGCCAGACCACCCTTGGTACGTGGCTACCCAGTTCCATCCGGAGTTCACTTCCCGTCCGAACCGTCCGCAGCCATTGTTCCGCGATTTCGTCAAAGCTTCCCTGAACCTGAATAAATAAATAGAGACAAAAAGACGCACCGGCGACTGAAACCGTCGGTGCGTCTTCTTTCGTTTGCCGCTTTTTTCAGTGAAAGAGCGGAGACAGCCAGGCAACCCAGTAGGCGGCCGGGACGAGCAGGAGCTGAGCCAGAAGCGTCCCGAAAAATCGGGAAATCATCAGCCACAAATACATGTCCCGGATCGATTCCTGCGTCGCTTTTCCCTGCATGGCTTTCTCGGTCAGGAGGGCCACCTGCGGGTCTACCAGAATCGTCATGAAAATCGTAGCGAAGCCGTTAATCATGCCGGACGACATCAGCACCGTTGCTTTGTAGTCGGGGGCCAGCAACGTCGCGTAGAGCACGGAGAGCACGCTGCTGGTGTAAATCGCCGTTCCCAGGCAGTTGAGCAGCAGCAGGCGCTTGGGAATGCCTTTGAAGCGAAAACGGGAGATGACTTGCCAGCTCGGGATTCGCACGTGGTGGCGGACGCGGCGGAGGCTGTCTACGGTGACGGCTGTGCGCAGCATTTGCGGAATCGAGCCGGCCAGCTCAAGGTGCGAGATCACTCGTCTGGAAATCTGGACGAACGTGGGAAACAGCGCGATGGCAGCCAGCGTCCCGACAGAGGAAGCCGCTATAATCATATGTAGCTGCCAACTCGGGTCGGTATGCAAAAGGGCCGCTTGATCCATCAGCCCTCCGGTAAACGGCCCTTGAATCAGGTTGGAGGTGCGGGAGAGAAGCAGCGTGATGCCGACGAGCGACATGGCGACTGCGATTCTTCCTGTCTTGACCCCTGCGAAGCGAATGGCGTAGGAAAGTGTCTCTGTCGTATGGATAATAAACGTCAACAGGCAGATCAACCAGAGCGCATCCATCTTGTTTTTTGGCTCCTTGCTTGGTGCGAAAATAGTATCCCTATTATACTCGAAATGGACATCGCGGGAAAATTTCAGCAGCAGATACGCAAAATGTGCAGGAGTTTCCTGTTTTTAGGCGAAAACCTAATTAATTAAGGAAATGGATTCGTCAGGGGGGAGTAACCGTGTTCGACAAACATGATAAAAAGGTGCTGGTTGTCGATGACCAGTATGGTATTCGCATTTTGTTGTATGAGGTACTGGGAAAAGAAGGGTACAAAACCTTCCAGGCCGCAAACGGGAAAATGGCCCTGGAGATCGTGGAAAAAGAGTCGCCAGATCTGGTCATTCTCGACATGAAGATTCCAGGCATGGACGGCATTGAGATTTTGAAGCACATCAAAAAGATCAATCAGGATATCAAGGTAATCATGATGACGGCTTACGGTGAGCTGGACATGATTAAGGAAGCGACCCAGTTGGGAGCGTTGACCCATTTTACCAAACCGTTTGATATTGACGAGCTGAGAATGGCCGTACAGCAGCAACTCGCCTGCTAGTCCTTTTGGTAACGGATGCGTGGGGACAAGCGTACCTGTTAACAAACGCCTGTCTGTGATATAATAAGCCTCGTGATTGAAGCTAGCAGAGGAGGATTTACCAAATGCCACTGGTACCTATGACCGCTTTTACCGAAGACGTCAAATTGCATAAATACGCCGTCGGACAATTTAACCTGAACAATCTGGAGTTTACTCAAGCGATTACCGAAGCTGCGATGGAAGAAAAATCGCCTGTGATTTTCGGTGTTTCCGAGGGAGCACTCAAATACATGGGACTGGACTACACGGTCGCCATTGCAAAAGTGGCGGCGGAACGCGCAGGAGTACCTGTTGCCCTGCACCTCGATCATGGCAGCAACTTTGATATCGTAATGAAGTGCATTCGCGCAGGATTCTCTTCTGTCATGTTCGATGGTTCCCATCACTCGTTTGAAGATAACCTTCGCTTGACCAAACAGGTTGTTGAGGCTGCTCACGCTGTTGGCGTTTCTGTAGAAGGTGAACTCGGTACCATCGGCGGGGTAGAGGAC
This sequence comes from Brevibacillus sp. YAE8, assembly GCF_057543335.1. Taxonomy (NCBI): domain Bacteria; kingdom Bacillati; phylum Bacillota; class Bacilli; order Caryophanales; family Paenibacillaceae; genus Brevibacillus; species Brevibacillus sp. YAE8. The sequence continues at coordinate 52,480 of NZ_BAAIYG010000013.1, forward strand.
GACCTGTCTGTTGACGAGGAAGACGCTACGCTGGCAAACCCTGAGGAAGCGATCCGCTTCTGGGAAGAAACAAAAGTAGACTACCTGGCGATTGCAGTGGGCACAGCTCACGGCATGTACAAAGGCGTGCCAAAAATCCGCTACGACATCATCGAAAAAGTAGCGAACAACATTGGAGCGCCAATCGTTCTGCACGGCGGTTCCGGCGTACCGGACGAAGCGATTGTAGAATCGATCCGCCTGGGTGTCGGAAAAATTAACGTAAATACAGAAAGCCAAGTCGCATGCACCGAAACGGTTCGCAAAGTGCTAGCTGCGAAGCCTAACGAAATCGACCCGCGCAAATACCTGGGCCCTGCTCGCGACGCGATCAAGGAAGTTGTAAAAGGAAAAATGCGCCTGTTCGGTAGCAGCAACCGCGCGTAACTAGGAGGCTAATCATGCGTTTTTTGATTGATACAGCAAACGTTGATGAAATTCGCGAGATTCACGAATGGGGAGTCCTGGCCGGAGTAACCACGAATCCTTCGCTGGTTGCCAAGGAAGGCCGCGACTTCATCGAGACATTGAAGGAAATCATCGACATCGTAGACGGTCCGATCAGCGCCGAAGTTATCAGCACCGATGCAAAAGGCATGATCGAAGAGGGCGAGAAGCTCGCTTCCCTCTCGAAAAACATCGTCATCAAGCTGCCGATGACTGCCGAAGGTTTGAAGGCGACCAAGTATTTTGCCAAGCGCAAAATCAGAACAAACGTCACGCTGGTGTTCTCCGCAAACCAGGCGCTGCTCGCAGCTCGGGCAGGAGCGAGCTTCGTGTCTCCGTTCCTGGGACGTCTGGATGATATCGGACAAGACGGCATGCAGTTGATCGAAGACATTGCAGAGATTTTCTCTGTGCATGGCATTGATACCGAAATCATCGCGGCATCTGTTCGTCACCCTGTGCACGTGACAGAAGCTGCCCGCCGCGGTTCTCACTACGCGACCATCCCGGCGAAAGTGTTCAAGCAACTGATTGCCCATCCGCTGACTGACAGCGGCCTGGAGAAGTTCCTCGCTGATTGGGCAAGCATGCAAAAATAAGGACAAGGATCGAAAGTTCAAGCACCTTTTCCATTGGGGAAGGTGCTTCTTTCCCGATTACACCTGAGGAGAGCGATGCATGGATAAGCTGATTATCAATGGTGGAAAACCGCTCGCGGGGACGGTAACCATCAGCGGAGCCAAAAACAGCGCAGTCGCACTGATTCCAGCCGCGTTGCTGGCGGATGGACCTGTAGTTATTGAAAATCTGCCCCGTATTCAGGATGTAGATATTTACCACGGGCTTCTGAGGGAAATGGGAGCTGACGTGCTGTTTGAAGATGACTGGATGGAAATCGATGGGCGCCTGATGAAGCTGATGCTCATGCCCAATGGCAAGATCAAAAAGCTGCGCGCCTCTTACTATTTGTGGGGAGCCTTGCTCGCCAAATTCGGAGAGGCACAGGTCGGATTGCCTGGCGGCTGCGATCTGGGGCCACGACCTGTCGATTTGCACATCAAAGGCTTTGAGGCGATGGGCGCCGAGGTGGAGAACAAAAACGGCGTGATGACTATTCGGGCCAAGAACGGTCGTCTGCAAGGCGCGAGAATTTACCTCGATCTCGTCAGCGTCGGAGCGACGATTAACATCATGCTCGCTGCTTCCAAGGCAGACGGCGTGACCATTATTGAAAACGCTGCCCGCGAGCCGGAGATTGTCGATGTGGCGACACTGCTCAACAACATGGGGGCAAACATCAAAGGCGCAGGCACCGATGTCATCCGCATCCAGGGCGTGGAGCGTCTGCGCGGCTGCCGGCATACGATTATTCCGGACCGGATTGAAGCGGGGACGTACATGATTGCCGCAGCGGCGACGAACGGCAATGTACTGGTCGAAAACGTGATCCCCAAGCATCTGGAGTCGCTGACGGCGAAGCTGCGCGAAATTGGCGCGCAAGTGATGGAAATGGATGACTGCATTCAGGTGGTCGGACGGGATTCCTATCGTCCCATTGATGTGAAAACAAGTCCGTACCCTGGGTTTCCGACCGATTTGCAGCAGCCGATCACGACGCTGTTGACCCTTGCCAAAGGATCGAGCATCGTGACGGACAACATCTACAGCTCGCGTTTTCGCCATGTAGATGAGCTGCGGCGCATGGGAGCGACGCTCAAGGTAGAGGGACGTTCCGCTGTCATCGAAGGCGGAAGCAAGCTGAACGGAGCCAAGGTAGTAGCTTCTGACCTGCGGGCCGGAGCGGCGCTGTTTATCGCAGGGCTGGCTACGAGCGGCACGACAGAGCTGGAAGGTCTTGAACATATCGACCGCGGCTATGAAAACTTGGTGGGCAAGCTGCAAATGCTGGGTGCCGATGTGACGCGGGTAGGCTTGCAGCACACAGAAAGCCCGCAGCGTTAACCAATCATCAGGAGAGGAGTCTTCCAGAATGGAACGCAGTTTAACACTTGAACTGGTACGTGTAACCGAAGCGGCTGCTTTGGCTTCCGCCAGTTGGATGGGGCTTGGACGAAAAGACGAGGCCGACGACGCGGCGACGACCGCCATGCGCAAGGAATTTGAAAAAGTGCCAATGGACGGCGTAGTCGTAATCGGGGAAGGCGAAATGGATGAAGCGCCGATGCTCTATATCGGCGAGCGTCTCGGCCAAGGGGTAGCGCCAGCAGTAGACGTGGCTGTCGACCCGTTGGAAGGGACGAATATCCTGGCAAAGGGCACATGGGGCGCAATCTCTGTCATTGCGATTGCGGACCGCGGAAATTTGCTGCATGCTCCTGACATGTATATGGAAAAAATGGCAGTAGGGCCAAAAGCGGTTGGCAAGGTCGACATCAACGCGCCGATTCGCGACAACCTGAAAGCCGTTGCTGCGGCACAGGGCAAAGACATCAGCGACCTGGTGGCGATCGTGCTTGATCGTGACCGTCATTCTCGCATCATTCACGAAATTCGCGAGGCAGGTGCCCGCATTCGCCTCATTTCCGACGGGGACGTGGCGGCTGCGATCAACACGGCATTCCCGGACACGGGCGTAGACATTTTGTTCGGTTCCGGCGGAGCGCCAGAAGGTGTATTGGCTGCGGTGGCGTTGAAATGCCTCGGAGGCGAAATCCAGGGCAAGCTGTTGCCGCAAAGCGAAGAAGAAATTCAGCGTTGTGTCAAGATGGGTCTCAGCAACCCGCACCAGGTGCTGTTTATGGATGATTTGGTCAAGGGCGACGATGCCATTTTTGCGGCAACGGGCGTAACAGATGGGGAATTGCTGAAAGGGGTTCGCTTCCAGGGAACTCGCGCTACTACCCATTCTGTCGTCATGCGGGCAAAAACGGGTACGGTTCGCTTCATTGAAGGAAACCACCGCCTGGAACGCAAACCGTCACTAGGTTTGTAGGAAAACGAACAGCTTGGCTTTATATCATGCTTTCCAAGAGTAAATAAAGAGTGGTGGATGTATGTTACTTTCTGAACTCGAAGAGAAGAAACTGACCGATCTCTATAAGCTGGCCAAGGAGTACCATATCCCGTATTACTCCCAACTGAAGAAGAAGGAATTGATCTTCGCAATCCTTCGGGCACGAGCGGAGCGGGATGGCCTGATGTTTATGGAAGGGGTGCTGGAAATCTTGCCGGAGGGCTACGGCTTCCTCCGACCGATCAACTATCTCCCCAGCTCGGAAGACATCTACATCTCCCAGTCGCAGATTCGCCGTTTTGATCTGCGCATGGGGGATGTGGTGTCGGGCAAGGCTAGGCCGCCAAAAGAAAACGAGCGCTATTTTGGACTGTTGCAAGTAGAAGCAGTGAACGGAGAAGACCCGGAGACTGCTTCAGAGCGTCTTCATTTCCCCGCCTTAACACCGCTATATCCTCAAACCAAGCTAGTGCTGGAGACCGCGCCCGAGCGTGTTTCCACCCGCCTGATGGACCTTCTTGCCCCTGTTGGGCTGGGTCAGCGTGGATTGATTGTCGCTCCGCCAAAAGCGGGCAAAACCATGCTCCTGAAAGAAATCGCCAACAGTATTACGGAAAGCCGACCGGATATTCATCTGTTTGTGCTGCTCATCGACGAGCGTCCGGAAGAGGTTACGGATATGCAGCGTTCTGTCAAAGGCGAGGTGGTCGCCTCTACGTTTGACGAGTTGCCGGAGAATCACATCAAGGTGGCGGAGCTTGTATTGGAGCGGGCAAAGCGTCTGGTTGAGCACAAAAAGGATGTCGTCATCCTGCTCGATTCGATTACCCGTCTCGCTCGCGCCTACAACCTGGTGATCCCGCCGAGCGGCCGGACGTTGTCTGGCGGTATTGATCCGGCGGCGTTCCACCGTCCTAAGCGCTTTTTCGGTTCGGCGCGCAACATCGAAGAGGGCGGCAGCCTGACGATTCTCGCGACGGCTCTGGTCGAGACCGGATCGCGCATGGACGATGTGATCTACGAGGAGTTCAAGGGAACGGGCAACATGGAGCTTCATCTGGACCGCAAGCTGGCAGAGCGCCGTATCTTCCCGGCGATCGACATTCGCCGTTCGGGAACGCGCCGCGAAGAATTGCTGCTGTCCAAAGAAGAGCTGGATAAGCTGTGGATGATCCGCAAAAACATGAACGAAACGAACGAGTTTGTCGATTCGTTTATCAAAAAGCTGGCGGACACGAAAACAAACGAAGAATTTTTGCAGACCCTGGAAAGCAAGCAGCAAGGCCGGGGGAAAACGGCTGGCACGACGGTGAGTTCATGACTCGCCGTCATTTTTTTTGCCTGATTTGCATACCGTAAGGAGAGTTGGAAGAGAGGGAGGAGAGAGTCAGTGGAGTACGTGCAGGTTCCTGTGCCCATCGAGAGCCAGACGGAAGCGAAAAAGGCTGTCGTGGAGCAAGCGTTGTTTCAAGCGTTCAATCCGTACGCGAGTTTGACAAAGCAAGCGCCTGCTGCCAAAAGCAATACGATGGTGTACGCAGTGCGCCAGGGCGACACTCTTTCCGGAATTGCCGAACGCTACGGCCTTACGCTGAAAAAGCTGGTGGAGATGAACAAAATCAGCAATCCGCATCTGCTTTCTGTCGGGATGAAGCTGATTATTACCAAAGACGAAGTGACACATATGGTGAAGCGCGGAGAGACGCTCGATTACATAGCGAGAAGGTACGGAGTCAGCCGTGAGCTGCTGCTGGAACGCAACCCGCTTTTAAAATGGCTGTCGGACAACCTGTATGTGGGACAGGTTGTGTACATCCCTGTTGCCGGAGGGCCGCCGATGCAGGCAGAAGAGCTGCAGCAAAAGCGAAACACTACCCAGGCGGCAAGCAGGCAAGTGGTGGCGCGGATTCGCGGCCGAATGGATTGGCCTGTAGAGGGAGCGACGATTACAAGCGGCTTCGGAACACGCTGGGGCAAGGTGCATAAAGGCGTGGATTTGTGGAACGAGCAGGAGGCCAAAACGCCGATTTTGGCCGCGAAAGCAGGGAAGGTGGTCGAAGCGGGCGCCAACCGCTCCGGATACGGGCGGATGGTCGTACTGGACCACGGAGACGGCCTGCAAACCTTTTATGCCCATATGCGCACGATTTTGGTCACGCCCGGCCAGAGCGTAGAAGCGGGCGACGTCCTCGGATACATGGGCCAGACAGGCGATTCCACCGGGTATCACCTGCATTTTGAAGTCAGGCAGGACGATGTGCCGGTCAACCCGCTCCCGTACCTCGGCAGGTAACCCTTCACAATTTACATTGCTTTTTCAATGCGTTACAATGGGCAAAGCAAAGAAGCGAGGCGATTTTCCCATGTATTTAGTGTACGCAGATGAAAAGGGCAATGTTTACGACCACCCGGGCTTGTTCGCGGTGGCGCGCAACGGCGATATATTGACAGAAATTCTCGAGGAAGAGCTGATCCCGCTGCCGGAAGGGGCGACGCTGGTCAGCCTGCCGGATACAGTACCGATCGGAATGGACCCGGAGACGGGCGAAATGATTAAGCTGGACGGCTGTACGGCGGTCGGGGCGCTCGTTCCGCAAGGGATTACCCGACTTTTGCTCCCGGGTTATGTGAAAACAAACAGGGAGAGCAAGCTGCCGCTGTTCGGGTATTCGGCAGTCGTATGGAAAGACGACCGTTTTTGGGTAGCAGGCAGAGCGAGCGACGACATTTACAAATGGGACCCGCTGAACTTCCCGATGGATGAGTTGCGGCAGCGAGTGGAAAAGACGTTGGAGCTGTTCCCGAACAACCGGATTTTGCATCACCTGTCGCACTGTGCGCTGGAGTACGAGTGTCTGACGGCCTCCAACAACTTTTTCCACCGCTGGGAAGGCAGCCTGCCTGTTTCCTATACCTGTAATGCCGGTTGCTACGGCTGTATTTCCGAGCAACCAGACGACAGCGGCTTCCCGTCTCCGCAGACGCGGATGAATTTCAAGCCGACAGAGGACGAGCTGGTAGAGGTCATGCTGCACCATTTGCAGACGCCGGAGAGCATTATCAGCTTCGGCCAGGGCTGTGAAGGCGAGCCTTCGACCATGGCCGGGATCATCGTTCCGGCGATGCGCCGCGTGCGAGCGACGACCGACATGGGCTTTATCAACATCAATACAAACGCAGGCTTGACCGACCATATCAAAGGGATCGTCGACGCGGGGCTGGACTTGATGCGCGTCAGCATCATCAGCGCGATTGACGAGCATTACAACGCCTACTACCGCCCGCGCAACTACACGCTGGAAAACGTAGCGCGATCTGCGGAATACGCGGCCTCCAAGGGCGTGTACACCTCGATCAACTACTTGTGCTTCCCGGGTGTTTTTGACCGCGAAGAAGAAATGGAAGCGATGATTAACTTCATCCGCCGCACAGGCATCAAGCTGATTCAGATGCGCAACCTGAACATTGATCCGGAAAGCTATCTGGCGATGATTCCAAAAGCGCAGGGCGAAGTCTTCGGCATGAAGCAGGCGATTGAAATCTATCAGCAAGAGCTGCCGGATGTCGTGATCGGGTCGTTTACGCACATTCCGCCGGCAGAGCTGCGCCGCAGGAAAAACATGGCCTGAGCGGTCAACCTGTTGCATTTCGGCTGACAGCATGCTACTATCTTGTATGTGTTTATATAACTCTGTTTCGGCAAACGATTCAGGGCGGAAAGAGGTGTAGCGAGATGAAACAAGGTATTCATCCTAAGTACAATGTAGTAACCGTTACATGTGCATGCGGTAACGAATTTGAATCCGGTTCCGTGAAACAAGCGCTGAAAGTGGAGATCTGCTCCAACTGCCATCCTTTCTTCACTGGAAAACAAAAATTCGTGGATGCTGGCGGCCGTGTAGACCGTTTCAAACGCAAATACAATCTGTCCTAATCAGACGGGATTGGAGCAACCAGGTAGAGCGATCTGCCTGGTTTTGTCTTTTTCTGGAGCAAAAATCATCTCGGGCAGCAAGGGGGCAAACGATGACGGCCATCGGGGGAATCCGGCTGACGTGCTCTGCCAGCTCGCTCGCGAGACGGGCTATCCGATTGTCGATGCCGCGATGAAGCAGTTGAACGAAACGGGCTGGATGCACAATCGGTTGCGGATGATTGCGGCGGCTGGCAATGGAGCGCCTCTACCGGGACAGACCCGCAGCCGTACTTCCGCATTTTCAATCCGGTTTCGCAAGGGGAAAAATTCGATCCGGACGGAACCTTTGTCAAAAAATATCTTCCCGTTCTGCGGCAAGTCCCTCTACAATATATCCATAAGCCTTGGGAGATGCCTGAGCATGTGCAGGAAAAAGCGGGATGCAGGCTAGGAATTGACTATCCCGTTCCGCGCGTCGATCATGCGAGCAGACGGAAGCTGGCTATGTCTTTGTTTCAAGAGGCAAAAGACCGCTACGCCATGACGCGAAAATGAATCAGCTTTAGGCAAAGGGAGATAGAGACGTGGCACAATTATATTTTCGTTACGGGGCAATGAATGCCTCCAAATCTATTCAGTTGCTGACAGTCGCTCACAACTACGAGCAATCCGGCAAAAAAGTAGTGGTGTTCACGCCAGCCGTCGATGATCGGTATGGGGTGGGAAAAGTGGCTTCGCGGGTAGGCATCAGCAGAGAGGCAATTCCGATCAGCGAAGAGACGAATTTGTACGAAATAGTCGCAGCCGAGACGGTAAAGCCGCACTGCGTGCTGGTCGACGAGGCGCAGTTCATCAGCCGCCATCACGTGGATCAGCTCGTGGCGATTGTCGATCAGTTGGGCATTCCCGTCATCGTCTACGGCTTGCTGAAAAACTTCAAGAACGAGCTTTTCCCCGGCAGCGCCGCCTTGCTCTGTGAAGCGGACAAAGTCGAAGAGATCAAAACAGTGTGCGTGTACTGCAACAAAAAAGCGACGCATATTCTCAAATTCAAAAACGGACAACCTGTCTACACCGGAGAGACGATTGAAATTGCTGGCAACGACACGTACAGCAGCGTCTGTCGCAAGCATTACTACCATCCCCCGGCAAATCGCTGACGAAAATCAGCAGGAAAAAGCCACCCCTGGCTGCAGGTGTGCATGAGCCTGAAAGGCACTGCGCAGACTAAGCAAAACAGGAGGTGGCTTTTTCGTGCGAATGAAGCCTTTTGGAAAAAGCGCGCTGACAGTGCTGGGCATCCTCGTGCTTTCCTCTGCCTTGACTGTCGGGTGTGGCCGGAACGCGACTCAGGAGAAAGGGACCAATACACAGGCGATGGATGGGCAGTATCCGGCGGCGATCAGAGGCGAGCGCAGCGGGGATATTCTCCATCGTCCTGCTCCGCCTGCGGCCGATCGTGATTCGCTGATGGGGCGCAATCAAAATCCAAACGTCATCATCGGCCAATCCAATGTGCGCAATACGCAAATCGACATGAACAACATGGAGATGATGGCCAAGTCCGTAAAAGGCGTCGAGGACGCCCGCATCACACTGAATGGCGGCAATGCATATGTTACTCTTGACCTTGTGCATAACATTACGGCGAGTCAGGCGCGAGCGGTGGAGCAGGAGGTAATTGCGCTTCTCCAGCAAAAAATTCCGCGCTATGACTTCCACGTCACCTCCAATGAAGGCTTTCACCGTTGACAGGCGACGCAAGAACTGGTATGACAAGGCTCGGCATTGCCGGGCCTGTTTCGCATCGAAAAAAGAACAAATTTCCATTGAAATAATGCGCTTTGACTTATTTTCGCTTTCCTCCTATAATTTATCTGTTATAATCGTTTCTTAGTATTCTTTGCGATGGGGTGAAGTACAATGTTTGCACGCTTATCCGCAGTTGAAGAGCGTTTTGAAGAAGTAACGAATCTCCTATGTGACCCCGACGTCATCAGCGATACAAAACGCTTGCGTGAGCTGTCCAAGGAACAGGCTTCGTTGGAAGAAACAGTGACGACCTACCGTGAATATAAATCAGTTGTGAGTCAAATGGATGATGCCAAAGCCATGCTGGAAGAAAAGCTGGACGATGAAATGCGTGAAATGGTCAAGCTTGAAATCAGCGAATTGACTGGGCGCAAGGAGCAGTTGGAAGAACGCCTGAAAATTCTTCTGCTGCCAAAAGATCCAAACGACGAGAAAAACGTGATCGTGGAGGTGCGCGGTGCAGCAGGCGGCGATGAAGCGGCTCTGTTTGCGGCTGTTTTGTTCCGCATGTACACCCGTTTTGCCGAGCGTCACGGCTTTAAAATCGAAGTGCTGGAAGCAAGCCCGACAGACATCGGCGGCTACAAGGAAATCGTCTTCTCGCTGTCCGGCCGCGGCGCCTACAGCAAAATGAAGTTCGAGAGCGGTGCGCACCGCGTACAACGCATTCCGGCGACAGAATCCGGCGGACGCATCCACACGTCTACGGCTACCGTACTGGTACTGCCAGAGGCAGAAGATGTGGAAGTGGAAGTACACGAAAAAGACATTCGCATTGATACGTTCTGCTCCAGCGGCGCTGGCGGACAGAGCGTCAATACGACCAAGTCTGCCGTTCGCGTAACGCACATTCCGACAGGGATCATGGTGTCCTGTCAGGATGAGAAATCCCAGCACTCCAACAAAGACAAGGCGTTGCGCGTACTCCGCGCGCGTCTGTACGACTACTACATGCAACAACAAAACGCGGAAGCAGATGCTACGCGCAAAAGCCTGGTGGGTACCGGCGACCGCAGCGAGCGCATCCGCACGTACAACTATCCGCAAAGCCGCGTGACCGACCACCGCATCGGTCTGACCTTGCACCGTCTGGAATCGGTGCTGGAAGGCGAACTGGATGAAGTGATCGACAACCTGATTTTGCATGAACAGACGGAGCTTCTGAAAAGCCATGCACACTCAGCTTGATTGGTCTGATGTCACGACGATTCGAGAAGCCCAGGTACGGGCTTCTTCCTTTTTGCGGGAAAAAGGGGCAAAGGACCCGCTGTTCGAAGCGGAGCTGATGATTCGCCACTGCCTGGGCTGGGACCGCACGCGCTATTTGATCTCGATGGCAGAGCCGATCGCCGCCGAGACGCTGGCGAAGCTGGACGAGCTGTGCCAGCGTCGCAGCAGGCACGAGCCGCTGCAGTACATGTTTGGCGAGCAGGAGTTTTTCGGACGCGCCTTCACGGTGCGGCCCGGAGTCCTGATCCCTCGGCCGGAGACAGAAATACTCGTCGAGCAGGTGCTGGCTGCGGCAGCGGCTATTTGGCCGGAAAGCGAAGCGCTCGCCGTGGCGGATATCGGGACAGGCAGCGGGGCCATCTGCATCACGCTTGCTCTGGAGAAGCCGCACTGGCAGGTGACGACCGTCGATTTATCGCCGGATGCGACAGCGGTCGCGCGGGAAAACGCAGAGCGTCTGGGTGCCTCCGTGCGCTTTTTGCAAGGCGATCTGGTGCAGCCGTTGCTTGCAGCCGGGGAGAAGGTAGATATTCTCGTCTCCAATCCCCCGTATATTCCGAGCCGGGATGTGGACGAGCTGGACGAAGAGGTTCGCCTGCATGAACCGCGTCTGGCGCTGGACGGAGGCGACGACGGGCTGGATTGCTATCGCCGCTTGTGCGAGGCGCTGCCAGCTCTGCTCAAGGACAAAGCAGTCGTCGCTTTCGAGGTAGGCATCCATCAGGCGCAGGATGTGGCGACGTTGCTGCAGGCATCTGGCGTAATCGAGCAGGTGCAGATCGTGCCGGATTTGGCGGGAATCGAGCGGGTCGTTATCGGCGTAAGGCGGTAATGGCCCGGGCGTCTCGCCTTTTTTGCTAAAATTGTATGAATGTTTGTGCTTTGAGGTTTGGATTTTCGGCTCCTTGTCCATACTGAGGCTATAGAGAGAAGAGAAAAGGCTCGAAAGACTCAGTAGAGAGGGAGACGGTTTGATATGAAACGGATGCTGTTGATCGCGTTCAGTTTGTTTATGCTTATGATGTGCTGGGAGGGACAGCTTACTTCGGCCAATGTACTCGATAATGGGCCGATCCCTCAGGAATCAATTCGTCTGCGCATTATCGCCAACAGCGACTCTGTTCAGGACCAGTGGCTGAAGCGTGAAGTGCGCGATGCGCTGATCGCCCAGATGAACACGTGGGCGGAAGACATCAAGTCGTTTGAGGAAGCAGAGCAAATGGTCGAGTCCCAGTTGCCTGTTTTGCAAGAGGTTGTGGATAAAACGATCCGCGAACGCGGCTTTTCCTATAAAGCAGTCGTCGATTTCGGGCAAGTGCCTTTTCCGACAAAGCTGTACGGCTCTTATGTGTATCCGGCTGGCAACTACGAGGCGCTGCGGGTGCAAATCGGCGAGGCGAAAGGGCAAAACTGGTGGTGCGTACTGTTCCCCCCGCTCTGCTTTATCGACATGGCAAACGGAGATGCCGTACAGGCGGCAGAACCAACAGCGGAGACCGGGACAGAGCAGCTTCGGCCAGTGATGAATCCGGAGCCGACTTCCGCAGCTTCCGTATTGAAGCTCGACCAGGAAGTCGTAGAGCGCAAGGAATGGCAAGAATGGCGGCAAGAGCGTCTGGAAAGAGAAGACGCTGCGGACCGTAACGATCAGGCTGCGAGCGTTTCCCGGGCGGGACATGCAGTGGCCGTAGACGATGAAACAAAAGAGGAAGGAAACGAGCAGATCGAGGGGCAAGGGACGAGCGAGCCGGCAGCCCCTGCGCCGCAAGTAGAGGTGCGCTTCTACCTGTGGGAAAAGCTCGAAAGCTGGTTCTCCTGAGCCTTTAAAGTCTTTCCGTAAAAAAAACGACACCCCGCTGTCATGGCGCAGGTGTCGTTTTGGATTGAAAAACGGCTTACTTCTGAGTCAGGGCAGCGAGAATTTCCGGCTTCAGCAAGCTGTGGAAGCGATGGGCAGGGATGGTGAAGGCAGGCATTCCTGCTGCGTATGGGGCAATTTCGTACTGTCCGAAATGAATGACGAGATTGCCGTTTTCAAACGAGAAGCTCTGGTCGTCTGTAATGCTCTCAAAGCTGTACGGATTGTAGCCGTCCGCTGCTGTTTGTGCTTTGATCTGCTGGCTGATGAGCTGGTTGATAATGCTGCGGTAGTCGTAGCCGGACTGGAACAGGTCGGCGAGCTTGAGCGTTTTCGCTTTGGCCTGGTTGTCGATCGTGTAGTAGGTGACGTCGGTCATGCCGTGCGCTCCGCCAGTATAGATGTACGACTGGATGGAGAAAGACACGAGCTTGCCAGCCTGGTGTACTTCATAGGAAATATCGAGTGCGTGCGGCCGCGGCTCCCAGCAGTATTTTTTCGCTTCTGCCGCATCTTGCTTGCCTGCTTTTTGGCCTTCGGCAAGACCTGTCTGTGCTTGCTTGAGCAGGTCGGCGTTCAATTTGGCTTCAAAAGCTTTATCCTTCAACCCGCTAATGACCGGGATCGTCACCTTGCCCTCGAACTCTTTTGATTTGACGGTCAAAGTTTTCGGGGTGAACACCACTCCGGCTGCTTTCGGCTTTTGCGCTTGTACGGCAGGCACAGGCTTGGCTGTCGCGGCAGGAGAAGCTGCCAGGACGGGTGCAGTAGCGGCGGTCAGCAATACGGCTGTGCCGAGCAGGCTGGAAGTAAAGGATTTCAACAATGTCATATTCATTCACGATCCTTTCGATCTAAGGGAAAATGTTCCTCGCTTGTATGGACTTATTCTACTACATCGTTTTGACGGATGATGTTAAGAATTGGTAACAAAGACTTTTCCCAACACTTTTCCAAAAGTTATTCACAAGTTACCCACAGCCTGTTGAAAACTTCTGGATGCACATCTATACTAAAGGCACTTATTACAAAAGAAACGAGCTAGAGAAAGGATTTTTTTACGATGGAAATCAATTTAGTGACAAAGGTGTGGTCTGTGGATAACGATGTGGAAAACATCCCTAGTTGTACACAGATTGTGGATGCAGCCCGTTTGCTGCGCGCCGGGGAAGCGGTCGCTTTTCCAACAGAGACGGTGTACGGCCTGGGCGCGAATGCATTGTCTGATGCAGCAGTGGAGAAAATATTTGCAGCGAAAGGCAGACCGAGCGATAATCCGCTGATTGTGCATATCGGAGAACGGGAGCAGTTGTCCACAGTCGCAGGCACCGTCCCGGAAAAAGGCCAGAAGCTGATGGACGCATTTTGGCCGGGGCCGTTGACGATCATCCTGCCGAAAAACGATCAGGTCGCATCGCTGGTGACGGCAGGGCTGGATTCAGTCGGGGTGCGCATGCCGGACCATCCGATCGCTCTCGCACTTATCAAGGAAGCGGGCGTGCCGATCGCAGCTCCCAGTGCGAATCGCTCCGGCCGTCCGAGTCCGACCACGGCTGCACACGTGTTTGCCGATCTGGACGGACGGGTAGCGGGGATTGTGGATGGCGGAGCTACCGGAGTCGGTGTCGAGTCGACGGTAGTTGACGTGACGGTCGACCCGCCTGTCATCCTGCGGCCCGGAGGCATTACCCGCGAGCAGATGGAACGCGTGATTGGCCCAGTCGAGCTCGATCCTTCTTTTCAGGTGGGCGCGGTAGAGACGCCGCGTGCGCCAGGGATGAAATATACGCATTACGCCCCTGAGGGGGAAATGTGGCTGGTGACAGGCGACGAAGCACAGGTTCGCGCGAAAATGGCGGAGTTGCTCGCCGAAGCAAAACGGCATGGGCAAAAAACCGGGGTACTGGCGACAGAAGAGTCGGCTGCTTACTGGCAGGAACAGGCGGCGGTGGACGTCGTCTTGTCCGTAGGCTCCCGGCACGATCTGGAGAAAGTCGCCCAGCAGCTTTACGCAGTGTTGCGCGAGTTTGACCATCAGCGCGTTCAGTTCATTGTCGGGGAAACTTTTTCACGCGAAGGCTTGGGCATGGCCGTGATGAACCGTCTGGAGAAAGCGGCGGGCGGACGTATCCTGTCCGTCTAAAACAGTCTAAACTCCTCCTTGTCCGCATAAGGTGAAGAGACGGGGGGGAGGCGGCTTGGACCAGGTGTTGTTTCAGTGGGGGCAATTTTTGACGTTGCTCATTATTGCCTTTGCTTTGAGCATGGATGCCTTTTCGCTTGGGATCGGCGTAGGCATGGTTGGAATACGCTTGCGGGAAATTGTAAAAGTGAGCATTACTATTGGGCTTTTTCATATTATGATGCCTGTCGTCGGGATTGCTGTCGGCGCTTATTTGTCCGATTTGGTTGGGGATATCGCCGTTTTCATCGGCGGAGGAGTCCTGATGCTGATCGGCTTGCATATGCTGTGGAACGGACTGATTCACGGCGATCAAAAAAGCGTCTTGAAGACAAGAGGAATCGGGCTGCTGCTGTTTGCATTTAGCGTCAGTCTCGACGCGTTGACGGTCGGTTTTTCATTTGGTCTGATCGAAGTAAACAAAATTCTCGCGATCTCCCTGTTCGGCATCATGGGGGCGGCCATGTCCTATTTTGGGCTTTTGCTCGGCAGAAGCGTGGGAGGATGGTTGGGCGATTACAGCGAATTAGTAGGAGGACTTATTTTGTTTTGCTTCGGGTTGAAGTTTGTCATCTAGGAGACGGATGCTGACAGAAAGGAGGGGCGATCATTGAAACGAATCTTATTCGTCTGCACGGGAAATACTTGCCGCAGCCCGATGGCTGAGGCGATGTTTCGCGCCAAGACAGCCGGACAAGAATTTGAAGTACGCTCGGCCGGAGTGGCGGCCTACGCAGGCCAGCCTGCTTCTGCACACGCCCAGGCGGTGCTTGCGGAGCGGGGCATCTCGCATGCGCACGAGTCAAGCCAACTGGATGAGGCGCTGATCGAGTGGTCCGACCTCATTTTGACGATGACGAACAATCACAAGCACGCCATCCTGACTTTTTTTCCGGCGGCGGCAGACAAGGTGCATACGCTGCAGGAGTTTGCGGGAGTGGAAGGCTTGCGGGATATTGCCGATCCGTTTGGCGGAGCGCTGGAGGATTACCGCCGGTGCGCCGAGGAAATCGAGGAGTCGCTGGACAGGCTTTTGGAGCGGTTGATGGAAGTTCGTTTTCGTAAATAACGGGACATAGGAGGTGCTGGTTGGTAGCCAGGACCTTGTTTCTTGTGAGAGTACGAACATTTTTTAATCAATCAACCCAAATGTTCACTTTTTACTTACGGCTTTTTGATGTATAATGAGTGAGATCATGAAACAAGCGAGGGATGGCAGAATGAAAGTGGCGATTGCTGCAGATCACGGTGGATACAAGCTGAAAGAGGAAATCAAGACTCTGCTCGCCTCCATGAACATCCAGACGGAAGACTTCGGTTGCTCTTGCGAGGATTCGGTAGATTACCCTGATTACGCCTTGCCCGTAGCGGAAAAAGTGGCAGCAGGCGAGTTCGACCGGGGCATCCTGGTTTGCGGAACCGGCATCGGCATGTCGATCGCAGCCAACAAGGTTCCTGGCATTCGCTGTGCGCTGGTGCACGATACCTTTTCTGCACGTGCTACCCGCGAGCATAACAACACGAACGTTTTGGCTATGGGTGAGCGGGTGATTGGCCCTGGCCTGGCGTTGGATATCGTGAAAATTTGGCTGGAGACGGAGTTCCAGGGCGGCCGCCACGAGCGCCGTGTGGAAAAGATCACGCAAATCGAAGCGAAGCACGCGGGAGTGAAGTAAGTGGACCTATCCGCTATCGAACAAGAGGTTCGTCAGTTGGTGGAGGAAGTGGCCGGGCTGGCCGAGCTTCGGGCCGGACAAGTCATGGTGATCGGGTGCAGTACAAGTGAAGTGCTGGGCAAGCACATTGGAAAAGCTGGCAGCCGGGACGTGGCCGCCGCCATTTATCGCGGCATCCGCACTGTGCAGGAGCAGCGCGGCTTTGCTGTGGCCTTTCAATGTTGCGAACATTTGAACAGAGCGCTGGTGCTGGAGCGCGAAGTTATGGAACGCTACGGGCTGGAAGAGGTTTCGGTCGTTCCGGTGCCGACTGCTGGCGGCTCCATGGCTGCGCACGCTTTTACGCAGCTTGCCGATGCGGTTGTGGTGGAGCAGATTCGCGCCCATGCTGGCATTGATATCGGCGACACGTTGATTGGCATGCACCTGAAGCAAGTGGCCGTGCCTGTGCGCCCCTCGCAGCGGACTGTGGGAGAAGCGCACGTCACAGCCGCGCGGACTCGCCCCAAGCTGATCGGCGGCGCGCGAGCTGTCTATGAAGTTGTACCCCAAAATGAAAGCTGTACCTAAAAAGAATGTGGGACAAGCCCATTTTCAAGGAGGAGAATAAATCATGCTAGAATTTTTGCGTAAACAGGACCCGCAAGTATTGGAAGGCATTCAACTGGAGCTGGGAAGACAGCGTGACAAAATCGAGCTGATTGCATCCGAAAACTTCGTTAGCCGTGCGGTTATGGAAGCGATGGGAACGGTACTGACCAACAAATACGCAGAAGGCTATCCGGGCCGTCGCTACTACGGCGGTTGCGAATACGTCGACATCGTGGAAAACATTGCGCGCGATCGCGTAAAAGAAATCTTCGGTGCCGAGCATGCGAACGTACAGCCACACTCTGGCGCGCAAGCTAACATGGCGGTTTACTTCACCATTTTGCAGCCAGGCGACACTGTACTCGGGATGAACCTGTCCCACGGCGGCCACCTGACGCACGGAAGCCCTGTGAACTTCTCCGGTACGCTGTACAACTTCGTAGAGTATGGCGTAGATCAAGACTCCCACTTGATTAACTACGAGGATGTGCGCGCAAAAGCTCTGGAGCACAAGCCTAAGCTGATCGTAGCGGGAGCAAGTGCTTATCCGCGCACGATTGATTTTGCCAAATTCCGTGAAATCGCGGACGAAGTGGGCGCGTACTTCATGGTAGACATGGCGCACATCGCTGGTCTGGTTGCGGCTGGCCTGCATCCAAACCCGGTTCCGCACGCGCACTTCGTCACCTCCACTACGCACAAAACATTGCGCGGCCCTCGCGGCGGTCTGATCCTCTGCAAAGAAGAGTTTGCAAAAGCGATCGACAAATCTGTGTTCCCAGGCGTGCAAGGCGGTCCGTTGATGCACGTGATCGCGGCAAAAGCCGTTTCCTTTGGCGAAGCGCTGCAACCTGACTTCAAAGACTACGCAAAACGCATCGTGAACAACGCCCGCGTCTTTGCGGAAGCGCTGCAAGCAGAAGGCCTGACACTCGTCTCCGGCGGAACCGACAACCACCTCGTACTGGTTGACGTAAGCAAAATCGGCCTGACTGGTAAAGTAGCCGAGCACCTCCTGGACGAAGTGAGCATCACCACCAACAAAAACACCATCCCTTACGATACGCAAAGCCCATTCGTCACAAGCGGTATCCGCATGGGTACCCCAGCCGTCACCAGCCGCGGCTTTGACGAAGAAGCGATGAAAGAAGTAGCAGCCATCATCGCGCTGACCTTGAAAAACCCGGAAGACGCAGCCAAACACGACGAAGCCCGCCAACGCGTAGCCGCGCTGTGCCAACGCTTCCCGATGTACGAAGGCTTGACGATTTAATTTTCAAGAAAATTTCTTAAGCAGACAGACCCCGTGAGCAACCTCGCGCGGGTCTGTTTTTTGGCTTTCTTTCTGTCTTTTTCCTGACAAACAGCCACGCGGAGAAGACGGTTTCCAGGCGCCGCGACTTGCGAAGTCCGACCCAGCGGAGCGACGAAGCGCGGGAAAAAGGAACGTAACCCTAAATAAACTGCGAAGCGGCTACCACTTTTACGTTCCCCCGCGCTTCGTCGCGTAGCGGACAGTCAATCCCACAGCGGGACGTAGAATGAAGCCTAGCCTGGAAACCGTCTTCTCCCCACTACAGCCCCTCCCAGACAAAGAAAGAAAAAGTACGAAGATTAGACAAATTGACGGCGACTCTCTCCTTCGCTATGATGGAAAAGATGCATTGATAGGGAAACGGAGGAACGTACATGAGCCGTGTATATGTGTTTGACCATCCGCTGATTCAGCATAAAGTGACGTTTATTCGTGACAAGAATACAGGAACCAAAGAATTTCGCGAACTCGTAGACGAAGTAGCAACCTTGATGGGCTACGAAATCACCCGCGACATGCCGCTTGAGGAAACCACCATCGACACCCCGGTAGCCACCTGTAAGTCTAACGTGATTGCCGGCAAAAAAGTTGGACTCGTACCGATCCTCCGTGCAGGACTTGGCATGGTCGACGGACTGCTCAAGCTGATCCCGGCCGCAAAAGTCGGCCACGTGGGACTGTATCGTGACCCGGAAACCTTGCAGCCAGTAGAGTACTACGTCAAGCTGCCTTCCGATGTAGCCGAGCGCGAACTGATCGTGATTGACCCGATGCTTGCGACTGGCGGTTCTGCTGTCGCGGCGATTGCTGCGTTGAAAAAACGCGGAGCGAGAAATCTCAAGCTCATGTGCCTGATTGCTGCTCCGGAAGGCATCAAAATGGTGCAGGCCGAGCATCCGGACGTAGATATTTACGTAGCTGCCATTGACGAATATTTAAATGACCATGGATACATTGTGCCTGGCCTCGGCGATGCGGGCGACCGCTTGTACGGCACAAAGTAGGCGGAGAGGGTATTCCAGATGAAAACAGTAAAAGTAATGACGGTATTCGGGACGCGTCCGGAAGCGATCAAGATGGCCCCCCTTGTGCATGAGCTGAAAAAGTACAACGGGCAAATCGAATCGGTCGTCTGCGTGACCGCCCAACATCGCCAAATGCTCGACCAGGTGTTGGGGATTTTCGATATTTCGCCGGACATTGACTTGAACATTATGAAAGACCGCCAGACGCTCGTTGATGTGACCACGCGCGCCCTGCAAAGTCTCGATGCGGCGATCAAGGAAGTAAAGCCGGATATCGTTTTGGTGCATGGCGATACGACGACTACATTCGTTGCGAGCCTGGCCGCTTTTTACAACCAGGTAGCGATCGGCCATGTGGAAGCGGGCCTGCGCACATGGGACAAGTATTCGCCGTTCCCGGAAGAGATGAACCGCCAACTGACAGGCGTGATGGCCGACCTGCACTTCTCCCCGACAAACGGGTCTGCTGACAACCTCAGACGGGAAGCGAAGCCGGAGGAAAGCATTTACGTAACCGGAAACACCGCGATTGATGCGCTGAAAACGACAGTGCGCGAAGATTACACACACCCGGTGCTCGACCGTGTAGGCGACTACAAACTGGTGCTGATGACGGCCCACCGCCGCGAAAACCTGGGCGAGCCGATGCGCCGCATTTTCCGTGCGGTCAGAAGACTGGTGGACGAGCATCCCGAGATTGCCGTCGTGTACCCGGTCCATCTCAACCCGGCTGTGCAGGAAGTAGCGCAGGAAATTTTGGGCGATCACGAGCGCATTATACTGATCGAACCGCTTGATGCGCTCGATTTCCACAACTTCGCCCGCCGTGCTCACCTGATCCTGACCGATTCCGGCGGAGTCCAGGAAGAAGCGCCGTCCCTTGGCGTGCCTGTTCTGGTGCTCAGAGATACAACCGAGCGCCCAGAAGGGATCGAAGCCGGTACGCTCAAGCTGGCGGGTACAGACGAAGAACAAGTTTACGCGATGGCACACGAGCTGCTGACCAACCAGGCAGCCTACGATGCAATGGCGCACGCTGCGAATCCGTATGGGGACGGAGAGGCTTCCCGCCGTATCGTAGAAGCGATCCTGCATCATTTTGGATTGCGTTCCGAGCGTCCTGAGCCGTTCAAGCCGGGACAGTAATCATTTGCCCATACAGCCAAGAGTGACCCGTCCGGTATCGACTGCTATCATCCGGACGGGTTTTTCTGCTGTTTTGGCAGACTGACGATTTGGTTTGTTTTGCCAAAAGAGAATCTGCAAAATTGGCGAAACTATCCACTACTTCGGTGCGTCTAACGAATAGTTACCGACTTACATAGGGAACAGACAGAGTTTGGAAAATGGAGAGGAGTCACCAACATGAGAGCGCAAAGGATAGTGACGCTGCTCACGGCTACGACGATGGCCTGGGGAGCTTTTGTTCCGTTTGTGCCCCTTGCGACGAATGTCGCGCACGCCAGGGCGGAAACCAGTGCATTGAATATGGTGTGGCAAACCCCGATTGGCGAGGGGACCACTTTGCTCAAATATACGAAATCGTTTGCGAATCAGGTCGTGACCATCATGGTTACCAAGGTCGACCTGAACAACCCGTACGTAGAGGTCAAGCCCGTCTACGGGACCGCCGGCAAGCTGACGGAAAGACAGACCGTCACCCAGATGGCGCGCGAAACAGGGGCGGTTGCGGCGATCAACGCCGACTTTTTCAACATGTCCAAGCGGGGCGCGCCGTTTGGCATCGTAATAAAGGACGAGCAGTTGATTTCCTCGATGGGGCTGATCTCGTACTGGTATAGCCTGGGGCTGACCGGAGACAAGGTCGCGATCATCGACAAGTTCGGGTTTGGCGGAAAAGTCACCGCGCCGAACGGGGCTGTCTACTCGATTCAAGGCGTCAACAAAGAAGAGTACAATCCGAGCGACGGCCGCAAAAGCCACCAGAACCAACTGAACGTCTACACGCCTTCCTTTGGCAAAACCAGTCTCGGCGCAATTCCGGGCTACAAGGATGTCGTCGAGATTTTGTTCGTGGACAACGTCGCCAAGGAAGTGCGCGTCAACCAACCGGGAGTCTACATACCTTACAACGGATACGTCTTGTGGGGACACGGCGCGGCAGCGGCCTTCCTCAAACAAAATTTCCCGGTGGGCGCCAAAGCGACCATCGAGTACCAAACAACTCCGCAAACACTCGACCTGAAGCAAGCCGTCGGGGGCAACGTGCTGCTCGTGGATCAGGGCAAAGCTTTGACGTCGTTCCAGGCGGACAAGTCGATCACTTCTGTCAATGCACGCACGGCAGTGGGCGTGTCCCAGGATGGCAAGACGCTGTACATGGTCACCATTGATGCCAGCAAAGGCGTTTACCTGGACGAGCTGGCAAAAATCATGGCAGAGCTCGGCTCCTACCGTGCCGTGAATTTTGACGGTGGCGGCTCTACGACATTGGCTGCGCGCATGCTGGGCGAGACGCATGCCAACCTCGCCAACAAGCCGAGCGGCGGTGCCGAACGCCGCGTGCCGACCGGACTTGCTGTGTACAACACCGCTCCGCCAGGAGAATTGCGAGGATTCCAAATTGACGTGCCAGCGGACATCCTCATCGGCCAAACCGTGACGCTCAATGCCTCCAAAGGTTACGACACGCATTACCAGCCATACGCGATCAATCCGGCGAACGTCACGTGGGAAATCCCGCAAGCCGATGCAGGAACAGTAGAGGGACAACGCTTTACGCCAGCCCGCTCCGGCCAGATTACACTGACGGGTCGCCTGGGCAACGTGGCGCAAAACAAAGAGGTGCACGTCATTGCGGGCAGCGAAGTCCAACAAATCGTCGTCTCCCCGAATCCGGTCACGATCGCACCGGGACAAGCCGTGACGCTTGATGTGAAAATCAAGACGAAAAAAGGAGCGACGATTCAGGCGACGCCGCTCAGCGTCAAAGCGAGCGTAGACTCCGCAGTCGCTACCGTCAACGACAAGCTGCAGTTGATAGCAGGAAGCGAACCGGGAAATGGACACCTGACGATTACGTATGACGGTGTGTCGACAACCGTTCCGTTTGCGGTCGGTCAATTCGAACAGCCATGGCTGACGTTTGACAACCAGGTCGGCATGTACCACGCGGCCAACCCGAGCAGCATCAGCTCGGCAGGCTCGTTTGCGCTCGTTCAGGACCAGGTGTTCCGCACGAAAAAAGCGGCGAAGCTCGTCTACAACTTCTCCGGAGCGCCAGCGAACAACATGCGCATCTCTTACGGCGTGCTGGGCGCCCAGCCTGTCGCCATCCCGGGCAAGCCGCTCGGAATCGGCTTGTGGGTAAACGGGGACAACAGCAGACATTGGCTGCGCGCAGAAGTGCTCGATGCCAACGGCAAGACCGTCTACGTCGATCTGGCCAAAGAAATCGACTGGACAGGCTGGAAGCAGGTAAAAGGCTACTTCCCGAGCAATGCCGCCTATCCGTTGAAGCTGAAGAGCATCTACGTAGTCGACCAGCCGAATGACGGCATTACGCATGACAAAGGAACGCTGTACTTCGACGAGTTCTCGCTCCTTTTGCCGAACCAGACAGGCCAGCCGGGCAATGCGGTTGTCGTGCCTGAGCTGCCGGGCAGCCTGTCTCTGGGCGCGGAGCTTGACCTTGCCTACTCGTTTGAGAAAACCGCTCCGTTTTTGGACAGCGCTTTGGTGGAAATCGACTCGATCGTCAACCAGCAACTGCCCGGGTATGTCCCTGCGGACTACTCGTTCACGATCAAGCCGGGAGAGCGCAAGGCAGGCACGGACGATGCGATCTCGACTTCCCCGATCAAGCTGACGCTTGTGCCGAAGAAGTGGATTGCCGGAAAAGGAGTCGGACTGCTGTACGTCAACGAAGTCAATCAGACGCTCGACCCGCTCCTGGGCAGCATGAACGCGCAAGGGCAGTGGGTATATGAAGTGAACAGCTACGGCAAATACGTTCCGTACTACATGGACAATGCAGGACTGGGAAGCCCGGCGTTCACCGATATCGCCAACCACCCGGCCAAGAAGGAAATCATGTTTATGGCCGAGAACGGCTACGTCAAAGGATTGACGGAAACGACGTTCGGACCGGAAACTTCGCTTACCAGAGCGCAATTCGTCACCTTGTTGGCGCGCACGTTCAATTGGGAGCTGCCCGACTCGCCGAAGCTCAGCTTCAAGGACAAGGTGCCTGCCTATGCGCAGGGAGCGGTCCAGGTGGCCGTTGCCAAAGGCCTGGTAAAAGGCTACGAGGACAAAACGTTCCGTCCGGACCAACCTGTGACGAGGGCAGAAGCGGCTGTCATCCTGGACCGTCTCGTAAACAAAAAGGGAGCGGCCAAAACGGTTTCCGACAAAGGAACATGGCCGTCCTGGGCTGCCTCGTCCATCACCAACATGGTTGGGCTCGGCCTGATTGATCCGGTCAGCGGAAAATACCAGCCGAACAAGCCGACGACCCGCGCGGTATGTGTCGTGGCGCTCTATCGCATTTTGCAGCAAACCAAATAAAGCGCACAAAGCAAAGACTATGCTTCTCCAATCACGGGGGAGCGTGGTCTTTTTTTGTTTCCCGCTCCAAAGAAAAAATCGTTGTCAAAAATGGTAAACCGAATTAACATTTTAGTTAACAAATATATGTTAACCAAGGATGTGATTTAGTTGTTACATACTTATGACTATGACGAGCTGGCGCAAAAGAACAAGCAATTTTTGTGGCATCCATTTACGCAGATGAAAGACTACAACGCGCAGGAGCCTTTGATTATTGCCAGAGGCGAAGGGGTCAAGCTGATCGACGTCAATGGCAAGGCGTATTACGACGGCTTTTCTTCCGTATGGCTGAACGTTCACGGCCACAATGTCCCCGAGCTGAACCAGGCGATCATGGAGCAGCTATCGCAAATCGCGCACTCGACTCTGCTGGGAATGGCAAACGTGCCGTCCATCCTGCTGGCCGAGCAGCTTGTGCGAATCGCTCCGCCTGGACTCAGCAAAGTGTTTTACTCGGACAACGGCGCGACTGCGGTGGAAATCTCCCTGAAAATGGCGTTCCAGTATTGGCAAAACCGCGGGCAGACGGGCAAGCATTCGTTTATCACGATGAACAACGCCTACCATGGCGACACGATCGGAGCGACCAGCGTGGGCGCAATCCCGCTGTACCATCAGGTTTACAAGCCACTGTTGTTTTCTCCGCACGTCATCCCTTACCCGTATCCGTACCGGGATGGAGGCGAACAGGCGGCCATGGAAGCAACCTTGAGCCAGTTGGAGAGCTTGCTGCAGCAAAAAGCAGGCGAGATTGCCGCCATGATTGTCGAGCCTGTCGTCCAGGGAGCCAGCGGAATGATCGTCATGCCGGACGGCTGTTTGAAACGGATTGCCGAGCTTTTGCGCGCGCATGACGTGTTGCTGATTGCGGATGAGGTGGCGACAGGCTTTGGACGGACGGGAAAAATGTTCGCCTGTGAGCACGACGGCGTAGTGCCAGACATCATGGCCGTTGCCAAAGGGCTGACCGGAGGCTATTTGCCTGTAGCCGCCACGCTTGTTACCGAAAACATCTACGACGCTTTTTACGCGGACTACGAGGAACAGAAGACGTTTTTCCACGGCCACTCGTTTACCGGGAATCCGCTCGGCTGTGCCGTAGCGCTGGAAAACTTGCGGCTGATGGAGGAGCGAAGACTGGTCGAGCAGGTGGCAGAAAAAGCGGTCGGTCTAAAGCAGCTTTTGCAGCCGTTAAAGGCAGAGCCGCACGTCGGCGATATCCGGCAAAAAGGCTTGATGGCAGGAATCGAGCTGGTCCGGGACAAGCAAACGAAGGAGCCGTACCACTGGAACGAGCGCATCGGCGTCCGCGTCTGCCAGCGGGCGAGAGAAAAAGGGCTGCTGACCAGACCGCTGGGCAATGTGATCGTCTTCATCCCGCCGCTTGCCTCCAGAATGGGCGAGATTGCGGAAATGGTGCAAATTTTGGCCGAATCCATCCGCGAGGTCACGCTGGAACAAAAGGAGCAGGAAGTGCGATGACCAAGCCATTTGCAGGATTGTTCGTTGCCGGGACGGATACGGATGTGGGCAAAACTGTCGTCACCGCTGGAATCGCGGCGGCGCTGCGCGAGAGAGGCTGCGATCTCGGTGTGTGGAAGCCCGTTCAGTCCGGGGCGTTGGCGCATGAGCAGACGAGCGATGCTTTTCGCTTGCGGGCCTGGAGCGGTGTAGAGGACTTGTGCGAGGAAATTGCGCCTCTGGCTTTTTCCGCGCCGCTGACGCCCTGGCTGGCAGCACAAGCCGAGGGCAGGACGCTCGCGCTCGACGAAGTGGTTGCGGGCGGGCATTCCTTGATGGCGAAGCACGACTGGCTGCTGGTAGAGGGGGCCGGCGGGCTGGCAGTGCCTCTGACGCAAACGGAGATGATGATCGACCTCGCCGTCAGGCTGAACCTGCCGCTGTTGCTGGTCGCCCGCGCAGGGCTTGGCACGATTAACCACACGCTCTTGTCGGTCTGGTATGCGCGCTCCCGGGGGCTTGAGGTGGCCGGCGTGATTTTAAATGAAGCAGCCCCCGCAACGGCGACCGACCAGAGTATCGCCACGAATGCCGCGATGATCGAGCGTTACGGAAATGTGTCTGTCTGGGGAGTGCTGCCGTACATGGGCGGAGCGTTTACCCAACAGCAATTGGCTGAATCGGTGAGGGCGCATGTGAACGTGTCGCCTGTCGAGAGTGTGCTGAAAAAGCAAACTATTAAAGGGGAGATACAAGGATGAACAAGACGGTTGCCGTGAACTGGAACGAGTATGCAGAGAAGGCTGTGCAAAAGGAAGCGCTGACGCAGGAGGAGGCGTTGCGCGTCTTGCAAGCGCCAGACGATGAGCTGCTGCCGCTATTGCACGCCGCTTTTCAGGTCAGGAAGCACTTTTTCGGGAAAAAGGTCAAGCTGAACATGATCCTGAACGCCAAAAGCGGCCTGTGCCCGGAAGATTGCGGGTACTGCTCGCAGTCGATCGTCTCCACAGCTCCTGTAGCCAAGTACACCATGCTCGACAAAGACACGCTGCTGGCAGGAGCGCGGGAAGCGCTGAACCGGAAGGCAGGGACGTACTGTATCGTCGCTTCCGGCCGTGGTCCGACCGAAAAGGAGCTGGGCCAGGTGATCGAAGCAGTCAAAGAAATTCGCGAGACAATGCCGCTGAAAATATGCGCTTGTCTCGGCATCCTGAGCGACGAGCAGGCACAGCGGCTGAAGGAAGCGGGCGTGCATCGCTACAACCACAACCTGAACACAAGCCGCAACCATTACTCGGCGATCACGACGACCCATACATACGATCAGCGGGTGGAAACCGTCGATACGGTGAAAAAAGCCGGGATGTCACCGTGCTCTGGCGTCATCGTCGGCATGGGGGAGAGCGACGAGGAGATCGTCGAGATGGCATTTGCCTTGCGCAGTCTGGATGCGGATTCGATCCCGGTCAACTTTTTGAATGCGATTCCGGGGACTCCGCTGCAAAACCAGGGCCGCACGCCTGCGCAAAAGGCGCTGAAGGTGTTGGCGCTGTTCCGCTTCGTCTGCCCTGACAAGGAAATTCGCGTGGCAGGCGGACGCGAGGTGAATCTGCGCAGCTTGCAGCCGCTGTCGCTCTACGCGGCCAATTCGCTGTTTGTCGGCGACTATTTGACGACGCCGGGCCAGGAGATTTCCAGCGATCACAAAATGATCGAAGACCTTGGCTTCGAGATCGAGCTATGTGCGCTGTAGGTAAAGAGGTGTGGCACATGAAACGCAAGTACGAATGGCTGGAGGCGGAGTGGAGCCGGATGCGGGAGCAGTCGCTGGACAGAACGTGGCAGACGGTTGAACCGATAGCCGAAGCAGGCGGCGCATGGATTCGGGTTTGCGGGAAAAAGCTGCTGAATTTGTCCGCCAACAACTATCTGGGGCTTGCTCATGAAGAGCGAATCGTGGAAGCGGGCGAAAAGGCTGCGAGAAAATGGGGCGCAGGCGGCACTGCTTCCCGCCTCGTGCTCGGCAACTACCCGCTGTACGACGAACTGGAGCGGCGCCTGGCCGAGTGGAAGCAGCGCGAAGGAGCGCTCGTGTTTGCCAACGGCTATCAGGCGAATACGGGAGTGATCGCGGCACTGGCAGGCCGGGGCGATGTCGTTTTTAGCGATCGGCTGAACCACGCCAGCATCGTCGACGGCATCATCCTGAGCCGTGCCGAGCACGTCCGGTATCGGCACAACGATCTGGAGCATCTGGAGTTTTTGCTGCAAAAGCATCAGGGAGCGAGACGAAAATGGATCGTGACGGACAGCGTGTTTTCCATGGATGGCGACAAGGCTCCGCTGCTTGCTTTGGCCGAGCTGCGCGAGCGCTACGGCGCCCTGCTCATGGTCGACGAGGCGCATGCAGGGGGAGTGCGCGGGGAACAGGGCCAGGGCTTGTGCCACGAGCTGGGGATGGCCGATCAGGTAGATGTGCTCATGGGCACGTTCAGCAAAGCTTTTGGGGTGTACGGCGCCTACGTCTGTGCCGATCAGCCCGTGATTCGCCATCTGCGCTCGAAGGCCCGCTCGCTCATTTACTCCACCGCTCTGCCGCCTGCCGTCATCGGCTCGACGCTTGCAGCTTTGACGCAGATCGAAACGGACACGTGGAGAAGGCAAGCTCTCCGGCAAAACGCGAGTTGGTTCCGCCAGAAACTGCGCGCGAGCGGCTTTGCCGTAGCGGATGAGGACACGCAAATTATCCCGCTGGCGATAGGAGAAAACGAGCGGGCGCTGCAATTCAGCCAGAAGCTTCTGGAGCGCGGGATTGCCGCTGTCGCCATCCGTCCGCCCACCGTTCCGGACGGGACGGCGCGCATCCGCTTTACCGTGATGGCGACGCATACGCCGGATGAGCTAGCGTGGGCCGTCCAGGAGCTGGCTGCCATTCGTGATGAGCTGGACGGGAGGGAGGCGCTGTGACACCTGCGATACTTTGGCTGACGGGCTGGGGGATGCCGGATTCGTGCTGGGAGCAAGTCCGTCGACAGCTTCCTTGTGCGTTGCACCTGGCACCGGACTTTTCGCGCGTGTCCCGTCCGGAAGAGTTTTACGAGGCAGTAGAACAGACAGCTCGCTCTGTCGCCGGAAAAGAGCTGGTTGTCGTCGGATGGTCCATGGGCGGGCTGCTGGCGCTCAGGCTGGCTGCTTCGCGGCCCGTAGCAGGACTGGTTCTCGTCGGTGCGACAATGCGCTTTGTCCGCGAGTCGGCAGAGCGTGACCGTGGCTGGGGCGCAGCCGTGCTGCAACGGATGAAACGCCTTTTGCCAAAAGACCGCGAGCGGATCATGGCCCAGTTCGCGGAGCAGATGCTGACGGCAAAAGAACGCGGGCAAAACCGGGTGGATACGGGAACAGCCGGGGCGCAGTGGAGCCAGCAAGCGCTGCTCGCGGGTCTCGACTACCTGGCAAGCGAGGACTGTCGGCATAAAGCGGCGTCACTCTTCTGTCCTGCCGTCGTCATTCACGGAACAGACGACCTCATCTGTCCGCTGGCAGCGGGCGAGGAGCTGGCAGGCGCGCTGCCGGCTGCTGAGTTTGTGCGGCTGCAAGACTGCGGCCACGCGCCCCACATTTTTTACCCGGACGTGGTCGGGACAGCGGTAACGAGGATGGTGAAGCAGATTGCACAGAAACACGGTCAAGCATCGGTTCAGTAACAAGGCAGCCTCCTATGAGCAGTACGCCATCGTGCAAAAGGAGATGGCGAATCGACTGAGCGCAATGGTTCAGACGGCTATTCCCCGGGACGCGGTCGCCAGCATCCTCGAGGTCGGCTGCGGCACAGGGGGGCTGACCCGTCTGATTCGGAGCCAGTACCCCCATGCCGATTACGAGGCGATTGACCTCGCAGCAGGGATGATCGCGCAGGCACAGGCCAGTCTTGCCCGTCTCGGCCTGACAGGAAGCTTTTACCAGGCCGATGCTGAGGAATGGGTCTGGACGCAGCCGGCGGCGTGCAAAGACTTGATTGTATCAGGAGCCTGCTTCCAGTGGTTTTTTCGTCCCGAGCAGACCATCCGTGGCTTGTGCCGCTTGCTTGCGCCAAACGCTCCGCTCTATTTTTCCACCTTCGGGCCGGACACCTTTTGCGAACTGCACGATTCGTTTGCCCATGCCCACGCCAGTCTGGGCGAAAAAGGGGTACGGCACGGTCTGTCGTTTCTATCGGCGGAGCAGTGGCTGTCCATGCTGGAGGCGGCGGGAATGAGTTCCCTGCGGGCAACGACGCAAAAGGTGGTGCTGGCCTATCCGGGCGTTTCGGACTTTTTGCACGCGGTCAAGGCAGTAGGCGCCAATGCGAGCGAGGACAAGAGTGCAGGACTGGGCCGAAGGAGGCTGCTGCTGGCGATGATGGACTATTACGAGAGGACGTACGGCGGAGAGCATGGCGTGCGGGTTACCTACGATCTGCTCTACATCAGCGGGGTTCGCCAGCCGCGTCCGTAAGCGGGCCGCATCGGCACTGCCAAGGCAGTCCAATCGCCACCAAACGGGTAGCCGCCCAGATTGCCAAAGCGTGATCGTGCGTTTGAGTAGCACGATCACGAGCACGCCCGTACGCGTATAGAAAAAACGTCTTCCGCTTTTTGCAGCGTTTCCGGAGGCAAGACGCTTTTTCTGCCGTGAAAACGATTTCTTAGCAGGAATCCGTACAAAAATATGGAATTTTAAGAAGGTTGGCTATCCTGTTCATTCGAGGAGTGTATGGAAGATGGGTCAAAAGGAAATCGTTATCGCAAGCGCAGTGCGCACGGCTATCGGCAGCTTTCAGGGCACGCTTGCTGGAATCAGCGCGACAAAGCTGGGCGGAATCGTCCTCGAAGCAGCTTTGGAGCGCGCAGGTGTGTCCAAGGATGCAGTCGATGAAGTGATTATGGGGAACGTGCTGTCCGCAGGTCTGGGACAAAACCCTGCTCGTCAGGCTGCCATTCAAGCAGGCTTGGCGCACGAGGTGCCATCCTTGACGATTAACAAAGTATGCGGCTCAGGACTGAAAGCCGTTCATTTGGCTGTGCAGGCGATTTTGAGCGAAGACGCCGAGGTCGTGCTGGCAGGAGGCATGGAAAACATGAGTCAGGCCCCTTACTTGCTGGAGGGAGCGCGCTCCGGGTACCGCATGGGTGACCAGAAGGTGGTCGACACGATGATCCGCGATGGTCTTTGGTGCGCATTCAACGACTACCACATGGGAATCACGGCTGAAAATCTGTGCGCCAAATACGAGATCGGACGGGAAGAACAGGACGAGTTTGCGGCGTGGAGCCAGCAAAAAGCCCAGAAGGCTCTGGAAAGCGGCCGTTTTCAGGACGAGATCGTGCCCGTTCCGATTCCGCAGCGCAAAGGCGATCCGGTGCTGTTTTCCGTCGACGAGTTTCCGCGTGCCGGCGTGACAGCAGAGATGCTCGCCAAGCTGAAGCCAGCCTTTAAAAAGGACGGAACCGTGACAGCGGGCAACGCATCCGGCATTAATGACGGCGCGGCGGCCCTGTTGATTATGACCAGGGAAAAAGCGGAAGAACTGGGCGTCAAGCCGCTCGCGCGCATCGTGGCCAACGCCAGCGCAGGGGTCGATCCGAGCATCATGGGCTACGGGCCTGTTCCCGCGACCAAGCGCGTTTTGGAGAAGGCAGGACTGTCATTGTCCGACATGGATCTGATCGAAGCGAACGAAGCTTTTGCCGTCCAGTCGCTGTCTGTGGGCAAAGCGCTCGGCATCGACCGCGAAAAGCTGAACGTTAACGGGGGAGCGATCGCGCTAGGTCATCCAATTGGCGCAAGCGGGGCGAGAATTTTAGTGACACTTGTTCACGAATTGCAAAAGCGCGAAGGGGCAAAATATGGTTTAGCAACCTTGTGTATCGGCGGCGGACAAGGGGTTTCGACGATTGTTGAAAAAATGTAGATTTTCAATTGTGAACGCTTTGTGTACAGAACAAGACGAACGTTGACAAAGGGAATAATTCTTCGTTAATATGGATGAGGGCAAAGGGGCACTTGACACCAGCCCTCTCCTTATGTATGAAAGGAGAATGTTGTTCCGTGTCGAAAATTGATAATCCTTGGCGAGCCATCACGTTGGTCACTCTGATTGGTGTCGATATGGCCGTTTGCGTGGTTGCGGGAGTCTTTCTGGGAAAATACCTGGATGGCCTTTTCGCTACCAATCCGTTGTTTTTGATGGTTGGACTGCTCGCGGGATTAGGAATAGGCGTGTACAGCGTCTACCGCATCATTCGCGGTTACCTCTAGGGAGATGGGACATGCAAACGTTTTCTTCGGCAATGCGATACACGTTTCGCTATGCCTTTTTCTGTATGGCAATCGCCGCGATACTCTGGGCGCTGTTGCCATCCTATCGTTTCTTTTTGCAAAGCCTCCTGCTCGGGATGGCTGGCAGTCTAGTGAATGGCACGGTCCTCTTCAGCAAAACTTGGCGAATTGGCCAGATGGCTGTTGATCCAGGCGTGCGGCCCAAAGGGACAGGTATGCTGCAACGATTGGTCGTGGCAGGCTTTGCTGTCTTTTTAACTATGCGCTTCCCTCATTTGTTCGGACTGGCCGGAGTGTTGATCGGCTTGTTCCTCTTTCAGATTCTCAGCTTCCTTTTTGTGTATCGCTCCTTTAAATAGATAGTAGAATTCTTTTTACACATGCACGCTAAGCAATATACTCGCGCGGAAGAAAGGGGTGAAATACATGCATTATTCTCTGCGATTTGAATGGTTGGGCATGGTATTTGACATCTCCACTATTCTCATGATTTTGGTAACCTCTCTGGTGGTGCTTTTGCTCTGTATCGGGATGACTCGCAACCTGACCTCCGCTACTCCAAGCGGCGCGCAAAACGTGATGGAATGGATTGTAGACTTCGTAACCGGTATTACAAAAAGCTATATCTCACCGAAAAAGGCTGCGGGTTTTGTCTCGCTGGCGCTGACTTTGTTCCTCTACATCTTCCTGGGAAACCAACTGGGTCTCGTATTTAACGTAAATACAGCTCACCACAACAGTCCTGACCATCAAGTAAGCGAAAAGGTTAAAGACATGTTGACGGCTTCTACGAGCGAAGAGGCGAAGCAGCAAAAGTTGGCTAAGCTTGAGGAAGAGCTGAACTCAACCGATCCGCATTCACACGGTGTTGTCATCGGCTGGTGGAAATCGCCAACCGCAACTCCGAGCGTAACTTTCGCTCTCGCGTTCATCGTGTTGCTGTACGCTCACTACTTGGGCATCAAGAAGAGCTTCGGTGGATGGTTGAAACATACATTCCTGAATCCGATTCACATTCTGGAGGAGTTCATCATCAAGCCGCTGACGCTGCCTTTGCGTCTATTCGGTAACATCTTTGCGGGTGAGGTTTTGATCGCCTTCCTCTTGGGTGTAGGGATCTTCGGAAGCATTCCGCTGTTCCTGTGGCTGGGCTACTCCGTGTTTGTCGGCTCCGTACAGGCATTCATTTTCACTACGCTGGCGATGGTTTACCTGTCTCAGCAAGTGAATGAAGATCACTAATCAGCATTTCCCCGATTTTATATTCGCTTTTCACAACACTAAGGAGGTTTTTAAACAATGGAAGGTTTGGCTCTTGCAATTGGTATCGTATTTGGTCTCGCTGCTCTTGGCGCAGCAATCGGTAACTCCCTGGTAATCTCCCGTACAATTGAAGGTGTAGCTCGTCAACCAGAAGCACGTGGTAACCTCATGGGTCTCATGTTCCTGGGTCTCGGTCTGGTAGAGGCGGTTCCGATCATCGCTGTAGCGATCGGTTTCATTCTCTTCGGTCGTATGTAGTCAGCGAGCAATTGGTAACAATAGGCGGGCGCTTGATACCCGCCTCTATTTTTGAGCGAGTGGAGGCCTATGCTTTCATTCGACAAGAAGTTTGAAGCTTCGCCGCAAACGTGAAGCCAGTTTTTTGGCAAAGAGCGGTTCATACCGTGATGATACATCTTTCTTTTCGCAGGAAGGAGTGAAACGAATGCTCGACTTTGGAGCGGTGTCCCTGGAGTGGGGAACGCTTTTAACCCAAGCAATTGTGTTCTTGTTGTTGCTCTTGCTGGTTCGTAAACTTGCCATGGGCCCGATCGTTGGCATCATGGAAAAACGTCGTCAGCATATCGAAAATCAAATTTCATCGGCTGAGCGCAACCGTGCGGAGGCAGAGGCTCTCTTGGCAGAGCAACGCCGCGTACTGGACGAAGCTCGCGCTGAATCCAAAGCCATCATCGACCGCGCTACCAAGCAAGCGTCTGATGAAGCAAGCAAAATCGTGGCAGAAGCTCAAGCTGCATCCGAGCGTATGAAAGCGGACGCAAGCGCTGAGCTGGCACGTGAAGTAGAAAAAGCAAAACTCGAACTGCGCGAGCAAATGACAGGTCTTTCCGTTCTCTTGGCTTCCAAGATTATCGAAAAAGAACTGGACGAAGCAGCGCAAAAGTCTACTGTTGACAAATTCCTCGCTCAAGTAGGAGATCGCCTATGAGTAGCGCAGTAGGAAAACGTTATGCTCGCGCTCTCTTTGAAGTAGCGAGCGAGCGTGGCAAGATCGATCAGGTGGAAGCTGACCTTGGTGCGATCGTGCAGGCTGTGGAAGGCAACGAAGATCTGAAAAAGATCATACAGCACCCGCACATCGCGGCAGATGCAAAGGGCAAACTGGTTGAAGAGTTGTTCAAAAGCCATGTAGGGGAAGAGAGCTTCAACTTCCTGAACGTCCTGATTGACAACGGACGGGAAGTTCAACTGTCGGACATCTACAGCTCCTTTGTACAATTGGCAAACGAAGCGCGTGGCTATGCAGATGCTGTCGTCACAAGCGCAAAGCCGCTTTCTGAACAAGAACAGGCGGAGCTCGCTGACAAGTTCGGACAAACGGTAAATAAAAAGCTGCGGATGACAACGGTCGTAGACCCTTCGATTCTCGGCGGCATTATTATCAAAATCGGCGACCGTCTGTACGATGGCAGCCTGAAAACGAAGCTGGAAACCTTTGCGCAAAAAGCGTAAAGCTCGGTCTTTTAAGAAGTTGGATGAATGGGGTGAATTAAGTGAGTGCAATCAGACCAGAGGAAATTAGCTCCCTCATCAAAGAGCGGATCGCTAATTTTAAATCTGAAATCGAAGTTGTAGATGTAGGCACAGTCATCCAGGTAGGTGACGGTATTGCCCGCGTTCACGGTTTGGAAAAGGCCATGCAAGGGGAGCTCCTCGAGTTCCAAAATGGCGTAATGGGTATGGTACTCAACTTGGAAGAAGACAACGTGGGTGTCGTTATTATGGGACCTTTCCGCGACATTAAGGAAGGCGATACCGTAAAACGTACCGGCCGCGTTATGGAAGTTCCAGTAGGGGAAGCGCTGCTCGGCCGCGTAGTAAACCCGCTGGGTCAACCAATCGATGGTCAAGGCCCTATCGCAAACGACGGCTACCGCCCGATCGAGAGCCCAGCTCCTGGCGTAATGGCGCGTAAATCCGTACACGAGCCGCTGCAAACAGGTATCAAAGCGATTGACGCGATGATCCCGATTGGCCGCGGACAGCGTGAGTTGATTATTGGTGACCGCCAAACTGGTAAAACAGCAGTGGCGCTCGACACGATCATCAACCAAAAAGGCAAAGACATGATTTGTATCTACGTAGCGATCGGTCAAAAGCAATCGACCGTTGCGAACATCGTAGAAACCCTGCGTAAAGCAGGCGCTCTGGATTACACCATCGTCGTTTCCGCTACAGCTTCCGACCCAGCGCCAATGCTGTATCTGGCTCCTTATGCTGGTGTTACTATGGCTGAGTACTTCATGTACAAAGGCGGACACGTTCTGTGCGTATACGATGACCTGTCCAAACAGGCTGCTGCATACCGCGAAATGTCCCTGTTGCTCCGTCGTCCTCCAGGCCGCGAAGCGTATCCTGGTGACGTATTCTACTTGCACTCCCGCTTGCTGGAGCGCGCTGCGAAACTGTCTGATGACCTGGGCGCAGGTTCCATTACTGCTCTGCCGTTCATCGAAACCCAAGCGGGTGACATTTCCGCGTACATTCCAACCAACGTGATCTCCATCACGGACGGTCAGATCTTCCTGGAGACAGACTTGTTCAACGCAGGTCAACGTCCAGCGGTTAACACCGGTCTTTCCGTATCCCGTGTAGGTGGTTCCGCGCAAATCAAGGCGATGAAAAAGGTAGCAGGTCCGCTCAAGCTTGAGTTGGCTCAATACCGTGAGCTTGCAGCGTTTGCTCAGTTCGGTTCCGATCTGGACAAAGCTACCCAGGCTCGTCTGACCCGCGGTGAGCGCTTGATGGAAATCATGAAGCAAGGCCAGTTCGATCCAATGCCAGTTGAGAAGCAAGTTGCTTCCATCTACAGCGCGACTCGCGGCTACCTGGATGACATTCCAGTAGCAGATGTACGCCGCTTTGAGAAAGAGCTGCTGTCTTTCCTGGATTCCAACAAACCACATCTGTTGGAGCATATCCGCACTACGAAAGACCTCCCAGATGAAAAAGAACTGAACGCAGCGATCGAAGAGTTCAAAAAAGGCTTTTCGGTAACTCGCTAATCGTTAACCTGATAGACATCAGATGCATGCCGGGCCAATAGCCCGGGCATGCGTTCTCAAGGTGGTGAAAACGAGTGGCAAAAGGAATACGTGAGATTCGACGCAGTATTAAAAGTACCAAAAATACGCGCCAAATCACGAAAGCGATGAAAATGGTGGCGGCTGCGAAGCTCCGCCGCAACCAGGAGAAGGCTGAGGCAGCACGTCCTTACGCTGACAAGATCCAGGAAGTGATTGCGAGCATTGCGAGCGGAACATCTGGTTCCAAGCATCCGATGCTGCAAAAACGTCCGGTGAAAAAGACTGGTTACATTGTCATCACTTCGGACCGTGGACTTGCTGGCGGATACAACGCCAACATGCTTCGCAAAGTGGTTACCACCATCAGCGAAAAACACAAGTCCAAGGACGAGTACGGCATTTTTGTAATCGGACGCAAAGGGCGCGACTTCTTCAGCAAACGGAACTATCCGCTTTTGGAAGAAGTAACGGGTCTGCCAGCCAGCCCGGCCTTTGCTGATATCAAGAAAATTGCCGGTGCGGCCGTCCAGATGTTCGCGAACGAGCAAATCGACGAGCTGTACCTGTGCTACAACAAGTTCCAAAGTGCAATTTCGCAAATACCTACCGTAAAACAATTGCTGCCACTGGAAGCTCCCGAGAGCAACGATGTGCGCACAATCAATTACGAGTATGAGCCGTCCTCGGAAGAAGTTCTGGCTGATCTGTTGCCAAAATACGCGGAAACACTGGTGTACAGTGCGCTTCTGGAAGCGAAGGCTTCCGAAGAAGGTTCCCGTATGACTGCAATGGGCAACGCGACAGACAACGCAACAGATATGATTAACCGTTACACGTTGATCTACAACCGTGCCCGTCAGGCAGCGATTACGCAAGAGATTTCCGAGATCGTTGCAGGTGCAAACGCACAAGCGTAAGTGGCAGCGAATAGCTCCCAATTTAGCTTTACAGGAGGGAAGAAGTAAGATGGCGAATGGACGCGTGGTTCAGGTAATGGGTCCAGTTGTTGACGTCGAGTTCGACCGTGGACACCTGCCTGCCATTTACAATGCGATCAAGATTCAACATAAAGCACAAAGCGCTGGCGAGCGCGACATCGACTTGACAGTTGAGGTTGCGACTCACCTGGGTGACAACCTGGTTCGTACTGTTGCGATGTCTTCTACCGACGGTTTGGTTCGCGGTATGGAAGCCGTTGACACAGGTGCGCCTATCTCCGTTCCAGTGGGTGCGGTAACCCTTGGACGCGTATTCAACGTATTGGGAGAGCCGATTGACCTGCAAGACCTCGGCCAAGTAGATCGTCGCGACCCAATTCACCGCAAAGCTCCTGAGTTCGTAGACCAAGCAACTACTGTTGAAATCCTGGAAACAGGGATCAAAGTAATTGACCTCTTGGCTCCGTACATCAAGGGTGGTAAGATCGGTCTGTTTGGTGGTGCGGGTGTAGGTAAAACCGTTACCATTCAAGAGCTGATTAACAACATCGCGCAAGAGCACGGTGGTATTTCCGTATTCGCTGGTGTAGGGGAGCGTACCCGTGAAGGTAACGACCTGTACCACGAGATGAAAGACGCAGGCGTTCTGCCGAAAACCGCGATGGTATTCGGTCAGATGAACGAACCGCCTGGTGCGCGTCTGCGCGTAGCGTTGACTGGTCTGACAATGGCGGAGTACTTCCGTGATGAAGAAGGCCGCGACGTTCTTCTGTTTATCGACAACATCTTCCGCTTTACTCAAGCGGGTTCCGAGGTTTCCGCTCTCTTGGGCCGTATGCCATCTGCGGTAGGTTACCAGCCAACACTGGCTACCGAAATGGGTCAGTTGCAAGAGCGCATTACCTCCACCAAAAAAGGTTCTGTAACGTCCATTCAAGCGATCTACGTACCAGCGGATGACTATACTGACCCGGCTCCTGCGACTACGTTTGCTCACTTGGACGCGACTACTAACCTGGAGCGTTCCATCGCTGAGTTGGGTATCTTCCCTGCGGTTGACCCACTCGCATCCACTTCCCGTGCTCTGACTCCTGAAGTAGTTGGTCAAGAACACTACGATGTGGCTCGTGGCGTGCAAAAAATTCTGCAACGCTACAAAGAACTGCAAGATATCATCGCGATCCTTGGTATGGACGAGCTGAGCGACGAAGACAAGCAAGTCGTTGGCCGCGCACGCCGCATTCAACGCTTCCTGTCCCAGTCCTTCCACGTTGCCGAGCAATTTACTGGTAACCCAGGCCAATACGTACCATTGAAAGAAACCGTTCGCAGCTTCAAGGAAATCCTCGAAGGCAAGCACGACCATCTGCCAGAGGGCGCGTTCCTGTATGTAGGAACCATTGAAGAAGCGGTAGAAAAAGCGAAGAAAATGGCGTAAGACACCCTGGAAAGGGGAGACGAGTAAGTGAGTAAGATGACAGTTGAAGTCGTAACTCCTGAACGGGTTGTCTACAGCGGTCAGGCTGAAATGGTCATTGCTCGCGGCGTTCAAGGGGATCTCGGTATTTTGCCGAACCACATGCCGCTGGTAAGCCCGCTGAAAATAGCGCCGGTTCGGATCAAGACAGAAGGCGATAACGAAGTAAAGATGGCTGTAAGCGGCGGCTTCATGGAAGTGCGCGGCGATAAAGTAACCATCCTTGCTGAAACGGCTGAATTGCCGGGAGACATCGATGTTGAACGCGCGAAGGCAGCGAAAGCTCGTGCCGAAAAGCGTTTGGCTGAGAAATATGCCGAACTCGACGTCCAGCGCGCAGAGCGTGCGCTACAGCGTGCGATGGCACGTCTCGACGTAAAGAAGTAAGCGTAAGCTTGATATCCCCGCGCCCATGTGGCTGCGGGGATTTTTCGGTTGCACGGCATGTATGGTTATACATGCTTGCGGGGCATGATATTTCCAGTTGGTAATTGCCTATCGTTTCTGTGTATAATAGACCTAATGCCCTGCCGCCGGACGTGGTTTTGTTGCGACAGCATAAGGTGCGGCACTGGCTTTTGGAATTAAAGGAGAGTGTAACTGATGCAAACCATTCGCGATATTCGCCACAATCAGGATGGCGTAGTGATTCCTAGCGGCTTTACGGCCAACGGCTGGTCGAGCGTGCTGTCTCATGAAATGAATGTCCTGTTCCAGTCCCTGTGTTTTGTCGTCACAGAGTACGAAACAAAAGCGGAGATGGAAAAAGGACTCGATGAAATCGAAGCATTGAAAGGCACGTTTTCCGAGCCTGTGAAGGAAGCTTTTAAATCAGAAGCGGACTACGAGGGCTATGTCAACTTGCTGAACCGCTTCAAATCGTTCCTGAAACGCTCCGACTACGATTATCCGACATCCCGTGCGGAAGCGATCCAGCTTTTCGTCAAATGGGGTCTGGTCATAGACAACGAGGATGCGTGGGATATACCGATCCATCCGTTCCCAGATGCATCCCAACTGTTCAAGCTGAGCGAGGTGGAATCGCTGGCTTTGGCGCATGTGAAGCTGGAAGCGCTGGTGCACCCTATTTTCAGCCGCCTGGTCATGATGCTGCATGAACGCGAAGAAAACACGTTCAGCATCTCCAAGGCAGAAATGAAAGAAATGCTGAACACAAACGATCAAATGCTTGCTGAAGTATTGATTAAGCTGACTCCGTACATGGAAGAAGCGATTGAGAACATGCTGGAGCTGCCAGACGATGAGAAGCTGAACTTCACTATCGTATGGGAGCGCATTTACGAGGACTTCCTCGGTCAGCAGTTTTCAAGCAACGTTCAATAATCAACGGAATAAGAGAGCCAGACGGGCATATTCGTTTGGCTATTATATGATGCTGGAAAAACTTAGGGAGATTTCTCTGAGTTTTTCCCTTTATATGGCACTACAGGAAGGCTTTCGTTAGACACCTAATTGGCAATTTGATATAATGATAAAGGTATTTTTTTCTAGCAGTATCGGGCTGCGACAACGTTCATACCTTCATCTGCGATGCTGCGAGCAGTACCCCTTTGATGAAGTGATTACTTCTTCCGGAGGGCAGCGCAAGACAGATTCAAATCTTTCTTACGAGCGGAGGGAACGTGGGTGAATGAGATCTATACCAACAATTATGTTATTGTCGCGATCTTTTTGATTCTGGGTGTGTTGTTGCCCGTTGCTACGGTCAGTTTCGTTGGTCCACTACTGCGTCCAAAGAAACCGACACGGGAGAAGCAAACCACATATGAAAGCGGTAACATTCCTGTTGGTGACAGTTGGGTACGCTTCAACGTGAAGTATTACATTTTCGCCCTCATGTTTGTCATTTTTGATGTAGAAACGCTCTTTCTGTACCCGTGGGCCGTCGCTTACAAAGAGCTGGGGCTGTTCGCCCTGGTCGAGATGGTCATCTTTATATCCTTGCTGGTAGTAGGGTTGATTTACGCGTGGAGAAAGAAGGTGCTGGAATGGAACTAGATCTGACAAGCATTGCGCCTGAATTGCAAGAAGAACTCGATCGCAACGTCATGTTTACGACATTGGAAACGGTAAAAGGCTGGGTCCGCAGCAACTCGCTCTGGCCGCTGACTTTTGGTCTGGCCTGTTGCGCCATCGAAATGATGGGAACAGGTGGAGCGCGTTACGACCTGGACCGGTTCGGCGTGATCTTCCGGGCATCGCCAAGACAATCCGATGTCATGATCGTCGCTGGAACCGTCACGAAAAAAATGGCTCCGCTGCTGCGCCGTTTGTACGATCAGATGCCTGAGCCGAAATGGGTGATCGCCATGGGGTCCTGTGCGACGGCGGGAGGCCCTTACGTACGCTCGTACAGCGTGGTCAAAGGTGTCGATCAGATCGTTCCTGTCGACGTATATATTCCGGGCTGTCCGCCTAACCCAGCGGCCCTGATTTACGGAATCAACAAGCTCCAGGAAAAAATTCGCTACGAAGCGAAGACTGGGAAGCGGGTGACCAGTCAATGAGCGACGAAAAACGCAAGCCAACGCCGGAGGAAAAAGCGAAGGCCGCCGCTGAAGCCCGTGCCAAGGCTGAAGCTTTGCGAAAATTAAGAGAACAGGAAGGGCAGGCTCCACAGCCGGAACCGGAAGCCGAGGAAGCTCCCGCGCAAGCCCAAGCAGCAGAACCGAAAGCAGAGGCCGCAAAGCCCGTCTCGGAAATGACGCCAGAGGAAAAAGCCGCTGCGAAAAAAGCTGCCGCTGCTGAAGCTTTGGCGAAGGCAAAAGCTGCGAAAGAAGCCAAAGAGGCTGCCCAGCAAGGTGATGCTGCTCCGACAGCAGACGGTGCCGACGCGGATGCGAAAGCAAAAGCGGCTGCTGCCGCAAAAGCCAAGGCCGCAGCCGCGGCAGCAGCGAAGGCGAAGGCCGCCAGGGAAGCAGGCGGGCAAGCAGCAGAAGGCGGGGATGACGACGCCAAGGCAAAAGCAGCAGCCGCTGCAAAAGCCAAGGCCGCAGCCGCAGCAGCAGCAAAGGCGAAAGCTGCGCAGGGAGATGCTCCGGCTGCGGAGGAAGCGCCAAAAGCTCCTTCCAAAAATCAGCCGTATCTCGACAAGTACGTGCAGCGTATTACAGAAGTGTTTGGCAAGGAAGTACTGGAGGCCGCCTACATTAACGAGCTGGGCAAGGAAGTCCCGACGCTGGTGATCCCGGTAGAGCGCTGGCATGAAATCGCCCGGTTTCTGAAGGAAGACGAGCCGCTGGCATTCGATTACTTGTCTGATTTGCACGGTGTCGACTATGAGGACCGGATGGAGGTTTACTACCACTTCTACTCCTACAAAAACCGACAAAGTTTGGCTGTAAAAGTCAAAACAAACCGGGAACAGCCATCTGTCCCGTCTGTCATGGATATATGGCATGGCGCAAATTGGAACGAGAGAGAGACTTTTGACTTGTTGGGGATTCATTTCCCGGGACATAACGATTTGCGTCGAATTTTGCTGCCGGATGATTGGGTAGGCTATCCGCTGCGAAAAGACTATGTGCAATACGACGAGGAGGTTTAACAGATGAACCAAAACATCCTCACAACAAATGTCGATACCTCTTCTGAAACGGGCATTCGCACGGAAGAGATGCTCTTGAACGTCGGGCCACAGCATCCGAGTACACACGGCGTTTTCCGTCTGGTCGTCAAAATCGACGGGGAAACCATCAAGGAAGCGATTCCGGTGATGGGCTACCTCCACCGAGGCACAGAAAAGCTGGCGGAAAACCTGAACTACACGCAAATCATCCCTTACACAGACCGGATGGACTACGTGTCCGCCATGACCAACAACTACGTCCTTTGTCACGCAGTGGAAACTATGATGGGACTGGAAATACCAGAGCGTGCCCAGTTTTTGCGGCTGATTGCCATGGAGCTGAACCGGGTTGCCAGCCACCT
The DNA here is from genome assembly GCF_057543335.1 of Brevibacillus sp. YAE8. Lineage (NCBI taxonomy): Bacteria > Bacillati > Bacillota > Bacilli > Caryophanales > Paenibacillaceae > Brevibacillus > Brevibacillus sp. YAE8. The sequence continues at coordinate 94,572 of NZ_BAAIYG010000013.1, forward strand.
GGTCTGGTGGGGAACATACCTGCTTGACATCGGCGCGATGGGCCCGTTTCTGTATGCGTTCCGCGATCGCGAAATGATTCTCGACCTGTTCAACGAGCTGTGCGGGGCGCGGATGACCTTCAACTACATGCGGATTGGCGGCGTCAAATGGGATGCGCCTCCAGGCTGGATCGACAAGGCGAAGGAATTCGTCCAATACATGAAGAAAGAACTAAACAACTACCATCAACTGGTGTCGGGAAATGAAATTTTTATCAGCAGGATCAAAGGCATCGGCACATTCGACACCAAGACGGCGCTCGACTACTCGTTGTCCGGAGTCATGCTCCGCGCCACCGGAGTCAAGTGGGACTTGCGCAAGGATGAGCCTTACTGCATCTACGACCGCTTCGATTTCGATATCCCGACCGCAACAGAAGGAGATTGCATGGCTCGCTACCAGGTGCGGATGGCGGAAATCGAACAGTCGCTGCGCATTTTGGAGCAGGCTCTGGAGCAATTCCCGAGCGAGGGCGAAGTGATCGGCAAAGTGCCGCGCGTCATCCGGCCGCCAGCAGGCGAGACTTATGTGCGCATCGAATCCCCGCGGGGAGAGATCGGCTGCTACATTGCCAGCCAGGGCAAGGATAAGCCATGGAGATTGAAATTCCGCCGTCCGTCCTTTACCAATCTGCAAATTCTGCCCAAACTGTTGCAGGGAGAAAGCCTTGCCAACATGATCGCGATCCTGGGCAGCATCGACATCGTGCTCGGGGAGGTTGACTGTTGATGAATGCGCTTCTGCAGCAAGCCCCCTCATGGGGAAACACGCTCTGGTTTATCGTGGCGGCGGTGCTCCTGCTGGCTGTCCTGCTTGGTTTCGTAACGTACGCCATTTACTTCGAGCGCAAAGTCATCGGCTGGATGCAACTGCGCATCGGACCCAATCGTGTAGGTCCGCTCGGGCTTTTGCAAACCGTCGCTGACGTGACCAAGCTTCTCCTGAAAGAAGATACGCGTCCGAAGCATGCGGACAAAGCGCTGTTTACACTGGCGCCCATTCTCGCCTATGCGCCTGCCTTCGCGGTTTTGGCCGTCATGCCGTTTACGGAAAGCATCCAGTTTGCCGACTTGGGAATCGGCCTTCTGTACTATATCGCCCTGTCGGGAATTACCGTGCTGGGCGTGATTACGGCTGGCTGGGCTTCGAACAACAAGTACTCGCTGATCGGGGGTCTCCGCTCTGCTGCGCAGATGATTAGCTATGAAGTGCCGCTAGTCATGTCCGTGGTGGGTGTCGTTCTGTTGACGGGCAGCATGAATCTCAGGGAAATTGTCGAGGCGCAGCGGGATGTCTGGAATATCGTTCCACAGTTTATCGGCTTCGCCGTCTTTATCGTGGCGGCCCAGGCCGAGCTGAACCGCACGCCGTTTGACTTGCCGGAGGCCGAGTCGGAGCTGGTGGCAGGGTACCACGTCGAATATTCCGGCTTCCGCTTTGCCATGTTCATGCTGGCGGAATACGTCTACATGTTCGGGATGGGTACGTTGATTACGATTTTGTTTTTGGGCGGCTGGCTGCCCATTGTTCCGGCTTTGGACTTTATCCCGGGCATCGTCTGGTTTGTCGTCAAGTTCTCGCTGTATATCTTCCTTCAGTTCTGGCTTCGGGCCACAATGCCGCGCTTGCGGGTCGATCAGTTGATGTCGTTTGCCTGGAAAGTTCTGCTGCCCGTGGCCTTGTTCAACATTTTGCTCACGGCCGTAGTCGTTTCCTACCAGAACGGCATGTTCTAATCTGCTCTACGCGGCAGCGAGGCAACTGCTAGGTGTCCCACGTTTATACGCGCAGGCTTCGCCATCGGCAAGGCGAAAGCCAAGTTCTCAATATCTGAGGGGTGACATACATGCTTGGACTGGCCAAAGGCCTGGGATATACATTTAAGAAGCTTACGGAGAAAAAAATAACCCATTTTTACCCGGATGTGCCCTTTCCCATGCCGCCACGTTTTCGCGGCGTCCAGCACTTTTCCCCGGAAAAATGTATCGTGTGCAACCAGTGCGCGCGCATTTGTCCGACAGAGTGCATCCAACTGACAGGGAAGCCCCATCCGGACCCGGAGAAAAAGGGGAAAATTATTGATACGTACGATATCAATTTCGAATTGTGCATCCTGTGCGACCTCTGTACAGAGGTGTGCCCGACCGAGGCGATTGTGATGACCAACAACTTCGAGTTGGCTGCCTACAGCAGAGACGAATTGTACAAAAACCTGAAATGGCTGGATGACAACAATACGAACGTCAGGGAGGAGAACTAGCATGACTGGCGAATTTGTGGCCTTTTTTATCCTGTCTCTCCTGACGATTGGCGGCGCAGTTTTCATGATTAGTTTTACGCGTGTCGTACACATGGTGATCTCGCTCGGGATTACGTTTATCAGCATCGCCGGACTGTTCGTTTTGCTCGGTGCGGAGTTCGTAGGGGTAGCACAGGTGCTGGTCTACTCTGGAGCTATTTCCATCCTGATGCTGTTCGGTATCATGCTGACTAAGCACGATGCCCAGGATGAAGGAACCGGACGGACGTGGAAAAATCGCTTTATCCTGCTCTTTGTCGTCGGCTTGTTCGGTCTGTTGTTCTGGGGTGTGCAAAACACGCCGTGGCCGGCACCGCCGCCGCCAACCGCATCGCCTGTGAGCAACGCCAAAGAAATCGGGCTTGAAGTATTCACCAAGTACGTCATTCCGTTCGAGCTGTTGTCCGTACTGCTGCTGGTCGCATTGGTCGGTGCGATCATCATGGCGAAAAAGGAGGGGGATAACGAATGACGGTAAGCATCACCTCCTATTTAATGGTCGGGCTGATTCTGTTTTGCGTCGGATTGTACGGAGCGCTTACAAAGCGCAACGCGGTTGTCGTGCTGCTCTCGATCGAGCTGATGCTGAATGCGGTCAATATCAACCTGATCGCCTTCTCCAAATACGGCTTGTATCCCGCTGTAGCCGGACAAATTTTCACGCTGTTCACCATGACGGTGGCGGCAGCCGAGGTCGCAGTGGGTCTGGCGATCCTGATCGCGCTCTACCGCAACAGAGAAACGGTCAACGTGGATGAAATGGACCAAATGAAACGATAGATGGAGACCTGATAAGGAGGACAAAGATGGATACTTTTTTGCACTACGCCTGGCTGATCCCTCTGTTTCCGCTTCTTGCTTTCATCGTGATCGTTTCATTTGGTCGCCAGTTGAAAGAAGGAGCGGCCATCGTCGGCATCGGGCTGACGGCTGTTTCTTTCGGGATCGCAGTGCTCGCCTTCTGGCAGAGATTCCGGGATGGGGGAGCAGACTACAACTACGTGGTAGAGTGGCTGCACGTCGGTGACATTGTCATCAACATGGGCTTCGAGGTAACGCCGCTCAATGCAATGATGCTGGTCATCGTGACCTTGGTCAGCCTGCTGGTTCAGATTTATTCCAAAGGCTACATGCACGGCGACGAGCGTTTTCCGGTGTTTTACCAGTACCTGGCGCTGTTCACGTTTTCCATGCTTGGTCTGGTGATTTCGCCGAACCTGCTGCAAGTGTACATTTTCTGGGAGCTGGTCGGTGTCTGCTCCTTCCTGCTCGTCGGCTACTACTACTTCAAGCCGGAAGCGAAGGCTGCGGCCAAAAAAGCGTTTATTGTCACGCGGATCGGCGACCTGGGACTGTTCATCGGGATCTGTCTGTTGTTCTGGTGGACAGGAAGCTTTGAGTACGGGGCGATTTTTGAGAGTGTGGCGCTCGGACGGCTGGAGCCGTGGATGATTACCGTTGCCGCGATTCTGATTTTTATCGGGGCGATGGGCAAATCAGGCCAGTTCCCGCTGCATACGTGGCTGCCTGACGCGATGGAAGGTCCTACGCCAGTGTCTGCCCTGATTCACGCGGCGACGATGGTTGCTGCCGGCGTGTATCTGGTGGCGGCTACTTATCCACTGTTTATCGCCTCAGAAACAGCGCTGACGGTGGTGGCTTATGTGGGCGGCATCACGGCGATTTTTGCCGCTTCCATCGGTTTGACACAGCGGGACATCAAGCGCGTGCTGGCGTATTCGACAGTCAGCCAGTTGGGCTACATGATGATGGCGCTCGGCGTCGCCGGAGCTGCCGGTTATGTGGCTGGATCGTTCCACCTGATGACACACGCCTTTTTCAAAGCGTTGCTCTTTCTCGGAGCGGGCAGCGTAATCCACGCTGTACATACGCAGGACGTTTTCGAGATGGGTGGTTTGTGGAAAAAAATGCCAGTTACGGCGTTGACCTTTTTGATCGGATGTCTGGCAATCGCGGGGATTTTTCCGTTCGCCGGATTCTGGTCGAAGGAAGCGATATTGGGCGCTGTGTATGGGGCGCATCGCTACGATCTTTTGGTCATTGCGCTCGTTGCAGCTTTCTTTACCGCATTCTATATGTTCCGATTGTTTTTCCTCACGTTCGCCGGAAAGGCCAGAGGCAAGCACGAAGCGCACGAGTCTCCAGGCGTCATGACTGGTCCGCTGCTAATTTTGGCGCTGCTTGCGGTTGTGGCTGGTTTTGTGAACACGCCATACGCTCCGCTGCTGTCTGACTGGCTCCTGTCTACGAGCACGGGAACGGCGATCACAGGCATTTTTGGAGAGGGAACAGAGCATGCGGCGTCCTGGCTGCAAATCGTGGCGCTGCTCATCTCGGTGCTCGGAGTCATTTTGGCCTACTTCATGTACGGCAAAAAGTCGATTTCCCCGGACAGCATTCCCGAAACGCTGCCGTGGCTCTATCGACTCTCTTACCGAAAATACTATGTGGATGAGTTGTATCACTATGTCGTTGTGCGGCCGCTCGGCTGGCTGGGCATTTTCCTGAACGGGTTTGACAAGTACGTGGTGGATGGCCTGGTTGGGCTGACAGCCAAGATTGCACAAGGGATCGGCTCCCTGCATGCGCGAGTGCAAAGCGGTCAGATCCAGTCTTACGGGGCGATGGTCCTGTTCGGTCTGCTGCTGTTGATTATCGCCATCAGTTTGACGGTCGAGGGAGGTGGACTCTTTGGATTCGGGCGCTAATATCCTTTTGTCGTCGCTGGTGTTTTCGCCGCTCCTGGCGATTCTTATCATCGCCTTCATCCCGAGCCGCCGATTCGGGGCAATCAAGCAGGTGGGGGTACTGGGAACCTTGCTGCCGCTGATTTTGGCCTTCTGGATGTTTGGAGCTTTCAATTACGATACGTCCAATCTTCAGTTTGTCGAGCGCCACGACTGGATTTCCATCCCGATCGGACTTGCGCAGACGGGGACGGTTTTTGCGTTTGAAATCAACTACGAGCTGGGCGTGGATGGCATCTCAATGCCGCTGATTTTGCTGACAGCGATTATCGGCACGATGGCAGCGGTCGCTTCCTGGCAGATCAAAAAGCGGCTGAAGGAATTTTTCATCCTGTTCCACCTGCTGCTGATCGGGATGCTGGGTGTGTTTGCCGCCGATAACCTGTTTTTGTTCTTCATCTTCTTCGAGCTGACGCTGGTGCCGATGTACTTCCTCGTCGGCATCTGGGGCTATGGCGAGCGGGAGCATGCGGCGAACAAGTTCCTTTTGTACAACGGAATCGGCTCTGGCATCATGCTCCTGGCTTTCATCATGATTTTCGTCGTGATGCGGACGCTGAATATCGATCAGATTTCCGCGATCCTGACGACACCGGAGCATCCGGTCACTGCCGCGCTGACGCCAGCGATCCGGTTCGGGCTGTTCCTGGCGCTATTTGTAGCCTTTGCCATCAAGCTGCCGGTATTCCCGTTCCATACGTGGATGTTGAAGGTGCACGTACAGGCTCCGCCTTCCATCGTCATGATCCACTCCGGCATTTTACTGAAGATGGGGGCTTATGGACTTTTGCGGATGGGCATCGGATTTTTCCCGGAGCAAGCCTATCAGTTCTCGACGTGGCTGGCGGTTTTGGGAATCATCAACGTTTTGTACGGAGCAGTTCTCGCTTTTGTGCAAAAAGATTTGAAGATGGTTCTGGCCTATTCCAGTATCAGCCACATGGGGATCGTACTGCTTGGCTTTGCGGCGATGAACTCGATCGGCTTTCAGGGAGCGATGTTCCAGGTCGTTTCCCACGGCTTTATTTCGGCGCTGTTGTTCTTCTTGATCGGCGTCATTTGGGACCGGACGCAGACTTCGATGATCGACGAGCTCGGCGGCTTGGCCAAATCCATGCCGTTTGTCAGCGGGATTTTCCTGGCTGGCGGGATGGCGTCGCTGGGACTGCCAGGCATGTCCGGGTTTATCAGTGAGTTTTTCGCTTTCCTCGGGCTGTTCGGCCGGATGCCAGTGTTGGCCGCGATCGGGGCTCTCGGAATCGTGCTCACATCCGTTTATTTGCTACGGGCGATCCTGCGGACGACATTTGGCCCTATGCCAAGCCGTTTTACGGGTCTTGCGGACGCACAGCCAATGGAAGTGATTCCGATGGTCGTGCTGCTCGGCTTCATTATTCTTATCGGGGTGTACCCGGCTATTTTGGGCAATCCGATGCAGCAGGCCCTGAAAACGATCGTACCGATCGTAACGGGAATAGGAGGGTAATCCATGGACGTAATAGATATTTTCTCATATGACTGGAGCTACCTTCTGCCCGAATTTATCATTCTCGGATTTGCGACGATTCTGTCGCTCCTGGACCTGTTTGCGGGCAAGCGCCTTGGCAGGCAGGTGATCGGCTGGCTGTCCCTGGTGGGGGTAGTGCTGGCGACAGTCTTTGTCTTCGTCAACGTCAATGTGCTCGACAAGCCCTACAGCTACATGGCGGACATGATCCGCATTGACGACTACGGCAACGCGTTCAAGCTGCTTTTCCTGGGCGGGACGGCATTTGCGATCCTGATCTCTCTCTCGTATTTGAAAAAGGGAGAGGTTACCCATACGGGAGAGTACTATTATTTGATGCTGACAGGTCTTTTGGGGGCCATGGTCATGGCGTCCTCTGCCGATCTGATTACGCTGTTCGTAGGTCTTGAGCTTTTGTCCCTGTCGTCCTATGTGCTCGTCGGCCTGCGGAAAAAGTCGCTGCAGTCGAACGAGTCGGCTTTCAAATACGTCGTCTCGGGCGGAATCGCCACAGCGGTTACCTTGTTCGGGATGTCGTACGTGTACGGACTGACGGGAACGACGCATATTTACGAAATCTCGTTCCGCTTGGCAGAGGCCGGAATGGCCGGCTATCAGTTCCTCGTGTACATGGCCTTTGCCTTTTTGGCGGTCGGTCTTGCCTTTAAAATATCCGCGGCTCCCAACCACATGTGGGCGCCGGATGTGTACCAGGGCGCTCCGACTCCAGTCACGGCGTTTTTGGCGGTCGTATCAAAAGCGGCAGGCTTCTCGCTGTTGTTCCGCGTCCTGCTGATCTCGTTCTTTAACGTCAACGACGGGGCAAACCGCTTCTTTTTCCAGGAAGGGAGCCTGTACCTCGGCCTGATGGCGGCAGCCTCGATGATTATCGGTAACACGATGGCGCTGCGGCAAACAAACGTCAAGCGCATGATGGCTTACTCGGGTATCGCGCAAGCGGGTTACTTGCTGGTGCCGTTCGTGCCACCGACGACGCTGTTTTTCGGCGAAGTGATTTTCTACCTGTTCGGCTATTTGCTCGTCAGCTTCGGGGCCTTCGCGGTCATCGTGGTTGTCACCCGCGAGCAAGGGACAGAGGAGATCAAAGGCTTCGCAGGCTTGTATCACCGCTCGCCGATTATGGCGATTGCGATGAGCATTTTCCTGCTGTCGCTGGCGGGCATTCCTGTCACCGCAGGATTCTTCGGGAAATTCTATCTGTTCATGGGCGCTCTGGCCCAGGAAAACTACTGGCTGGCAGCGATCATGATCGTCACAAGCGTCATTTCCTATTATTATTACTTCGGGATTATCAGACAGATGTACATGCGTCCGGGGACGAGCGAAGCGCCGCTCGCCGTGCCAAAAGGCATCTGGACTCTCGTTTTCGTCCTGGCTCTTTTGACGGTGTTTTTCGGGGCCTTCCCGGGTCTGGTTACCGATTACGTACAGATTCATTTCAATCCGTCGTTTGACTTTGGGAACATGCTTCCTCCCAACTTTCAGTGATACTCGTAACGGAACGCTACATCATGTACAATAGAAGGGATAGCTCGCTTTCGGGCTGTCCCTTTTTCTTTTTTTGGTTACTGATTTGCAAGAGGAGGAACAACCATGCCGCAAGAAGTGTACGGCGTATTGAGCATCGTCATGTCGATTGTATTCATTGCACTCGCCTGGTGGGCTCTGCAATCATTTCGCTTTGAAAAGATCGTCAAGCATCCGCAGGGGGCGCAAGCCAAGCTGCTGCAAATTCTTTTGTCGATCGTGATCGGCTACGAAGTATCGCGCTTTTTCCTGGATTATTTGGGCTGGTCCATGACTTTCGGCAACCTGTTTTCCTGATTGACCAAACTTCATTGCGTTTGCTGGTATATCTACCCAGTTTCATGTGCAAAATGAGAAGTACAAAGAGATAGCCATGAAACATGGGGAGAGGATTTAAATGGGGAAATGGTCTGGCCTGCTTGTACTTGCTCTATTGCTGGCAGTTTGTGTTGTGTACTGGATGCCTGCGCAGGCGTCGGAAGCAAAACCTGTTGCGAGCAAGCTAATGCAAACGCTCGAAGATTCAGGAGCAACGGGCGTATCCATCCAGGTACGCGCGCGTGTGGCAATGGGAGAAGTGCTGCGTCCGGAAGAAGTCAAAGAGTTGGCACGGACATGGGCAAAAAAGCTGGAGATCCCTCTTTCCCTTGACGGGGAATCGCAGAACAGCAACGTTCTTATGTATCGGACTACATACACGCAAAACGGCGTTTCGGTGCGCTACGAGGTGACAGGCGTTCCTAAAAATGGTTCGTTTGACACATATCTAGTGCTGCAATTATCCGGAAGCCGTGAATCCCTACTATATATTGAGCAGATACAAGAAACCTTCGCGAAAGCCCTGAAAAATGCCGACTTTATTCCGCAAATTAGCACTTGTATTCGCGGATTGTACAATGTTAAGATGAGTGTTGACCAACAGGGGGGTAAAATTATGTCGATTTTTGCTACCCTCCAGGCAACAGAATTGGAACGTTTACAAGATGAGACGGTTGTCAGTATTTCCGGACATACCCCTTTGTGGGAGCCATTCATCGCGTTAAACGGGCAAAAGATGAATCTGCAAGTGGCGACACACCGTGACAGTGGCAATGCTGGCACATGGGTCACTGTAGGTACGCCAATCATCACAGTGGAATATTAGCACGCGGAGGGGTACACATTGGATAAAATTATTGTCCGTGGTGGTAAGGCATTGGCCGGTAATGTGAAAGTATCTGGCGCCAAAAATGCCGTACTCCCTATTATTGCAGCATCTATCCTGGCAGAAGAAGGAACATGCGTGATCTCGGATGTACCTGCTCTCGATGACGTCAGGACGATATGCGACCTCTTGAAATCGATGGGAATCTCCCTTACATATGATCATGAAGTGCTGACAATCCATGCTTCCGAGCTCACCAGCGTGGAAGCATCCTATGAACTGGTCCGCAAAATGCGTGCATCCTTCCTGGTGATGGGGCCGCTTTTGGCAAGAAAAGGACAGGCTCGTGTCGCTCTTCCAGGTGGTTGTGCCATTGGTACCCGCCCGATCGACCAGCACCTAAAAGGGTTTGAGGCTATGGGAGCCAAAATCGAGATCGGACAAGGGTTTATTGAAGCGAAAGCAGACGGGCGATTGAAAGGGGCAAAAATCTACCTCGATATCGCAAGCGTCGGCGCAACGGAAAATATCATGATGGCGGCTGCTTTGGCCGAAGGCACGACCGTGATTGAAAACGCGGCAGAGGAGCCGGAGATTGTCGACCTGGCCAACTTCCTGAACAGAATGGGCGCAAAAATCCGCGGTGCGGGAACTGGCTCTATTCGCATTGAAGGCGTGGAAAAGCTGAAGGGCTGCACGCATTGCGTCATCCCTGACCGGATCGAGGCGGGAACGTTCATGGTAGCCGCAGCGATTACGGGTGGCGATGTCTTTGTGGAAGGCGCGATTTGCGATCACCTGAAATCCGTCACTGCCAAGCTGCGGGAAATGGGCGTAGAGGTAGACGAGCAGGAGAACGGCATTCGCGTTCGCCGGACTGGTCCGCTCAAGGCTGTCGATCTCAAGACGCTGCCGTATCCAGGCTTCCCGACTGACATGCAGTCGCAAATGATGGCGCTTTTGCTTGTTTCAGAAGGAACGAGCATCGTGACTGAAACCGTTTTTGAAAATCGTTTCATGCACGTGGAAGAGTTCCGCCGCATGAATGCCAATATCAAAATCGAAGGACGCAGTGCGATTGTGGAAGGCGGCTCCAAGCTGACCGGAAGCAAAGTAGCAGCGACTGATTTGCGCGCAGGTGCCGCATTGGTGCTGGCTGGCTTGGTGTCAGAGGGGGAGACAGAGGTTACGGCTCTCCATCATATCGACCGTGGGTACGTGAACTTTACGGAAAAACTGCTGGCGCTTGGGGCAGATGTAGAGCGCGTAGGCCCAGAGGAGAAAAAGCGCGAAGCGGTAGTATCGGATACGATCAAGGTAAGCTTCTCTCCTAATTTTGCGTAACCAATGTGTCAGCTATATGACAAAAACGAAGATTCTCTGCGAAAGTGGTATTATCCCCTCATGGTAGACAGTGAAAAAAGACCTCATGGTATGATGAGATCAACACTGTTGACCGGAGGGGATTTTCTTATGCCGCCACGTAAAGGGCAAAAACAGCAGCAATATGACG
>NZ_BAAIYG010000014.1:0-104241 GCF_057543335.1 Brevibacillus sp. YAE8
TCGTCATATTGCTGCTGTTTTTGCCCTTTACGTGGCGGCATAAGAAAATCCCCTCCGGTCAACAGTGTTGATCTCATCATACCATGAGGTCTTTTTTCACTGTCTACCATGAGGGGATAATACCACCACCACACGCGGGGAAACAGACTCTTTTTTTCACGCCCTAAGGCAGCTCGGTCGCCTCAAAATATTCTTCCCGGTCAAAACGTCCGCGCATCCATTTGTACGTATCGTCGTAAATGGCGCGCATGACCGGGTCCTTGCTGTTCGCCGACTCGATCAGCGTCTTGGAGCCGTAGTAGTAAGCGTGGATGTTGTTTTTGTCCATCCCCAGCTTGTGGGCAGCTACGAGCTGGTTGTAGTAAGTCTGGTAGAACTTCGGATCGCGGTACATCCGCTCGTCCCCTTCGATCTCTACGCCCATCCCGTACTTGCTGACGACGTCCAGCACGCCTTCGATCCGGTCGAGCTGCACAGGCTTGTCGCTGTAGTAGTTAGGCTGCAGGAACGCGTAATCGAAGGACAACGACTTCCACTCGGCCACGCCCGGCGCCCCGTAGTAAGGAATCCAGTAAAAACGCAGCGCTTCGTTATGCACCATGCTGGCCATGTCGCGAATGAGGGTGCGCTCTTTCGGGGCGCTGTCCTCGATCAGCTCGTGGAACCAGTAGATGCCTTCCAGCTTCAGATAGGCGTACCCTTCCTTGTTCCAGCGCTTTTGCAGCTCCTGGAAGTACCATTCCAGCGCCGCCTTGCGGTTCAGGTAAGCCTGTTCCTCCCCGATTCCCGCAGGATTGAACGACAAGGACGGCTTGTTGTCCACAATCTGGCCGAAGTTGGTTTGAGCAGCGTTTGGATACGGCAAGGCCAGCACGACATTTTCCTGGGTCGGCGTCGTGTACAGCGTACCGCGCAGGCGATTGTACTCCCGCATCGCCTGGTTCAACGCATCGAGCTGCTTGCCAGTACCGAACAAGTCATTCATGTAGCCGCGCCAGCCGTCTTTGGTGACAGGCATGTTCTGGTACGGCAGGAAAAGGATCGTGTCGAACATCTGGTCGCGCATGTAGCCGTCCGCAGTGCGATAGCCGACCATCGGCAGAAAATCTTCCTTCGTCCACGTTCCGCGCTCTCCATACGCTCCCGAGTAAGCGAGCAGCATGTTTTCCACGCGGCGCGTCGCTTTTTGGTCCTGCGTCGCTTTCGCCGGGCTTGGCGGCGGCAGCAGGACAGCTCCGCCTTGCCAGTCGCTCTCGTTTTTCGCCCAGACCTCCAATTGGCGGGCAAAAGCAAACACCTTCACCGGGAACGATACCCGGACGTAACGCGTTTGTACATCAGGCAGCGTGACGGCGAGCGTGCGCACGACCACCTGATTCTCGCTAGCAGGAACGTCGTGGACAGCGCGTCCGGCGTACGACCACGCTTTACCGTCGCGGGACACTTCGACTTCCATGTATTCCGGCAGCGTGATCCCGGACGTTTTTTGCTGCTTGAACGTCAACGCGACCCGCTCCAGCGGCTTTGCTTCGTTGAGCGCAACCGTCACCTTGCGGCCGAACTGACGGTTGTACCCGGTCCATTCCTCGGAAGGCGTGACCAGTCCGCCTACAGGGCCTGGATACTGCTTTTCCACCTGCTGGAAATACGAGTCCGGCGGTCCAAAAGTAGCGACCGAGGTGAAGCTGCCAGGAGCGATGTTGACCAGCTCGTCCTGCTCGGCAGGCTCGACCGCTTCTTTCTCTTCTGCTGGTTGCTGCGCATCGTCGGCAGCCGTTGCCGGGTCAGTTTCCGTTTTCTCGCTCTCTGTCGCTGGCTTGCTCTCGCCAGCTTGCGGGCTATCGGCAGGAGCAGTGACAGTCGGGGCGGTTGTGCCAGTTGAGCCAGACTCTCCCGCCTCTGCGACAGGCGGTTTGCCAGCGTCCTTGATCTCCACCGGGACCGTCACGGTTTTATAGCCCACTGTTACGGTCAAGTTCCCTTTTCCCGGAGTCGGGCCTGCGACGAAGGTTCCGTCTGCCAACACCGTACCCAGCTCAGGGCGATCAAAGGCGAAGATCGGGGTAAAAGGCAGCTCGTCCCCTTTGGCGCTTTTTACCACCAGCCGCTCGCTCGTACCTGCAAGCACGCTCAGACGCGGCGTGTCTACCGTAAAATCCACCTGCTCCGCCTGCTGGTAGCGGGCATCGAGCACGCGCTCCGCGATGACTGCCGCCTCCGCGCGGGTCACGGTTCCGCCCGGGTTGAATTTGCCAGCCGCGCCCTGCATCCAGCGCTGGTTGGTCACTTCCTCGACCGCCGCTTTGGCGTAGTCGGCGATTTCCGCTTCGTCGCTGTAGGCGACCGTACTTTGTGCCGGCGCTTTTGTGACGCCGCTCGCCTTCATCAAGCGAGACAAGATGACGGCCAGCTCCTGCCGGGTAAGCGGATCGGAGCCGCCGAGTGTCTGATTGCCTCTGCCAGTCATCACGCCAAGGTCGGCGAGTCCGTAAACAAACGGAGCATACGGGCTTTCCTTCGGCACGTCGGCAAACACAGCCTGTTCAATCTGGCTCGGCTGCAAGCCCACTACCTTTGTCAGCAGCACCGCGATATCCTGGCGCGACATGGTGTTTTGCGGATTGAAGCGGCCATCGCCCTGACCGCTGATGAGGTGCAGCCCGGCCAGCCGATTGACGGCGTTACGTGCATAGCTGTTCCCCAAATCGGTAAATTCCACAGTCTCCTGCGCTGCTTTTCCGGTCTCTGCCTTCTGCTGTGGCTCATTTGCCGCATACGATGGCGGAGCCACCTGAACCAGCAAGGCAGACAGCGCCAGACAGGCAGTAAGCATCTTGCTCCCAAATGTTCTCTTTCTCATTGCAAACTTCTCCTCCAATATGCCCCTCTGCTGCGTTTATTCGGTCGGGGAAACCATGGGCTGACGAGGCGGCTTGGGGCCGAAAAACTGATAGTAGTCCACCTTGATGTTGCCGTTGTAGAGCTTGCGCTTCTTGCTCGCCGTCCGCCCGAAATGCTCCTCAAACTGCTCGTCCGAAGTGATGATGTAAAAAGACCACGTGTCCATGGCAGCAAACGTTTTCCCCATTTCGCCGTACAGCCTGCTGACCTGCTTCCACTCGCCCAGGCGCTCCCCGTACGGCGGATTGCAAATCAGATAGCCGTACTTGCGCTTGGTCCGCACATCGCGCACGTCCATGCGCTGGAAATGAATCAGCTCGTCCACGCCCGCTTCGGCGGCATTGCGGCGCGCGACTTTGAGGATTTCGTCATCCAGGTCAGTTCCGATAATCTCCAGCTTCTGGTCGTAGCGGGCCAAATCGTGCGTCTCGGCGCGCGCCTCTCTCCAGGCTGTCTTCGGAATGACGGGCCACGCTTCGGACACAAATTCCCGGTTCATTCCCGGTGCGATGTTTTGTCCGATCAGCGCTGCCTCAATCGGAATCGTGCCGGAGCCGCAAAACGGGTCCATGAAGACGCGATCCGGTTTCCAGCGGGACAGCAAAATCATCGCCGCCGCCATCGTTTCCTTCAATGGGGCCGTACCGATCAGCTCGCGGTAGCCGCGCTTGTGCAGCCCCGGTCCCGAAGTGTCAATCGTCAGCGTCGCCACATCCTTGAGCAGCGCTACCTCGATTTTGTACAGCGGCCCTTTTTCCTCAAACCAGTCGCGCTTGTACGTTTTTTTCAGACTCTCCACCACCGCTTTTTTCACGATGGCCTGGCAGTCCGGCACGCTGAACAAGGTGGATTTGACCGATTTTCCTTCGACCGGAAACGCGGCGTCTTCCGTAATCCAATCGGCCCAAGGCAGGGCCTTTGTCTGTTCAAACAGCTCGTCAAACGTCGTCGCTTTGAATTCCCCTATCTTTAGACGCACGCGGTCGGCCGTTCGTAACCACAAATTTGTGCGAGGAATCGCAGAAATATCGGCGGAGAACGTCACTTTGCCGTTTTCCACCTGAACCGGGCCGTAGCCGAGCGCTTTTACTTCCTCCGCCACCACCGATTCCAATCCAAAAGTCGCCGTAGCGATCAATTCTACTTTTTGCATATGTAATCTCCTGTCCGTCCAAATTGCTTCGGGGCTTACCCTTATACTATATTACCCGATTTACGAATGGGGTTGGTAATCTTGTGCAAAAACAATACCAAAAGACCCGCCACCAAAAAGAGAACGGGTCTGGCATGCTGACTGCCCATACTGGGAATCCTATGAAAATACATTCACTTCCAGGAAGGGGAGAATCGCCAATGCCGGAATTGCCAGAGATGGAAACGTATCGCGGGCTGCTTCATCAGCAAATCTGCGGCGCTGCCATTACCGCTGCCACTGTCCAGCGGGAAAAGACGATTAACGTACCCCCGGCGCAGTTTGTTCAGACTGTACAGGGCAACTGCCTGACGCTCATCGAACGGCGCGCGAAGCACCTTTTGTTTCATTTGCAGAACGGGCACGTCCTGCTGCTGCACCTCATGCTGGGCGGCTTCCTCTACTTGGGCACAGCGGAAGACAAGCTGGCGCGAACAGCCCAGGTGACGCTGTCCTTTGGCGAGCGCATCCTTTATTTTCACGGGCTGCGCCTTGGCTATTTGCACCTTTTGACCCCCGACCAGATCGACGAGAGGATGGCCTCGCTCGGCCCCGAGCCGCTGGAGCCGGGCTTTACGCTCGATCGTTTTCTTGAGCTGCTCGCAGAAAAACGCGGCGTGCTGAAAACAACCTTGGTCGACCAGCATTGGATCGCAGGCATCGGCAACTGCTACTCCGACGAAATCTGCTTTCACGCGGGAATTTTGCCGACGCGGCGCATTCCCGAGCTGACTGCCGGGGAGCGAGCGAGACTGTACCATTCCATGCAGACGGTGCTTACGGAAGCGATCCGCTTCGGCGGCTACATGGACCAGCCGCTGTATCGCGGCGACCGCTTGACGGGTGGATTCGACGAGCGCTGCCAAGTGTACGACCGGGGTGGAGAGCCTTGCCCGCGCTGCGGACAGCCGATTGAAAAAGGCGAGCTTTCGTCCCGCAAAGTATTTGCCTGCACCAACTGCCAGCATTGAAGGGGCAAATTGCCCGGTCACTGCCCGACTTGTTCTGCCGCCTTCATCTGTTTGACCATGTACACCTGCTCGGTTTCCGACGGTCCGAAGCCCGCTGCCTCAAGCGCATCGAGCAGCAGCCCTTCCGTTGCCCGCAAATTGAATGTGGCCCTGCGGCAATCCCGCTCATACGGGGCAAACACATGGGCAAGGGCGACGTTCAAAATGCCGAGGGCATCTTCATGGTCCGGCTGTGCCACGCATTGCCGCAAAACGACGGCGTTCACCTGTCCGGCTTCATTGACCATCGTTTTGTACATCGCATACCCGACTGCCTGTCCGCGACGGTCCTCCACCACCAGCGCCTGTGCGTCGCGCAAGCTCTGCCACTGGTTTTGCCAGGCCACATCCCCCGCGTAAAACGGCAGAGCCGCCACTTCCTGGGCCAGCACGCCTCTGATCCGGTAGTCAGACTGGGTCGGCGCGTGAAAAGCGTGCTCTGGCAGCGGACCGCTTCGTTGCCAGAACAAGAGGCGGTCTACCACTTCGTAGCCTTTTTGCTCGTACAAGGCAATCGCTTTGCTGTTTTGGCTCATCGCTTCCAGAGTGGCAACCTCCACGCCCGCTTCTTGGTACAGCGCAAGCGTAGCGTCAATCAATTGACGGCCCACTCCTTGCCTGCGGTATTCGGTGGCGACACCTGTCCCCCCGTTCCACGCGACTTTTTGGCCGCCAATCGTCCGCAGTCCGCTTGCGACAAGTCCAATCGGCTCGGTTCCGTCAAAAGCGACGACAGACAACGACAGTGCATAGCCCTCGCTGCCCAGGCGCTGCACCAGCATTTCCTCCGTCATGACGATCGGAATAAAATAGCCTTCAAATCCTCTGTTCCACGCTTTCGTCACTTCAGCAAACGTACAGTCACTCATCCGCTTGATGGTAATCATCCCATCACCTTCCATTCTTTTCGATAAAATTATTTTAATTGAAAAGGTCTAAAAATTCAATCTTTTCTGTTCGGCCATTTGCTTTCTTTGTCACGCCTGCTTTTCGCGTGGTAAGATAGAAAAAATCACGTACCCGGGAGGTTCCTATGCGCAAACAGCTCACCGTAGGCTCTCTTATCGCCGGACGCTCTCCCGTGCAGACGCCAGCCCCTACTCCTGTGTCCGGTAACATGCCGGAGACAACCGGGCGAGCTGGCAGCTTTTCCAGACTTCAGACCAAGCCCCAGACTACCATCAAGCGCAAACAGGTGACGGTCAAGCAGCACGACCAAACGATTTCGGTTGAACAGGCCCCCTGTCAGACGCTGCTGCAAGCCGCACTGGCACAGGGGCAGCCGCTTTCCTACAAATGCCGGCAGGGCTATTGCGGGAAGTGCCGTGTCCTGGTCGTATCAGGCACCTCTCTGCTCGATGCCCCGACCAAGCAGGAATCGGAAAAGCTGGACCAAAAGCTTGCCTCCGGCTATCGCCTCGCTTGTCAAAGCACTTTTCGCTCTACGATATTGGATTAAAAGGTGGCAGCAGCATGAAACCAACACGCATCCTACTTTTCGCAGGAGGGAAGCTGGGTGACTGGGCCATCCGCCACATTCGCGCAGACGACTGGCTCGTCGGCGTCGACCGGGGCGCAATGTTCCTCGTTCGCCACGGCTTCGCGCCACGCCTGTCGATTGGCGATTTCGACTCTGTCACAGCCGAAGAAATGGCGGAAATCGAGCGCCACAGCCTACACGTCTCTTCATGCGACCCCGTGATGAAGGATTTGACCGATACCGAAATGGCGCTCGCCTGGGCGATTCAGCAAAAGCCCGCGGAAATTGTGCTGCTCGGTGTGCTTGGCTCGCGCTTCGATCATACGCTCGCCAACGTCCAACTGCTGCACAAAGCATTGCAGGCGAAAGCTTCCTGCCGCATTGTCGATGAGCGAAATGAAATTCGCCTGGTCGACAGCCATTGCCGCATCGAGCAGGACCATTTTGCCCACGTCTCCCTGCTGCCTTTGACGGCGGAAGTCAGCGGCATTACTTTGCGCGGCTTCATGTATCCGCTGGAAAACGCCACGCTGCGCATCGGCGACACGCTCGGCATCAGCAACGTGCTCACGGAACAGACAGGAACGATTGACGTCGCTACAGGCCAACTGCTCGTCATCAAAAGCAAGGATTGAGCCGCACAGGAAAAAAAGGATCTGCGCCGTTACAACCAAACGGTGCAGATCCTTTTTTGCGACTATTCTTCTTCGACGTGCAGCGGCAGTTGCCAATCGATCTCTTCCATTCCTTGCGAGCGCAAAAACGCATTCGCTCGGGAAAACGGGCGGCTGCCGAAAAAGCCGCGATTGGCCGAGAACGGGCTTGGATGAGGCGAAGCGATGATGCAATGTCTCGTTTTATCAATAAAAGCGGCCTTCTCCTGCGCATGCCTTCCCCACAGGATGAACACAAGCGGCTTCTCGCGCTCGTTCAACAGATGGATAATCTGATCGGTAAACTGCTCCCAGCCGATGCCCTTGTGCGAATTAGGATTGCCTGCCCGCACGGTAAGCACGGCATTCAGCATCATGACGCCCTGCTTTGCCCAGTGGCTCAAGTAACCGTGCTCGGGAATGGTGCAATTCAGATCGCTTTGCAGCTCCTTGTAAATGTTGACGAGCGACGGCGGCGGCTTGATTCCCGGCCTGACGGAAAAGCTCAGACCATGTGCCTGTCCCGGACCGTGGTACGGGTCCTGTCCCAAAATGACTACTTTGGCCTGCTCGTAGCTCGTCAGGTGGAGCGCGGTAAAAATATGATACATGTCCGGGTAAATCGTTCGCGTCTGGTACTCTTCCTTCAAAATCTGGCGGAGCTTCAAATAGTACGGCTTCTCAAATTCCCCCGCCAATATCGGCGCCCAGTCGTTTTGCAATATTGCCATTTTCCTCACCTTGTCCGCTATTCTTTCTATTACCTTACCACAGACTGGCGAATCTCTGAACCATCGTTTCGTCCTGCCCCCACCCGGGACCTGGCTCTGCCAGTCCTATCTTTCCCCCCGTTCTTAGTCTATGTTTCCTATTACCCTCGTTTGATAGCTTTTCTCCCATGATCTTTGACATAATGTTTTCTGGGAAGATTTAGACAAAGGGAGAGGTTTTTCGACATGAAATGGGACTTGAAATCATTTTTTGGGGGAATTATTGTCGGTTCAGCACTCTTTTCGGGAATCGCCATTGCGGCCCCGAACTATCCGGATGTGGCAGGAGACACAAAAACGCCGTTTACCTATTACTTTGAAGGCGTGCCAAAGTCGCCAAACAGCGATGTCCAGGGCATCATGTACAAAAACTCCGTGTACGTGCCAATCCGCTTCGTAGCAGAAAACCTGAACAAGCCAGTCATTTACGATGCCAAAACCAAGTCGATTTTCATCGGCAAGCTGCCGGTTGCGAAAATGTATTCGAAAATGGAAGCAGTCGAGCTGGTCAAAAAGAAATACGCCGCCAGCCTCACTCCTACACACGTAGTCGAATATGACCACGATGACGAAAAAGGACACTACGTCATTCAGGTGTACCAAACCGTCGTGAACAACTTCCAGTCCGGAGACAGCTACACCAGCACATACGGCTGGTTCGTGGTCAACCCGAACACAGGAGAAGTGAAGTCTTTGCTGTAAGCAGCACTTATTCCTATATACCCAAGAGGACAGCGGCATTTAGGGGAGCCGCTGTCCTCTTTTACTTCCAGTAACTGGACAACTTCCGATTGACTTTGAGAATCCATCTCCCTACGATGAGAAAAGACAACATTCAATAGGGGAAGGGTGTTTTTGCTCATGATGGTCGAAATCAAGACGATCGTTGTTCAGGAAGGGTACGCCGATGCAATCGTAAAAGGCTTCGGAGAGCCAGGCGTGGTGGAAGAAGCTCCGGGCTTTGTGGATTTGAGCATTTTCGTGCAAAAGCCGCGCAAAGGCGAAGAAGAAGTGGTCGTCATGATCCGCTGGGAATCGAAAGAAGCGTGGAAGCAGTGGGAGCTGAGCGAGCCTCATCTCGAAGGCCACCGCAAAGCGCGGGAACAAAAACGGCCAGAGTACATCATCAGCTCCAAAAGCGGTCATTATGAGCTGAAAGCAAGCAAACACCCTCGCCAACCGCAAGTCTAGCTTTTGCCTGATCGCACAAAACCAGCCCTGTTTCGCGGCGCAGTTCAAGCCCGTTCGAAACAGCGGCTGGTTTTTTACAATTCAAGGCCGTACTTTTCCATTTTCCGATACAACGTAGAGAGGCTGATTTGCAGCTCGCTGGCGATTGCCGCCTTGTCCTTGCTATGCCTTTCGTCCGCCAGATGCTTTTGCAAAATGGCGCGCTCGTAATCAGCCAGCAACTGCTCCAGCCCCGCTCCCGCCTTTTCAGCGTCCACCGTCTCCTCGCCTGTGAGCAAGTACTCCGGCAACTCCGCATCGCCAATCGTCGGCCCCTCTGCCATGTTGACCATGTATTCCACGGCATTTTCCAACTGGCGGATGTTTCCCGGCCAATCGTACGCGACAAGCCGCCTGGCAAGTCCGGCGTCCAGTTCCAGCCTGCCTTTTTGCAAAATCGTTCCGTACCGATACAAAAAATGCTGCAAGTAAAGCGGGATGTCCTCGCGCCGTTCGCGCAGCGGCTTCAGGCGAAGCGGAATGACGTTCAGCCGGTAGTACAAATCTTCGCGGAACGTCCCCTCTCTGACCATGCTCTCCAAATCTTTGTGCGTAGCCGCAATGACCCGGACGTCCACCTCCAGCGTCTTGACGCCGCCGACCCGGTCGACCGTTTTTTCCTGGAGGACGCGCAGCAGCTTCGGCTGCAACGACAACGGGATATCGCCTACTTCATCGAGAAAAATCGTGCCTTTGTGCGCCAACTCGAATTTGCCCGGCTTGCCTTCGCGCCGCGAGCCTGTGAACGCCCCGCCTTCGTAGCCGAACAGCTCGCTTTCCAGCAACGTCTCGGGAATCGCCGCGCAGTTGATGGCGACAAACGGCTGTCTGGCTCGCTGGCTCTCGCTGTGGATCGCCTTTGCCAGCAACTCTTTCCCCGTTCCGCTCTCCCCTCTGAGCAACACCGTAGAGATGCTGTTTGCCACTTTTTTCGCCTTGGCGATCACATCGCGCAACCCCGTATCAGCGCCGATGAGCTGGGCGAAGTACACCGGGCTGACCGCTGCCTGGGGCATTTCCTCCTGAATGTTGCAGCCCTTTTCCCGCTCCGCGTCCAGTTCCAGCAGCTTGTGCTCGATCAGTGCGCTCGTATGCTGCAAAAAAGGCATCCATTTTTCCGAATGGTGCAGCATCTTTTCCTTTTGCTCGGGGGAAAACCCGATAATGCCGATCACGCCGACCGTCTTTTCCCGCTTGTGTACCGGAAAACCGATTGTCGCCAGCTCCCGGCATTGCGGCAAAAACTTGCAGTTCATACACTGCGAGTCGTTCTTTTTCATGTCAAAAATCATGCCCGGCTGTCCGGTCTGCAAAATCATCCGGAAAAACGATCCTTCCGGCGCAGGCAAGCCAATCAGATCCGAATAGTAGCCCGTGCCGCTCACCCGTATCCCCTGCTCGTCGAGGATCGTGACATCCAGCCCGAGCACTTTGGCGATATTGTCTGCGTATGATTGAATGAACTCCTCTATCCGGGAAAATTCGGTCATGAGCGGCCCTCCTGCCAAGTTGCGTTCCTTACCCTCTGCCCGCAGCATCCGCCGCAGGCACGCGGGAAAGCGCCTGCTTTAGATCAGCAATAATGTCGCGCGCATCCTCCAACCCGGTAGACAGGCGAATCAAACCGTCCGTGATGTTGAAGGCAAGACGGTCCGCAACGGGAACAGAAGCATGCGTCATCGAGGCGGGATGCTGGACAAGCGTTTCGGGATCTCCTAAGCTAAACGATATCATAGCCAGACGCAGCGCGTTAATGAAAGATTTGGCCGCGTCGTACCCTCCCTTGACCTCAAACGAGACGATTCCGCCCATTCCCGCCATCTGGCGTTGCGCCAGCTCGTGTTGCGGATGAGACGCAAGGCCGGGGTAGTAGACGCGGGAAATCGCCGGGTGCTGCGCCAAATATTCCGCGACAGCCTGGGCGTTGTGGCAATGCTGGCGAACGCGCAAGCCGAGCGTCTTCAAGCCGCGCAAAATCAGAAAAGCATCCCAGGCGTTCAAGTTTTGTCCCAGGTCGCCCATAATGTGTTTGCGCATGAACTGAATCTGCTCTTGTTTCCCGACGATAAACCCGGCAATGACGTCCCCGTGTCCGTTCAAATATTTGGTCGCGCTGTGCACGACGACGTCAGCGCCCAATTCCAGAGGCCGCTGAAGGTACGGGGTCATGAACGTATTGTCCACGATCACGACAATCCCCCGCGCGTGGGCCAGACGGGACAGCGCGGCGATATCCAGCACGGTCAGGCGCGGATTGGATGGCGTTTCGATGTAGAGCACGCGGGTATTCGGGCGCAGCGAACGCTCTACCGCCTGCAAATCGGTGCAATCGACGAAATCGGCGGCGATCCCGTAGCGCGGGGCCATCGTCGTCAGAAATTTGTAGCTCCCGCCGTAAACGTCCCGTGTACACACCACATGGTCGCCCTGCTGCAAAAAAGCGAGCAGCGCCCCGGAAATGGCCGCCATGCCGCTCGATACGCCCAAAGCGGCCTCGCCGTTTTCCAACGCGGCGATTTTTTGCTCCAGCGTCTCAATCGTCGGGTTGCCGTACCGACCGTAGTACGTCCCTGCCCGCTCTCCGGCCACGCAGGCAGCAGCGGAATCCGCGTCCGGAAACGCGTAGGCTACCGCAGGCACGACAGCAGCCGCGACCGCCCCAGTCTTTCGGCAAGGCTCCTGAGCAGTGTGAATAATCGCGGTGTCCAGCTTCCAGTCGTTTGTCTTCATCATCGTCTCTCCTTTTTCGCGATCCTCTCGATCATCCTTTGGCGAATGGTAGTAGCAAGGAGCGTGCCAACGAAAAAAGCGCATCAAACCGCCCTTTTCCGCTGCTCACGGCGGGGTGTTTTCGCATTTTCGCAAAAAAAGTTTGGCCTCGAACGAGAAAAAGCCGTCAGATACACTAACGGCTTTTTGCAAAGCTGACAATGAAGTTTTGCACGGGCAAAAAAACGGCTTAGACGAGGATGCCGCCGCTCTTGTGGTACTTCAAAATTCCTTCTGCAGCGCGGTACGAGAGCGCCCCCATCGTGCCTGTCGGGTTGTAGCCGCTGTTGTGCGCAAAGGCGGAAGCGCCGACGACGAACACGTTTTCCGCGTCCCACATTTGCAAGTAGTTGTTGACCGCAGAAGTTTCCGGCGATGCCCCCATGATGACCCCGCCTGTATTGTGCGTCGATTGGTACGGGGTAATATCGTAAGGCCCCAGTTTGCCGCGCACCTCCACTTTGCTGGCGCCCATTTCCCTGGCAATTTCCCCGCATTTCTCGGACAAAAAGGCGGCCAACTGCCTGTCCTGTTCCTCGAAGTCAAACGTAATCCGCATCAGCGGATCGCCAAAGGCGTCTTTGTACGTCGGGTCGAGATCGAGGAAATGATGGCGGAACGGCATGGAAGCTCCCTGCGCCCCGACGTTGACCGTGCGGTTCGCGTATTTGATTGAAGCGGCCTTGAACTCCTTGCCCCAGCTCGGCGTGCCTTCCGGAACCGTGTTGTTGGCGATCGGGCGCTGGCCGTACTGGGAGACGCTGATGTTGGCACCGTGAATGAAGTTCAGGCTGGAATGGTCAAAATTGTCGCCGTTGTAATCGTCGAGCACCATACCGAGCGAGCCGGCGCCAGCGTAGTTGTTGAACTCTTTGTCCTCGAAAAAGCCTGTCGCTCCGCCGCGCATGACCTGATAGCAGTAGTTTTTCCCGATGACGCCCTTGCCTGTATTCGGGTCGTACGGTCTGCCCAGCTTGGACATCAGCAGCAAGCGGGCATTGTTGAATACGTAGCTGGTCAGCACCACGATATCGGCTGGCTGCTCGATTTCCTCGCCCGTCGTCACATCCGTGTACAGCACGCCTGTCGCTTTGTTGCCCGTATGTAAAATGCGGCGCACGTGGGAATGCGTGCGAATTTCAAACTTCCCGGTCTTTTTCGCCACGGGAATGACCGTGACAACCGGGTCTGCCTTCGCGCCGTATTCACAACCAAACCGCTCGCAAAAGCCGCAATATTGACAGGCGGCCCGGGAAATACCGTCCGGATTGGTGTACGCTTCCGACAGGTTCGCGGACGGGAGCGGATACGGATGCAAATTCAGCTTTTTCGCCGCTTCCTCAAACAGCTTCATGCTCGGCGTCGTTTTCATCGGCGGCGTCGGGTACGGCTGGGAACGTTTGCCCCCGAGCGGATTTTCTGCTCCCGAAATGCCCGCCATTCGCTCGAATTTGTCAAAGTAAGGTTCCAGTTGATCGTACGTGATGCCCCAGTCCTGAATCGTCATGCCCTCGGGAATTTTCTTTTCGCCATAGCGTTCGACCGTCTTGCTGCGTATCTCAAAATCGTACGGCAAAAACCGGAACGTGTGGCCATTCCAGTGAACGCCCGATCCGCCCAGCCCCGTTCCCAGCAAAAAAGAGCCGTACGAGCGCATGGGGAGCGCGCGAACGTTGGTGTTGCTGCGGAAGGTGATCGTTTCCTTGGACAAGTCCTGCATCATTTCATAGCGGAGCGCGTAGCGCAGTTCGTCGTGTACCATGAAGTAATCTTCTGTTTTCCGCTCTTTGCCTCGCTCCAGTCCAACGACTGTCAGCCCCTGCCTCGTCAGCTCCGAGGCGATAATCCCTCCGCCCCAGCCTACACCCACGATAACGACATCCACTTTGGGCAATTTTTTGGCCATGTTGTTTCACCCCGTGTTGTCAGTGTTGATGATCCCGCAAACTCAAGGGCTCCATCTTCACGAATTTGTCTTGCTCGATCACCTGTGTATAGGTCATCTGATTACCTGGGTAATTTTTTAATCTCCAGCCATCCATATTTTTATTGCCGCCGTACAGCGGGTCAGCGTAGATCCCTTCGATTGTGCTGGCGCGCAGCATTTTGAAGAAAGCGCTGGCCGAGATCGTGGTCAGCTTCACCTCGTCTGTCTCAAACGCCTTCAGCACGGCGTCCTGCTGCTCAGGCGTGATCTCGTAAAAGCGTTTGCCATGTGTAGACTGGCTGTAGTTGTTCAGCTCCTGAATTCCGATGTCGAATATTTCCCGCCGCTTCAGCCTGCCCTGATAGCCCTGGGTCACTTCCCCCGGATAAAACGGACCTTGCATGTATTCGCGCGAGTTGAACCCCCAATCTCCCGCCAACTGGTGGTCGATGAAGTAAGCCGCGCCCAACGCTTTTGCCCCCGGGCCTAGCTCGTCTTCGGGGAAAATTCGCTCGCATGCGGCGTCCACTACCTTGAACTGCTCCGGACTGAAATACATCAGCGCCTGATTATAATCGGCAGCAGGAGCCGGTGTCGCTCCCGGTTGCGGTGGTGCTTCCGGCTTGCGGAGCAGGCTTCCTGCCACTCCCCCGACAACCAGACCACCGAGCACCAGACCAGTGTTTTTCAAAAAGTGCCGACGCGACACTGGCTGCTCATGCCTGTTGTTTGATTCTGCCAAATCTACCACCTCCAGTTCTCTCTTCCCTTGGTTTGCGCATTTTTTCGACAGGCTAAACGCATTTCCCGGAAATTTTCCCAACATGCTCCACACATAGTTTCCAGAGGCAAACAAAGGATATGGTTACCTATATAGCAACAGTTGGAGGGATTACGATGAAACGCTTAGGAACATGGGTGGGCAGCACCGGATTGGGCATCGCGCTTCTGCTTTCGGCCTGCAACAACCAGGCTGCGCCGCAAGAACCGGCCCGGACACATACCGTACATCCGGACAGAGCGGACGAGACGGTCATTCCCAGCGTAGACCGCGACAAAAAGCTGACAACCAACTCTCACGGCACGACTTTCAGCGGAATGGGCAACGGCGTGTACAGCTCCATCGGCAGCTCGCATCTGCACAGCGGCGGCCCCTCGACCAAGCTGGAAGCACAGCTCGGCGCAGCCGGAGTTCACGGCATCCATGCATTGATCGTCGGCGATGCTATTTTTCTTGCGCCGACGACCGCCAACCAGGCTTCGATCAATTCGATGGACCCGATGCAGTCCCACCTGCTGAGCAGCTATGCGGGCAGCAGCAGCAGAGGCAACGATACGGCGAACGGCATCGCAGGGGCGAAGGCGAGAACCAACACGACAGGCGTGCTGGGCACCAGCGATCGGAACGCTTTGTTCACGCAAGCGCGCACCGTCGTAGAGCGCCTGTACGGCACCGATGCGAAAGTCTGGACGGTCAACTCGAAAAAAGGGATCGACTCGCTGGAAAAAGTGAAAAAACATTTGCGAGACAACAACCGGGACAAAAAAATGGCGGACGAGCTGGACAGGCTCTTCCGCGAGGCGAAGCGATAGACAGACCGGCAAGCGCTGATCGGCCAGTTCATGAGAAAACATGGCTGCGTCAAGCCATTGGTCAAGACAAAAAGGGACAAGCAGCGCGCTTGTCCCCTTCCCTTTAGCTATGCAAAAATTCATCGATGGCCTTCACCGTCTCCTGTGGATGAGTCACCATCAGCAAATGAAGCGAATCCGGTATCATCCTCACTTTTGCCTGCGGTACGGCATGCTGATAACGGACAGCGGCTTCCCGGCAAAAGGTCCGCTGCGCTTCATCAGGCAGCTTCGTTTCATCGGCGAGCAGCAACAGCACAGGGGCATCCGCTCTGCCTGTTACGCTGTATTCCAGCTCCCCTCCCGCGATCGGGATGCGGCTTGTCCGCACTACACTCGCTCCGGTTCCCCTCTTCATTTTGCCCGCGCTCCTTTCATCCCCGCTTTCGTCTGTGAAGCTGCTACTCATCGAATTTCACCAGCTCCAGCCTGGCTCCCTTGATTTTGACCAAATAAAACAAATAAACAAGGCCGACAAACGTCCACAACAGTCCGAGCATCATCGACTTGATATCAAGACTGATCCATAAAAACGCGATAAAAGCGGTCCCGATCAGCGGCGCCAGCAGATAGCCCCACCAATCGGCCATGCGCCTTTCCTGCTTGAGCCTGAGATAGTAGGCGATGACACTCAGGTTGACAAAGCTGAAGGCGATCAGCGCCCCGAAGTTGATGAACGACGTCGCGGTCAACAGGTCCAGGTAGAGCGCGGACAGCATCAGCGTCCCGACCAAAAGGACGTTGAGCAAAGGCGTTTTCAGCTTCGGATGCACATAGCCAAACCATTTTCGCGGCAAATAGCCGTCCCGCCCCATCGCGTACAAAAGCCGCGTGACGCTGGTCACCGACACAAGCCCGGAGGCGAGCGTAGAAGACAGCGCTGCCGCCAAAAACAGTAGCTGAAACACGGAGCCGCCGATAAACAGCGCGATTTCCGCGGAGGCCGCTTCGGGGTCAGACAATACAGAAACATCAGGAAACAACGATTGCATAAAGTACGAAGCGGTAATGAACAGCGCTCCCCCTGCCAGCGCGACCAGCAAAATCCCCCGGGGAATCGTCTTTTTGGCCTCGACCGTTTCCTCGGTCAGCGTGGTCACGGCATCGAAGCCCAAAAAGGAAAAGCAAAGAATCGAGGCGCCCGACAGTAACGCGACTACGGACAGATCGGGCGAGAAGAACGGCTGGATGTTGAATACGTGCCCAAGCCCCTCTCCCTGAACCAGACTGCGAATGGACAACCCCGCGAACAAAATGACAAAGGCGATTTGAAACAGCACGAGAAACGAGTTGACGGAAGCCGTCACGGTGACCCGGAACACATTCAATAATGTAATCAGTGCGATAAATCCGATAATCCACCACCTGGTCGGCACCTCGGGGAAGACGGACGATAAATACACCCCTGTTAGCAGGGCGTTAATCATGGGCAAAAACAAATAATCGAGCAGCGACGCCCATCCGACCAAAAATCCCGCATACGGATGGATCGTTTGCTGCGTGTACGTGTACGCGGTCCCTGCCGACGGGAACGCGCGGACCATTTTCCCGTAGCTCGCGGCGGTAAACAGGATGGCGAGCAGCGTCACTGCGTAGGCAGCAGGAACGTGTCCACCGGTTTCCTCGGCCACAATGCCAAAAGTGTCAAAGACGGCCATCGGAGCCATGTACCCCAGGCCAATTACGACGATATGCCACAGCTTCAAGCTGCGTGTAAGCTCTGCTCCCCCATTCACTGCCTGTCCTCCTTCTCTGGTGCAACACGAATAATTATACACGCGAATGAGAAAAGTTCCACGCCTTGCCTGATGAAAAAACGCTGTTGCACACGGTTTTCCCATGCCGCAACAGCGTTTTTGTGTTTGTCACAGCCTGCGCCTGTACTACGCTTTTGGCAGTTCGAACGAGCTTTTCAGCGAAACGATCCGGTTAAAGACCAGCTTGTCCGGCGTCGTATGCTTCGGATCGACGTTGAAGTATCCGTGGCGGAAAAACTGGTATTTGTCCTGCGCCTTCGTGTCTTTCATGTTCGGCTCGACGAATCCGTTCAACACTTCCAGCGAGTTCGGGTTGATGTTGTCCAGGAAGCTTCCTTCCGTGTCCTCATCGTCGAGAATCAGCGGCTCGTACAAACGGAACTCGGCAGGTACTGCCTGGCTCGCATCTACCCAGTGGATGGTCCCTTTTACCTTGCGTCCTGTAAACCCGCTTCCGCTCTTCGTCTCCGGGTCGTAGGTGCAGTGCAGCTCGATGACATTGCCATCCGCGTCCTTCACCACGTCGTTGCATTTGATGAAGTAGGCGTGCTTGAGACGGACTTCATTTCCCGGGAACAGGCGGAAATACTTGCTTGGCGGGTTTTCCATGAAGTCGTCCTGCTCGATGTAGATTTCGCGGGAGAACGGAATTTGACGATTGCCCATCTCCGGATTTTCCGGGTTGATTTCCGCTTCGAGCATCTCGACCTGGCCTTCCGGATAGTTCGTGATGACGACTTTCAGCGGATTCAAAACAGCCATCGTGCGCGGTGCTTTCAGCTTCAAGTCCTCGCGGATGAAATGCTCCAGCATTTTCGCGTCGACTGTACTATTGCTGCGCGCTACCCCGACTTCACGGGCAAACGTGCGAATCGCTTCCGGCGTAAAGCCGCGACGGCGGAAGCCTGCAATGGTCGGCATGCGCGGATCGTCCCAGCCATCGACGACGTTTTCGTCTACGAGCTGTTTCAGCTTGCGCTTGCTCATGACCGTGTTGGTCAGGTTCAAGCGGGCAAACTCGTACTGGCGCGGAACGTGCTCCATCTCGCACTCGCTGATGACCCAGTCGTACAGCGGACGATGGTCTTCGAATTCGAGCGAGCAGAGCGAGTGGGTCACGCCTTCAATCGCATCCTCCAGCGGGTGCGCGTAGTCGTACATCGGGTAAATGCACCATTTGTCTCCCGTGTTGTGGTGGGTCGTATGGGAAATGCGGTACAAAACCGGATCGCGCATGTTGATGTTCGGGGAGGACATGTCGATTTTGGCACGCAGCACTTTTTCCCCGTCCTTGAACTCTCCGTTGCGCATGCGCTCGAACAGGTCGAGGTTTTCCTCCACAGAACGGTTGCGGTACGGACTGTCTACGCCCGGCTCCGTCAACGTTCCGCGCAGCTTGCGCATCTCTTCGGCAGACAGATCGTCCACGTAGGCTTTGCCTTTTTGAATCAACAGCACCGCACGCTTGTACATCTCTTCAAAGTAATCCGATGCAAAAAACAGCCCGTCCCATTCAAAGCCAAGCCATTTGACGTCTGTTTTGATCGCTTCCACGTACTCAGTGTCTTCTTTCACCGGATTGGTATCGTCAAAACGGAGGTGAGCCTTGCCATTAAATTCGCTTGCCAGTTCAAAATTCAGGCAGATGGCTTTTGCATGTCCAATATGAAGATACCCGTTCGGCTCCGGCGGAAAGCGGGTAATGACTTCCTTGACCTTGCCTGCTTGCAGGTCGTCAATCACGATATTGCGGATAAAATTGGATGACGCTACCTTGTTTTCCAATGAAATCAACCTTTCACTTCACCTTTACATTCCATAATACTGATTCTCTTCCCAGAGTTCAACAAAATCGGGCCGTTGTCCGGCCCGCTGCGTCTACCACTCCTGCTCTTTTGACCATCGCGATTGCGGCTGGCAGTACAGCGAAATGATCGAGTCGAGCGACCGCCGCTGTTCGGTAATGCCGCGAATGGTTTGCAAATGCTTAGGTCTTACCAGGTGGAGCAGCGGCTGTTCAACCTGATTGAACCGCTCGAAGGCGGCGGCTGCGATCTCATCCCATTGGCGATAGTAGCGCAGCAAGTCGTCAGGCATCACCCTTGAACGGCTCGTGCCCGGCTCCGGCAAGCAGTCAAACGGTTCATCCAGGTTCAGCGTTCCGTAATCATCGGTCAGTTCCTCGCCCGGCAAAATGTCCCGCGCCGCCAGTTCCAGATCGTACATCGTCGCCACACAGGTCGCATGGAAGCTGTGGTTGACAAACCGGGCCTTATCCCAGCACAAGATGTATTTGCCGAACTGATTTTTGAACGAATATTTTTGCACGTCCTGTTTTCTTAATGGATCCAGTTTTTCCACAAATGCCGGGTCTAATACCTGATCGAGATCATCCTGGACCCAGACAATCGTGCCTTTGGGAATGAGCTTTGTCGCAAACACACCGTACCCGATCTCGTCGTTGATATAGCGAAGCTCTGTATCGGGATGCATCATGGTCGTTGTTTCACTCCTTGGCAAATGTGCCTTTTTATCATCATAAGCAGTTCGGCCAAC
The DNA here is from genome assembly GCF_057543335.1 of Brevibacillus sp. YAE8. Taxonomy (NCBI): domain Bacteria; kingdom Bacillati; phylum Bacillota; class Bacilli; order Caryophanales; family Paenibacillaceae; genus Brevibacillus; species Brevibacillus sp. YAE8. The sequence goes on from NZ_BAAIYG010000014.1 coordinate 19,878, forward strand.
AGAGGTGTGTGAATGTCGGTGAAAAACGCGTATTTCCCTGATGCTTCCTTTTTTCTAGATAAAAAGAAATTTCCTTATTTACCCCAATCGACAAATCGTCTATATTATTGACAAACAGGTTTAGGAAATTTTACCTGCAACATTTGCATTAATTTTTCATTGATATCGAAACGGCAAACCCGGGGAAATCCGGCGACGCAAAGCTAGAGGGGCTACCTCCGCACGAGCGGGCATGCCAGCCAGCTACCGAAATATTGATGTAGGACAAGACCAATGATCCTATATCATTGGTCTTTTTTTGCGCACTCATTGTCTGTTTTTGTCCATTTTTGTAGGTATGAGGAATTTTCTGTCTGTCCCGGTCAAGGAGGTGAGGCTGCGAAAAGCTGTCGGATTGTTGAACCTTTTCACCAAAATACAAGGAGGCTTCATGAGATGTCACTTTGGAAAAAACTTTCTGCCGTCGCATTGACCGCCGCTATCGGCCTGACAACATTCGCTCCGGTCCAAGCTGCCAATCGTCCAACATCAATGTCGCCAAATGCCATGGTCACAACACCTCACTATCTGGCTACAGCCGCAGCCCTGAAAACGTTGGAAGACGGCGGAAACGCAGTAGACGCCGCGATTACCGCCGCCTCTACCCTCGCCGTCGTCTATCCGCACTACACGACCATTGGCGGGGATAACTTCTGGCTCATTTACAACGCCAAAACAAAAGAGCTGAAAGCATTGAACGGCAGCGGACGAGCTGGCGAAAAGGCAACCATCGAATACTACAAAAGCAAAGGCTACGACAAAATTCCTTCCCGCGGCTATGAGTCTGCCAACACGGTTCCCGGCGTTGTTTCCGGCTGGTGGGAAGCCTACAACTACGCGCACAAAAGCATGGGCAACAGCAAGCTGCCTTGGCACAAGCTGCTGGAGCCTGCGATCGGGTACGCCGAAAACGGCTATCCCGTCTCGCCCAACCAGGTTTACTGGACCAAGTACGCAACAGACCCGACTGACAACGAGCTGAAAAATCTCCAGCGCTTCGAGGGCTTCCGCAAAACGTTCCTGAAGCCGAACGGAGAGCCGTATGCCGCAGGCGAAATTCTCAAGCAAAAGGACCTTGCCAAAACGTTGCGAATCATTGCCCAAAAAGGCGCCGACGGATTTTACAAAGGCGTAGTCGCGCAAAAAATCGTCGCCGACCTGCAAAAAAACGGCGGGCTGCTCACGCTGAAAGACTTCGAGAAGCATACCTCCACCTGGGCGGAGCCGATTACGGTAGACTATCGCGGCTACAAGGCGTACAACGTGCCGCCCAACTCCCAGGGCATGGCCTCGCTCTCGATTTTGAACGTGCTGAACAACTTTGACCTCAAGAGCATGGGCGAAGGTACGCCGGATTACTACCACACGATCGTCGAAGCGACCAAACAAGCTTTTGCCGACCGTGACAAATGGCTGACTGACCCGGCATTCGTGGATATTCCTGTGGACGAGCTGTTGTCCAAGCAGCACGGAAAAGAACTGGCAGCGCGCATTGACATGAAGCAAGCGGCAAAAGCGGTCGAGCCGCTCGATCCAAAAGGCGATACTACGTGGTTTGGCGTCGTGGACAAGGACGGCAATGCCGTGTCGATCATCCAGAGCCACTACTTTGACTGGGGCTCCGGCATCGTCGCGAAAGACACGGGCGTCCTGTTGCAAAACCGCGGCAGCTACTTCTCTCTGGACCCGAAACACATCAATCACCTGGAACCGGGCAAACGCACCTTCCACACGATCAACCCGGCGATGCTCTTTAAAGGAGACAAGCCTTACCTGCTCTACGGAACACAAGGCGGCGAAGGCCAGCCGCAAACGCAGGCGGCGCTCGTCACGCGCATCGTCGACTTCGGCTTCAGCGTGCAGGACGCGATTGAAGCGCCAAGATGGCTGCACGGCCGCAACTGGGGCTCTGCCTCCAACAACCTGAAAGTCGAAAGCCGGATTCCGCAGGACGTTCTGGACGAGCTGGTGAAGCGCGGCCATCCGGTCGAAAAGCTGGAAGCAGCCTACACCGATGCGATGGGCCAGTCCGGCGCGATCTTGATTGATCCGCAAACGAATGTGAAGTTTGGCGGCGCTGACCCTCGCGGGGAAGGCGCGGCAATGGGATATTAATCGCTCGTCAGGCTGCTGAGTCTTCTCGGCAGTCTGACTGTGCATTTCTTTCGGGCAGGCAGCGTTCTACGCAAGACAGAAAGAAATTGCCAAGCACGAATTTAGGAGTGGAAAAGCCTATGTTTTTGTTCAAAAAGCTGAGGAACAAAATGATTCTCTGGTTTCTCACCGTTGCAGTCATTCCTCTGGCCGTCGTTTCGCTGTTTATTACGAACAGCTTTTCATCCATCCTGATCGACAAGCAAAAAGCGTCGTATGTCGACCTGACCTCCAGTACCGCGATGGCGATGGATCAATATTTGGACCGGCGCATGACCGAAATTCAGGTGTTGGCCCGCACCTCTGATATTCAATCGGCTGACGCGGCGGCGAAAAACGAGTTCATCCGCAAGTTTACCGAAGAAATGAAGCTGTACGACGGCAATACGTTTATCGGCAGCGACGGAAAAGTATCCGCCGATACGTTCCCGAAAAGCGTCGGGATCGACCTTGGCGAGCGGCAATTTTTCAAGGACGGCATGCAGGGCAAACCGAGCTACTCCGATGTCCTGGTCGCCAAAACAACGGGCAACCGTTCGATCATCGTCGCTGCTCCCGTCACCGGCAAAAACAAGGAGGCGCTCGGCGTCCTGACCGGGCTTGTCAACGTGGACGAGTTCGCCGCGACGTTTCTGGCCAATCTGAACGTCGGCAGCGACGGTTACCCGATTCTGGTGGACAACAAGCACCAGATTCAATACCACCCCAACCAGGAGCTGATCGGAAAGCCGCTTGCGGAATCGGCTCTGCCCCAGCCTTTGGTCGACATTTTGCAAGCGGACAAAGCCGAGAAAGGCTCCTACAGCTACTCCGACCAAGGCAAGGAATACGTCGTCACATACTCGCCGATTTCGAAAACGAACTTTGGCCTTTACTTGCACATTCCGGTCGAATCTATCACGGCCGCCGTTTCTTCCGTCAGCAACAACGTCATGCTGATCGTTTTTGGCGTAGTTGCTGTAGTCATCGCCATCGCGTATGCGATCTCGCGCCAGATCACCCGTCCGATTGTAGATGTGGCCTCTGTGGCGAACCGCATTTCCGAAGGCGAACTCACCGTGCAGCCTCTGCGAATCCGCTCGCAGGATGAGGTCGGACAGCTATCCCAGTCGGTAAACACAATGGTGCACAACTTGCGCACGATCATTCAACAGGTCAACGACACAGCTACCGATCTCGCCTCTTCCGCAGAAGAGCTGTCGGTGAATGCGGAACATACCAGCAAGGCGACGGAACAAATTGCGATTACGATTCAGGAAGTGGCCTACGGCGCGGAAAAACAGGTGAGGAGCGTAGAAGACAGCGTGCACGCCATGCAAGGGGTGTCACAAGGGGCGCAGCAAGTAGCGGCGAATGCCCAGTACGCGGACGAATCGGCCATGAGCGCTTCCCGGATCGCCGTGGAAGGCAACGAGGCGCTGCAGGTCGTCATCAGCCAGATGCAGTCCATTGAAAATACGGTCAGCAACATTGCGGATATCGTCAAACGGCTGGGAAACAGCTCGCAGGAAATCGGGCAAATCGTGCAGGTCATCACGGCGATCGCGGAGCAAACGAACCTGCTCGCGCTAAACGCCGCCATCGAAGCCGCCAGAGCGGGCGAGCAAGGCCGCGGTTTCGCGGTGGTGGCAGACGAAGTACGCAAATTGGCCGAGCAGTCCGCCCAATCGGCGCAGCAGATTAAAGAGCTGATTACCACCATTCAACTGGAATCCAATCAGGCTGTGCTGTCGATGGAGCAAGGCACCAAGGAAGTCGCGCTCGGCTTGACGGTCGTAAACAACGCCGGAAAATCGTTTGAGCAGATTCAGGATGCAGTCGCACAAGTAGCGAGCCAAATCCAGGAAGTGAAGCTATATTCCGAACAAATGTCTGCCGGAACCGAGAAGGTCGTCGAATTGGTCAGCGTCATTGAACAGGTCGCTGAAAGCTCGGCAGACGGAACCCAGAGCGTGTCAGCCGCCACTGAAGAACAACTGGCCGCCATGGAGGAAGTGAACTCTTCTGCTGCTTCCCTGGCGAGAATCGCAGAAGAGCTGCAATCTCATGTGAGCCGGTTCAAAATATAGCGGGAACATGCTTAAAAGCCGTCGGGACCGATTCTCCCCGACGGCTTTTTGTTCATGCTCGCTTAGCCCAGTGTCAGCATCCGGTCAGGATGGTTGGTGCAAATTTGCACCTCGGGATGCCAGGACATGACTTCCCGGATGTACGCAGGCTCATCTAGCGTCCAGGCTATGACCTTGAACCCTTTTTCAATCGCGGCGGCTGTCAGCTCCCGCGTCAGATACGGATAGCCCATGGACAAGATGCTGGCGCCTGCCGCCTCGATCTGCTCCAGCATGAGCACGGGACGGCCGTAGACGATCAGCCCCGTCTGCACCTCCTGATCGAGCGTGCGCACGTGGCGAATCAGTTTGTGGTCAAACGACGTCACATACACTTCCTGCTTCATTCCGTACTGCTCCACCAGCGCCAGCACCTTTTCCGCAATTCCCGGGTACATGTCGCTCGTCGCCTTCAGCTCGATGTTCAGCGTGCAGTGGCCCTTGATCGCAGCCAGCGCTTCCGCCAGAGTCGGAATTTTTTCGCCTGCAAACTTCTCGTCGAACCATTTGCCCGCATCGAGCTGGCGCAGTTCCTCAAGCGTGTGGTCTTTGACTAGCCCGCTTCCGTTCGTCGTGCGCTCCAGCGTAAAATCGTGAATCAGGACCGGAACACCGTCACGCGTCAACTGCACGTCAATCTCCATCGCCTGGATCGCAGGCTCGGCCAGCGCCAGTTGAATCGCAGCCATCGTATTTTCCGGTGCTTTGCCCGACCAGCCGCGATGGGCCATACATATGTTCATGTCGCGAGCTCCTCTCTGTATCGTGCCGCTCTTATTTTTTCAGCAGCTTGCTGCCTTTGTCCGTCGCATTTTGCAGTGCTTCGTCAATCGTTGCCTGTCCGAGCATGGCGCGTTGCAGTTCTTTCTGGATGACATCCTGCAGTTCTTTGTAGCCAGGGGCCATCGGACGTGGATAGCCGTATTGCAACTGATCGACCGCGACCTTGAAGTTCGGATCTTTTTCATAGAATGCCTTCATCTCCGGCGAATCTACAGCGTCAGTCGTCACAGGCATGTATCCGGAAGCGATCGACCACGGCACTGTTTGCTCGGTGTCGGTCATCCACTTCATGAACTCCCACGCCGCTTTTTTCTCGGCGTCAGACGACTTCGCCAGCATCACCAGGTTGGCGCCGCCTGTAGGCGTACCGTAGTTTTTATTCGCTGGCAGGAAAGCTGCCCCCATGTCAAATTTGGCATTTTTCTTCAACTCCGTCAAGGAGCCTGTCGTGGTGAAAATCATGCCGACCTTTTGGTTCAAAAAGTCCTGTTCCGCTACATCCCACGCGTTGTAGTTTTCGCCTGGAGGGTTTTTCATCAGCCCTTCCTTGACCATTTTGGACCACAGCTCAAGCGGTGCCTTGCCCGCCTCGTTGTTCAGCGTCAGCTCCTTGCCGTCCTCGCTCAAAATGCTGCCGCCGCCCTGGAATACAAGCGCCTCGTAGAACCAGATGTCAACAGGTGTGGAAAAGCCGTAGCGGGTAACTTTGTCGCCTTCCTTCTTGGTCAGCTTTTGCGAAAAGCTAATAAGCTCATCCCATGTTTTCGGGCCGTTCGGATCGAGCCCCGCTTCCTTGAGCATGTCGCGGTTGATGTACAGAAGCGGTGTGGAACGGTTGAAAGGCACGGCGTACAGTTTGTCTTTCCAGTAGGAGTTTTTCATCAGGCCGGGAATGTATTTTTTCTCCTCGCCTTGCGAGTACGGCGTCAAATCTTCCAGTACTTTCGCATCGGCAAAGGCGGCGATCGACGCGATCTCTACCATCGTCACATCGGGATTGTTGCCCGCCGCGACAGAGGCGAGCACCTTGGAGTGGTTCTCCTGATAAGCGCCCTGGTATGCCGCTTTTACTTTAATATCCTTATGTGTCTCGTTGAACTTTTTGACCATATCTTCAATCGTTTTCCCGCGCACGCCGCCGAGCGCATACCAGAAGTCGATCTCCACCGGGCCGTTTTCTGCCGCTGTTTCCGCTGCCGGCCGGGTAGTCGCGTTGCCCGTGCCGGCAGCCTGCTCCTTGCCAGTCGAGCCGCAGCCAGCCAGTACGCCTGACAAGCCGAGAGCAAGTGCACATAGAATCGTTCCTGTCTTTTTCATCGCCTTCATGATTTGGTTTCCTCCCACATCGTTTTCGATTATTTGGATTGGTAGACAAACGCTTTGATGATATGGCGCTGGGCCACGAAGAAAATGACGAGAATCGGCAGGATGAGGATCATGTTCCCCGCCATCATGACGTTCCACAGCGTGCCGCCGTCTGACATGTGCAGACTCGAAATCCCGATCGGCAGTGTGCGCACCTCGTCGCTGTTGGTCATAATCAGCGGCCAGAAGTAGTCGTTCCAGTGATAAATGAAGCTGAACAGCCCGAATGTGACCAGCACCGGCTTCGCCATCGGCACCATGATCGTCCACATGATTTTCCACTCCGAGGCATTGTCCAGCCGCGCCGCCTCGATCACCTCGTCCGGCACCTGCATGAACGCCTGGCGAAGCAGGAAAATTCCGAATGCGCTCGCCGCGTATGGAATAATCAGCGACCAGAGCGTATTGACCAGCCCCCAGCCGCTCAGTTGCACGTAGATCGGCAAAAAGATCACCTGTCCGGGAATCATCAGGACGATCAGCACGAGGCCAAACAACAAGTTGCGGCCGGGAAACTGATAGCGGGCAAACGCATAGGCAGCAGGAACTGCGGTCAAAAACTGCAGCACCAAAATTCCGACGGCCACCAAAATGCTGTTCACCGTGTACATGAGAAACGGCCCAGACTCCCAGGCGTGGACAAAATTGCTCCACTCCCACGATTCAGGCAGCAAGGTCGGCGGAAACTGCCTGACCTCCGGCATCGTCTTGAAGGCGGTAGAGGCCATCCATAAAAACGGAAACACAAACAACAAAGCGACAACCAAAAGCCCGACCCACTCTGCTGTTTTCAAAGAGATTGCACCCACTCGTTTCATGCTGTTCCTCCTTTCTCTCGCATGTCGTCAACGATAGTGCACACGCTTGGACATGAACACGAAGTGCAGTGCCGTTAAAATCCCTACCAGAATCAACAGGATGACGGATGCAGCCGCAGCCAGCCCGCCGTTGTAAAAATCCATCCCTTGCTCGTAAATGTAGTAGACGAGCATGTTCGTGCTGTTGATCGGCCCGCCTTGGGTCATGATCGCAATCGTATCGAATGCCTGAAACGACGAGATCGTATTGATGATGAGCAAAAAGAAGATCGTCGGTGACAGCATCGGTACCGTAATCCGCACAAGCGTCCGCCACCAAGGCGATTGATCGAGCGCGGCCGCCTCGTAAATGTCTCCCGGAATGCTTTGCAGCCCGGCAATGAAAATGAGCGTGTTGTACCCGACGCCTTTCCAGATGCTGACGATGATGAGAGACAACAACGAGCTTTTCGGATCGGTCAGCCAGGTGTATCCCGACAGCCCGACAGCTTCGAGCGCCGCGTTCAGCAGCCCGAACTGCGGGTCCATCAGCCACATCCAGAGCATAGAGACAGAAACGAGCGAGATGATGTGCGGGCTGAACACTGTTGCCTGGATGATTCCGTACACTTTTGCCTTCTTGTTCAGCCACAGCGCGAGCAAAAAGGAGAGCGTCAAGCCGATTCCCACTGTCGCGACGGTGAAGACCGCCGTATTGCCCAGCACTTGCCGAAAATCTTGGTCGCCGAGCAAATCGCGGTAGTTTTGCAGCCCGACCCAATCCATTTCTTCGAGGTTAATCAGCGACCAGTCCAAAAAGCTCAAATAGATGATCGACCCGATCGGGTAAAAAAAGAACAGCAAAAAGCAGATCATCGCAGGCGCCAGATAGAGGTACGGGCGAAGACGCGTCGCGAGCTCCAGCCATGCCGCAGGCTTCACAGCCGCTTTTGCCTGCACCTGTCCGGTACCCGGCAGCTCGTGGGCAGTTGCCGCCTTTCGCATCAGCTCCCCCCTCCTGCAAGCGTCGATACTTGCTCGCGTCCGCCCAGTCGGCCCACTCTTTTTCCGCTTGCCCGATCAAACACGTACATGTGCGGCTTTGCGACTGTGACGGTAACGGCTGTGCCAAGCTGCCCCGCTTCCTCGGTGTCGGCCTTGACGATTACCCTGCCTTTTTCCGTCTCCACATGGAACAGCGTGTCCGAGCCGAGTATTTCCCGGGAGACGACCTGGCCTTTTGCCACCCATCTGTCGTCGGCCGGAACCGGGGAGACCGATGCAGGCAAAAGCAGCGCTTTTTCCGGGCGAAATCCCCACAACTGCTCGCTTCTGCCTTCCGCCGGCACGACGTTCATCGCGGGCGAGCCGATAAACTGGGCGACAAACAAGTTTTCCGGCTCCTGGTACAAATCCATCGGGGCCGCCACCTGCATGATGTGTCCGTCGCTCATGACGACGATCTGGTCGCCCATCGTCATCGCCTCCACCTGGTCGTGCGTCACGTAGATGAAGGTGCTTCCGAGTTGTTTGTGCAGGCTGGTCAGCTCTACGCGCATCTGGTTGCGCAGCTTCGCGTCCAGGTTGGACAGCGGCTCGTCCATCAAAAATACTTTTGGCTTTTTCACCATCGCCCGGGCGAGAGCGACGCGCTGCCGCTGACCCCCGGAGAGCTGGGACGGCTTGCGCTTGAGATAGTCGGACAACCCGACGATTTCCGCGATTTCCTCTACGAGCACCTTGCATTCTTTTTTGGAAGTTCCCCGGTTTCGCAAGCCGTAGGCGATATTGTCGAACACGTTCATCGTCGGGTAGAGCGCGTAGTTTTGAAACACCATGGCGACATCGCGCTTTCCGGGCGGCAACGCGTTCACCGCCTGATCGCCAATGAGAATATCCCCGCCTGACACCGTCTCCAGACCTGCGATCATCCGCAAAGTCGTCGATTTTCCGCACCCCGATGGCCCTACCAGAACGGTAAAGGAGCCGTCCGGAATCACCAGATCCAGTCCTTTGACCACCTTTTGGTTCTGAAAGGTTTTCGTTACCCCTTGCAATACCACTCGCGCCATTTCTTCATCTCCCTCCTTGCGCCTTGGCGGCCAGCATATCAGTGACAAATGACTCAAAATCGGCATAGCGGAAATCAGGCACCGCGTAGAGCCATTCCTCTTGCCCGTACCACTCCAGCACTGCGGCCGACACCCCGCCGGCAACAGCCGCCAGCACGTCGTAGCGGCTATCTCCAATCATCATCGCCTGCTCCGGGTATCTGCCCAGACTTGCCAGCGCTTTGTGCACAGGCTCGGCAGCAGGCTTGCCTCTCGTCACATCGTCGACGGTGACGATCACGTCGAACAGCCTGTCAATCCCCGCCTGCTCCAGCCCGGCCAGCGCAAATTCCCGCTGCTTGTTGGTGACAACCGCCAGTTGGTAGCCCGCCTGCTTCAATTTTTCCAGCCCTTCTCGCACGTAAGGAAACAGGCGGACGTGCCGGGCATGGTTTTCGCGCACGTAGGCAAAGTACTTGTCCAGCACCTCGTGCTTGTCAGGCACGCCTGCTGCCGCAGCTACAGCCGCCAAAAAATCGTCAAACGACTCGCCAAAGCGCGCGAGCAGCTCTTCCCGGCTGAAGTGACCCGGCGCATACTCTTCTGCTGTATAGGCGACCGCGTCGATGACCGCATCCCGGCTGTCCAGCAGGGTGCCATCCAGATCAAACAGCAACGCTTGAATCATGCAAAAAACTCTCCTTCCACAATAGGGGGCTGCCGACTGACACCGCAGTCGCTCCATGCTGCCATACTTCCTCCATCTGTTCCCGCTTGCGGATTAATCCTCCAGCAATAATCGGAATATCAATCACCCGCTTGTACTCCGCGATGTACTCCGGCAAGAGGGCAGGCATCAGCTCGACCGCGTCAGGCTGCGTTTCCTGCAGAGACGACAGCCCGGACTTGAGCGAGTCGCTATCGACGAGAAACAGCCGCTGGATCGTCAACAAGCCTTGCTTTTTCGCCAGCTTGACCAGCGTATTGCGCGTGGTCACAATCCCGTCCGGCTTCACGTAATGCGCCAAAAAGGCGATGCCTTCCCGGTCGTAGCTGATGCCGCCGATTCTTTCTAGGTGAAGAAACACCGGGATATTCCTGCTTTTGAAAAAGTCCACGTAGCCTTTTATTACACCGATATTGCCGATCGAGAGCACCGCGGCACTCACCTGCGCCTCGGCCGCTTTTTCCAGGTACTTCGCCTCCTTCACGGAAGCGATCAGCTTGTACGCGGCCAGCCTGGCATGAAACTGCTCCTGATTCATTCGTAAGCCTCCTTTGCCCACAACAAAAAAACCCACAGCGACATGACAATTGCCAAAGAACTCTCGATGAAAGTGCTTGGAAAGGCTGTCGGGGGTTTCTCCATGGCTCCAACCGAAGGGATGTATTCACTTGTTACTTTGAATGGTAATGCACCAGCATTAAGAGAACTTGAAGCGTTTGTAAAAAAAGGGCAAAGTTCCTGTAAGGATGCGATTGACGAAAATCGCCGAGCAGGAGTATGATCCATCTATATTCAAATAATCAAATATTCGAATATACGAAAAGAAGGGTTGCTACCATGAAGTGGGCCGCTAGATTTGAGGGCTACAATACGCAAGCATTCAGAAAAGACTGCGTGTCAGGACTAATCGTAGGGATTATCGCAATTCCGCTTGGCATGGCGTTCGCGATCGCCTCAGGCGTCAAACCGGAGTACGGGATTTACACCACCATCATCGCGGGTACGCTCATCTCGCTTTTTGGCGGCTCCCGCTACCAGATCGGCGGGCCGACCGGGGCCTTTATCCCGATTTTGTTTGCCATCGTCATGCAGTACGGCTATGAGGATTTGCTGCTCGCGGGCTTCATGGCCGGGATTCTTCTCGTCCTGATGGGGCTGCTCAAGCTTGGCGGACTTATCAAATTCATCCCCCGCCCCGTCACCATCGGATTTACCGCCGGGATTGCCGTCATTATTTTTACGGGGCAGATCGCCAATTTCCTCGGTCTGTCGCAAGTGCAGCGGCACGAGGACTTTTTGTCCAACATGAAGGAAGTCGCCGTTCACCTCGATACAACCAGCTTGTACAGCGTAGCGACGGCAGTCTTGAGTCTCGCCATTATTTTAATCACGCCGCGCTTCGTGCGAAATATTCCAGGCTCGCTCGTCGGCCTGGTCATTTCCAGCGTCGTTGCCTTCCTCTTTTTCGAAGGAAAAGTCGCGACGATCGGTTCGACCTTCGGAGAGATTCCCAACGCGCTGCCCGGCTTCCATTTTCCTGAAATTACGCTGGAGCGCGTCCAAAAACTGCTGAGTCCCGCTCTAATCATTGCTATACTAGGAGCGATAGAGTCTTTGCTGTCTGCGGTAGTCGCGGATGGCATGACACGCAGTCGCCACAACAGCAACCAGGAGCTGATCGGGCAAGGCATCGCCAACATGGTGACGCCGCTTTTCGGGGGAATCCCCGCTACAGGCGCGATTGCCAGAACCGCGACGAATATCCGCAGCGGAGCCACCTCCCCTGTGTCCGGGATCGTCCACGGCATCGTCGTCCTGCTCATTCTCGTCCTGCTCGCTCCTTACGCCTCGCACATTCCTTTGGCGAGCATGGCGCCGATTCTGATGCTGGTCGCCTGGAACATGAGCGAGCGCAAGGAATTTGCGCACATCCTGAAAGCAAGGACGAGCGACTCTCTCGTGCTGCTGATTACTTTTTTGTTGACTGTCTTTACGAATCTGACTACCGCCGTCGAGGTCGGGCTGGTGCTGGCCGTGCTGCTGTTTATCAAACGAATGCGCGAAAGCCTGCGAGTAGCCAAAGTATTGCCCGACCCTTCCTTGAAGCATGAGAAGGTCACGCCTCACATGGTGACGTCCCAGCACGATTGCCCGCAAATCAGCATCTACACGATCGAGGGACCGCTCTTTTTCGGGGATGCCGATCTGTTCGAAAGCTCGCTCGCGAACACGTTGCAGCATCAGCCAAAAGTGTTGCTGCTGCGAATGGGCAAAGTACCGTTTCTGGACATGACGGGCGAAGCCAATTTGTCGCGGATCGTGAAACAATGCATGAGTCAGGGAACAACGGTACTCGTCTCCGGAATCCAAAACGCCCCGAAACAAATTTTAGAGCGCACGGGCCTTTATGCGCTCATCGGCGAAGCACACTTTTTCGCCCACACCGGAGAGGCAATCGAGTACGCCCTGCGCCGGCTGGACGTCGGCAAATGTCTGGGCTGCCAGCACTTTGCTTTCCGGGAATGCGCGAGCCTGGCTGATCCTCACTCGCAAACGGCTTGCGTGCAGCAAACATCCCAAACGTCGGTATGACGAAAAGATCGGAGGAACCTGCTATTGAATTTGGAGCTACAGCAATTTAAAGCGAATTTCTTCAAAGCACTGGGGCATCCCCTGCGGATTCGGATTCTGGAGCTCTTGGCGGAGGGAGACAAAAACGTGAACGAGCTGCAAACGCTCATCGGCAGCGAAGGCTCGGCCGTTTCCCAGCAACTCGCTATTTTGCGCAACAACAACATCGTGTACGGAACAAAGGACGGAAACAAGGTGACGTATTCCTTGCGCGACCCGATGATTATCGAGCTGCTCAGCGTTGCCCGGCAAATTTTCAACAACCACCTGATCGACACGATCTCGATGCTGGATCGCTTCAATGAAGAATAGCGGCTGTCGTATGGCAAAAGAAAAAGCCCGGGACTTCTCATCGTCCCGGGCTTGCTTCATTTTTATGCGGAAACGGACACTAGCGCATCCAGCGCAATCAGCGCCTCGGCTTCAATCGCTTTGGCCATCGTCTCTGTGTGCGGGTTGTACGAGGCAAGCAAATCGGCATCGGCGTAGCCGTCAATCGCGAGGATCGACCCGGCCTTCATGCCGCGCAGCGCGGCAATGACGAACAGCGCGGAGTTTTCCATCTCGACAGCCAACACCCCTGCTTTTTGGTACAGCTTGTGCGGAAATTCCAGGACGCCGCTGTAAAAAACATCGAGCGTCAGCGTGATGCCTTCCGCTACGTGCAGCCCGGATTCGTGCGCTTTTGCTGCTTGCACGAGCGCATCTGCCACGCGGCGATTGGCGACAGCCGGGAAACCGGGCGGAACCAACTGGCTTGTAAGCCCGTCCTGGCGCACAACAGCCGAGCTGATGACGAGGCTGCCCGGCTCGATTTCTTGTTGATACGATCCGGCCGTCCCGACGCGGATGATGACCTGTACGCCACCCTTCGCCAGTTCTTCAAAGCATACAGCCGCTCCAGGCGAACCGACGCCGTGGCTGACTACCGCTACCTCCGTGCCCCTCCAGCTTCCGGCATAGCTGTAGTACTCGCGATTTTCCCCAATTTGCCGCGTGTTTTCCAGCTTGGAGGCGATCAAGGCAGCGCGTTTCGGATCGCCGCAGACGATAGCGCGTTTTGGCAGTTGTTCCGGGTCTACTTTCAGATTGGTCAGCATCTCAATCAAACTCCTTTTTCTCCCATTCGTCTTCCGGAATCGGCAACGCCTCACCGGAAAACCGCTCTTCGCGGAACGGGTCTGCGATCAGGTGAAAGCCGTTTTGCTCCCAGAAGCCGGGCTTGTTTTCGCGCATAAACTCAATGCCGCGCAGCCACTTCACGCTTTTCCAGAAATACAGGTGCGGGACGACCAGGCGCAGCGGCCAGCCGTGCTTGTCCGTCAGCGGCTCCCCGTCAAAGGAATGGGCCAACAGCACATCGTCGCGCATCAGGTCGGCCAGCGGCACATTCGCCGTGTAATCGTGATCGCCGTGCAGCATGACGTAGGACGCGGCGGGCACGACACCGATTGCCTGCAAAAAATCGCGGAAGCGCACGCCTGTAAATGCATTGTCAAACCGCGACCAGCGCGTCACGCAGTGAATGTCGCTTTTCACCGTCACCTGCGGCAGCGCCATGAGCTGTTCGTAGTTGAGCGTGACTTCCCGGTCGACCTCGCCAAACACGCGCAGCGTCCAGTCCTTCATGTCGTAGGTGGGCACTTCGCCCTCGTGCAAAATAGGAAAGCGCTCTGTCAATACTTGCCCTGGCGGAAGCCGTTTGGCCAATGCCGGGTCGACCGCCGGCACCTTCATCCGTTTGATCCGATCTGCCTTGTTCATGTTGCGTACCCCCTTGGTCTTTGCTGACTGCGCCCTCCTTTTACCGGGTGCTCTGCTGATTATGGCTGGCGCCTTGCATCCGATCTTTCAGGAAGAACATCGCCACCACCGTGAGCAAATACGGCAGCATCGAAGTAAACTGCGTCGGAAGCGAGAAGCCTTGCAGACGAATGCTCAGCGCATCCATCAAGCCGAACAGAAAGCTCGACGCCAAAATTCCCAGCGGGTGAGACTGCCCCATCATCATCGCGACCAGGGCGATAAAGCCGCGACCCGCGGTCATCCCTTCCGAAAACATCGTCACTTGCCCCAAAGAAAGCTGCGCTCCGGCAATCCCGCACAAAGCGCCGCACATGACGATCGCGAGCACCTGCAAGCCTGCTACCTTCAACCCAAGGCTGCGGGCAGCCACCGGATTGGAACCGACGGCGAGAACCCGGAAGCCGGTAACCGTCTTGTAAAAGAACAAATAGAGCGCAATGGCGGCCACAAACGCGAGGTAGACGAGCGGCGAATGCCCCGATACGACCTCGCCCACGACCGGAATGTGCTGTAGCCCCGGAATGTCCCACTTCGGCAAGCCTGCCATGTCTTTATCGTAAAAAGCTCCCTTGACGCCAAAAATCGCCCGCAACGCAAACGTCGTCAGACCGAGCGCGAGGAAATTGATCGCCACCCCGACGACGATCTCGTTTGCTTTCAGCTTGATCGTCATATAGGCAAACAGCAGGGAAAAAAGAACGCTCGTCAGCGCCGCGATCAAGATCGCGAGGAACAGATTCCCGGTAAAGTGATTGCCGACGATGGCGGAAAAGGCGCCAACGAGCACCATGCCTTCCAGCCCTACATTAAAAATGCCAACCCGCGCGCACAGCGCTCCCCCCAATGCCGCGAGCAAAATCGGCGTCACCATCCGAATGGTAGAACTGACGAGGGACCAATCAAGCAGCTCCATGAGATTCTCCCCCTTTTGCTTTCCGCTTTTTCCACCAGTCGTAGCTGAATTTAGCCGAGATAAACAGGATCAGCACGGCTGAAATCACACTGGCCAGCTCCAACGGCACCTCTGTGTTGCGCTCCACACCCATCGCTCCCGTCTGGAATGCAGCCAGCAGAATCGAGGTAAACACGACACCCACCGGATGGGCGTTCGCCAAAAGCGTTGCCATCAGCCCTGTCCAGGCGAAGTTCGGCACCGTCAAAGCGCCGTCGACAAAACGATAGTGCGCCCCCAGCACCTCGACCGTTCCTGCCAGGCCGGCCAATCCGCCGCTCGCAAACATGCCCGTCAGCATGACGCGAATGCCGTTGATCCCCCCGTACTGGGCAAACAGCGGGTTTTGTCCGAGCATTTTCACTTCATAGCCAAACGGCGTAAAGCGAATCACCCAAAACAGGATCGCGGCACCGACGATGGCAAACAAAAAGCCCGCGTGCACGCTCATCCCCGCAAACAACTTGGGCAACCAGACGCTTTTATCGAGCATGACCGTCTGCGCCAGCGCCGCCGAACCGCTGCGGTCGCGAAACGGCTCGGTTACGAGGTAGCTTGCGAACAGAACGGCGATATAGTTGAACAGCAAGGTGGAGATGAGCAGCGGTATGCGGAATCTCGCCTCCATAAAGCCCGGCAGCAACGCCCACAAACCGCCTGTCGCCATCCCCGTGAGAATCGCCGCCACCAGCTTCACGACTCCCGGTGCGGGCAAATAGATCGCCACGAGCGTAGCGCTGATCGCCCCGAGCACCATCTGTCCTTCTGCCCCCAGGTTGAACACTCCCGCCCGAAAAGCAAGCGACAGCCCCAAGGCGATCAGCATGATCGGCGTCGCTCTCGCCAAGGTAGAGGTGAAGAAGTAGAAGCTGCCGAAGGCCCCTTTCCACATTTCCTGATACGTGCCCAGGATAGATTCCCCTACCGAAGCGATGACGAGCGCCCCGATCAACTGCCCGATGACAACCGCCAAAAGCGGCTGAACCAGTGATTTACCCAGCTCTTTGATTGCTGCCATGAACGCTTCCTCCCGCCATTAACACGCTGATTTTTTCCTCGGTTGCCTCTTTGCGCGAAAGCTCTCCGGCGATCCGCCCTTTGTACATCACCAAAATCCGGTCTGACAGCGCCAAAATTTCCGACAGCTCGGACGAGACCAGCAAAATCCCGTCGCCTGCGTTGCGCTTGTCGATCAGCGCCTGATGGATGTACTCCATCGCGCCAATATCGACACCCCGGGTCGGCTCTGCCGCGAGCAAAAACGGAGTCTCATGTCCCAGCTCGCGCGCCACGATCAGCTTTTGCAGATTTCCGCCCGACAAATTCCCGGCCAGCTCCTGAAGCTGTCTGGAGCCTGTCTTGATCGCGAACTTTTCTACCCAGCCTCTGACGACCTGGCGAAAAGCTTCCCGCCGCACGACGCCGCGCCGATTGAACGCAGGCTTTCGCTGATAGCCCATCAGCGCGTTTTCCTCGACGCTCTCCAGCTTGGCTACCCCCCACAAGTAGCGATCTTCCGGGATGTGCGCCAAGCCCGCCTCGCGAATCGTCGCGACAGTCTGGTTGGTAACGTCCTTGCCGCCCAGCCGAATCGTTCCCTCCTGTGCCGTCCGCAAGCCGCTGATCGCTTGCAGCAGTTCGGACTGGCCGTTGCCCGATACGCCCGCGATGCCGACGATTTCCCCGTGATGCACGGTAAAGCTGACCCGGTCGAGCAACGTCTGCTTTTCCCGAACCGTCAAGTTCTCCACCTGCAAAAGCGGCCCCCGCTCCAGATCGACGCGCTCGCTCAGCTCCCGCAGCTCGCGTCCGACCATCAGCCGGGCCAGATCGTCCACATTCGTCTCGTTACGCGCTACCGTGCCCGTCACCTTGCCGCCGCGCAACACCGTGATCCGATCTGCGACCTCCATCACTTCCTGCAGCTTGTGCGTAATCAAAATGACGCTCTTCCCGCTCTCCGCCAGATTGCGGATCGTCTGCAACAGCTCGCGAACTTCAAGCGGCGTCAGCACGGCAGTCGGCTCGTCCAGCACGATGATGTCCGCTCCCTGGTACAGCACCTTGAGAATTTCCACACGCTGCTGCTCGCCGATGGAGCAGTTGGACACTCTAGCCTGTGCATCTATCGGAATCCGGTACTGCTCGCTTAGTGCGCGGACCTTTTCCACGGCGTCCTTCCGGCGGAAAAATCCGGCCTGCTGCGGCTCGTAGCCGATCACGATATTTTCCGCCACGCTAAACTCGCCAAACAGCATGAAGTGCTGGTGCACCATCCCGATCCCGCTGCGAATGGCGTCCTGCGGCCCGCGAAAAGCGACAGGCTTGCCGCCTAGCACGATCTCGCCGGACGTAGGCTGCTCCATGCCGTACAGCATCCTCATCAGCGTCGTCTTGCCCGCGCCGTTTTCCCCGACGATGGCGTGGACTTCTCCCGCAGCAAGCGAAAACGAGACCTTGTCGTTTGCAATAAAATCTCCGTATTTCTTGGTCATGGCCCGCATTTCCAAACGATCGGTCATCCTTGCTCCTCCTTCTTTGCGCCTAGCCTTTCTCTTCCTTGCCTCTGCTCCTTGCCTTGCATATAAGGAAGACCGACTACACAGTTGTAGTCGGTCACAATCATGCACTGTGCGCTAGCTGTTAAAACGAGTCTGGCACTTTGCGGGTACCAGCGATAATCTCCTCGCTGATCGCTTTTACTTTGTCCACGACTTCCTGGCCAATAAAAGCGTTCAGAGGCGTCTGGCTCTCGTGCGTCACATACGTTACGCCTACGCCTTTTTCTTTCAAGCCGTAAGTGACGACGCCCGGCTTGAACGAGCCTTCTACGAACGACTTCACGGTTTCATACGCAGCGGCATCTGTCCCTTTGAGCTGGGACAACACGATGTGCTCAGGGTCGATCGTGGTGCGGTCAACGTCCTGTCCCGATGTATAGAAGCCTTTTTCCTTCGCGGCCTCGAACACGCCGAGGTCGCCTACTGCTGCCGCTCCGTTGATGAAGTCGGCGCCTTTGGATGCTTGCAGCAGCGCCAGCTCCTTCGCTTTTGCCGGGTCAGAGAAGCTTCCTACGTAGTTCACCAGGAACTCCGCGTTTGGATTGGTTGCTTTCAAGCCTTCCTGGAAGCCGCCTGTCCATTTTTTCAACAGCGGAATATCCATGGCGACAACCATGCCGACCTTGTTTGTCTTCGTGGCAAGACCTGCCGCAGCGCCCATCAGGTAAGCCGCTTCCTGCTCGCGGAAGGTAACGCTGCGCACGTTTGGCAAATCTACTACGGTATCAATAATCGCGAAGTTGCGGTCAGGATTTTCGGCTGCCACTTTTTTCAGCGCGTCTTCCGCTTCAAAAGAAGAAGTGATAATCAGATCGTAGTTTTCCGCTACCGCAACGCGCAAATTTTCTTCGATGGCGCCGTGGTCAGTAGACTCGATGCTTTTTACTTCTGCGCCAAATTCCTGTCCTGCTTTTTTCGCGCCTTCGTCCATTTGCTGGAAGAACGGGTTTACCCCGATTTTTTCCGGCAAAATCAGCGCAATGCGCTTCTTCGCCGCGCCTTCTTGCCCTGCCGCTTCTTCCTTTGGCTTGTCAGCAGGCGCATTTCCGCCAGCCGAACAGCCCGCAGCCAAAACAGCAAAAGTGGTGAATGCTAACAACAACTTCTTCATGGTGTCTTCCGCTCCCATCCGAACGTTCTACGTTTTTTCTGTATCCTACTACGTAATGTACGGCTTTTTTCCGAAAAGATCAATACTAAACACGAATATTTTGTAACAAAAATATTTTATCGTTCGTGTATTCCCCCTCCTGACAACAAAAAAACTCTTCCCGAAGGAAGAGTTTGCGTCCGAAGCCGTCCTCTTCCTCATCTGTCAAAACCCCGGTACAGGTTTTGCAGGAATTGGCACCTTTCTGTCCATGTCACGCATGTCCAGTGGTTGCCGGGCTTCATCGGGCCAGTCCCTCCGCCGCTCTCGATAAGGAGATAAAAACTATCAAGTTACAATGCATTCATTCTAGCAGAACAAACTGAAAAAGCAATTGTTTTTTCAGACTGTTCTCGCCAATTTTACACTTTGGCGCCTATTGTCTGTGAAACGTTTCCTGCAGCCGATGCGACAGATTGTTCAGTTCCCCCAGCTCTTCGGTAATTTCCCGCACCTTTTGATGCTGGTTTTCCGCTGTGGCGAAAAGCTCCTCCAGATTGGCGACCGACTGCTCGGTGACAGCGGTAATGGTCGACATTTCCATCGCCACTTCGCCCGAGCGCATTTTTACCCGGTTCATGCTGGAGCCGACCTGCTCCGCTGCCTGCAGGAAGGCCATCATGCCGG
Source organism: Brevibacillus sp. YAE8 (assembly GCF_057543335.1). Classification (NCBI taxonomy): domain Bacteria; kingdom Bacillati; phylum Bacillota; class Bacilli; order Caryophanales; family Paenibacillaceae; genus Brevibacillus; species Brevibacillus sp. YAE8. Next base: position 39,629 of record NZ_BAAIYG010000014.1, read on the forward strand.
AGCGCACCGCCTCGATCGACGCCACTGTTTTCACAGCCAGCTCCTGGCCTTTTGCCACCGAAGCTTCCCCGTTGCTGATCTGCTGTACAGCGTTCTCGCTTTCCTGATGGAGCGATTTGAGAATCTCGGTAATTTCCTGTGTAGCGGTTGCGCTCTGCTCCGCCAGCTTGCGCACCTCGTCTGCCACCACGGCGAAGCCGCGGCCGTGCTCGCCTGCACGCGCCGACTCGATGGCGGCGTTGAGCGCCAGCAGGTTCGTTTGCGTCGCAATCTGGTTGATGGCTCCTACGATTTCCTCGACCCGATTGGCCTGGCGGTTGAGCTGGTGAATCGTCGACGCTGCCACGTTGACGGCAGAAACGATCTGTTCCATTTGCTGCGACAGCTCTTTCATCATGTCGACGCTTTCTTTCAGGCGGCGGTTGTTCTGGTCGGACTCGCTTTTCATCGCGTTCGTCTGCGTGGTGACCGCCACGATCTCCTGGTCGATCGACTGCACCTCTTCCTCGATCTTCACTGTCGAGTTCGCCTGCGACTCCATGCCCGTCGCCACTTCCTTGAAGGCGATCATCATTTCATCCGTATTGCGTTTCGTTCCTTCGGCATGCTCGTGTACGTGCTCTGTCGTACGGTCGATCTGCTCGGTCATCTGTTGGATATGGACGAGCATCTCTCCCAGGCGACGCTCTTTTTCTTCCGCTTCCTGGCGGGCGATGTTTGCCTTCTGCAAGGACGCTTGTCCCGCCAGACAGAGGTACGTCACCGCTCCCATCATCATCAGAATCGCCATGATGCGTAGCACCAGATTCAGCTCGGTGAAATCGCCGCTGAAAATCTCGTACGATCCTGTGTAAAATCCGACCAGCGTCACGATGATTTGCGCAATTCCGGCTGTCACTACGAGCTTCCAATCCAGGTAAGCCGCGAGAAAACCCATGACCACAAAAGCGAGAAACGTAACTTCTGGATACGTCGTGAAATGATCGAACGAAATCGCGTAAAACATAAGTCCGATCGCTACCAGATAACGAATGACATGGCTGTCTCTTTTGATGAAGTAAAAAGGCGAAACAATAAGGGTGACCAGCAATCCGAGGGACGTCACTTTCCAGAAATTAGCGTCGACTTGATAGGCAATGAGTCCCGCCATCCACAGATGGTTCCATAGGATAAAAATCATAAAGCCTTCTTTGTCCGTTAATGTGTTGCGAACCAATTGAATCATAGTTGCCCCCCTTTTCCCTGCTACTTATGTATCGGATTCTTTTTCCATTATATCGCGCTCAGATTGACTAATTTGTGAAAAAAGTGAGAACAGCCAAAACCAGTGACGAATAGGCTACTATCATACCCCTTATTTTAAGACATCTGGAAAGGAACTAAGAACCGTGGAAGAACAACGCAATCTTTTGCCAGCCACCGTGCTGACGCGGACGATCCAACGTCCGAATACCACTATTTATTACCCGCAACTGGCGGGGCTAGCCAATCAGCAAGCAGAAAAAGACATCAACCGCGCCATTTTGCAAACGGTCCAAGGATTGATTCACGAACAGCAACGGGTACAAGTACCGGGAAATACCCAAATGCAAGGAAGCTACGAAATCAAAACGAACGAGCGCGGCATTTTCAGCGTCACCATGAGCAATTACGCGTACACTCCGCAAATGGCCCACGGCATGACCTTCCTCGGGTCGGTGACGGCAAACATCCATACAGGCAAGCTCTATACGCTGCGCGAGCTGTTCAAGCCGGGCAGCGACTACGTCAACGTCCTGTCCGCGAACATCAAACGCCAGATCGAGGCGCGGCAAATCCCGACGCTGAACGGTTTTACCACGATCAAGCCCGATCAAGATTTTTACGTTGCCGACAAATCATTGGTCATTTACTTCCAACTGTACGAAATCACCCCGTACTATGTCGGCTTCCCGATGTTTCCCATCTCCATCTACGAGTTGGAGCCCATCATTGACGAAAACGGGCCGCTTGGCATTTTGGCTGCCGATTAACAGCCCTCCTTTTACCTTCTTCCCCGAGCTGATGCCCTTGAAACGGCATCGGCTTTATTTTTGTCAGAAAAACGCCTTCTTTTCCACTCGAATAAACATTTACTTATATGTCCTGAACTGCTACTATGTTATTTGTACATATTTACTTAAGCAATCAAGCGCTTCGTCTTTCGAACCAGCTTTTTCTGGAGGTCTGATATCATGCAACATTACGGTCACAAGATCGGCCAAGCTGCCAGAGTCTTCAGTAAAACATTGAATGGAATCATGTCCCCGATGGGATTATATAGCTCGCAATGGAGCATTATTCTTTGCCTGCACTACCGCAACTCTTTGACGCAGGTGCAACTGAGCAACTACCTGAATGTCGAAGCCCCGACGATTACCCGGACATTGACCCGGCTGGAAGAGATGGGCTGGATCATCCGCTCCGAAGGCGACGACAAGCGGGAACGGTACGTGTCGCTCTCGCCTGCGGCAATCGAGCGTTTTCCCCAGTGGCTGCAAGCGGCGCGCGATTTGGAAGCGGTTGCCTTGCGCGATCTGGACGAGAACGAGCTTGCCGTCTTCAACCGGGTTCTGAAAAAGATGACGGAAAATTTGAATACGCAAGCGTAGGCTTGTTTTTGATACGACGACACGACAAAAGGGCTTCTACTCCTGAGCGGCTAAGCAGCCGTGTTCAAGCAGAAGCCCTTTTCCCTGTTGCGAGTTGCTGTTTACATCATCCGTTTGACCATGCTGCGCGCCATCCAGACGCCTGCCGCACCCGCCTGCGCCAGTCCGCGCGTGATCCCTGCCCCGTCGCCCCCGCAGAACAGTCCTTTGATTTCCGTCTCAAACTCCTCTGTCAGCTTGGGACGCGCCGAGTAAAATTTCGCTTCGACGCCGTAAAACAGCGTGTGCTCCGAGGCAATTCCCGGCGTGACCTTGTCCAGCGCTTCCACCATTTCAATGAGGCTTTTCATCGTATTGTAAGGCAGCACCAGTCCGAGATCGCCCGGCACGGCTTCCTTCAAGGTCGGCTCGAGGAAGCCTTCCTTGATCCGCGCTTCCGTAGAGCGGCGCGCCCGCAAAATATCGCCGTACTTTTGCACGATCACGCCGCCGTTGGACAAATCGTTGGCGCGTTTGCATATCTCGCGCGCGTACTCGTTCGGCTTGTCAAAAGGTTCCGTGAACGTATGCGAGACGAGCAGCGCGAAGTTCGTATTGGTCGAGCCGAGCGCCGGGTCTTTGTAGGAATGCCCGTTTGCCGCCATGACCCCGCTGTGGTTTTCCACGACGACGTGCCCGGACGGATTGCTGCAAAACGTGCGGACCCGCGTGCCGACGGATGTGTTGAAAATAAACTTGCCCTCGTACAAATGCTCGTTGATTTCGCGCATGACGACATCGGACGTCTCTACGCGCACCCCGACGTCCACCTGGTTGTTGTACATTTTCAGGTGGCGCTTTTTCAGGATGTTGGTCAGCCAAGCCGAGCCGTCCCGGCCAGGTCCGATCACGACAAAGTCGCTCTCGTACTCTCCCCCGTTTTTCAGGACGACGCCTCTCACGCGATGGCCGCCGTCTTCCTTGACCGTCAAAATGTCCTCGACCTCGGTCTTGAACATCATGTCGATTCGTTCCTTCAAATATTCAAAAATCGACTGCAAAATCTCCAGGTTTTGCTCTGTGCCCAAATGGCGCACCTGTGCGCGCAGCAGCTTGAGCCCTGCCGCGTACCCGCGCTGCTCGATGCTTTTGATCGTCTCTGTCGTCGGATCGGTAATCGTGCGGGTCGCGCCGTGCTCCAGGTTGATTTCGTCGACGTATTTGATTAGACCAAGCACAGTGGAAGGACTGAGGTAATCCGTCATCCAGCCGCCGAACTCCGTCGTGATGTTGAATTTGCCGTCACTGTAGGCGCCTGCTCCACCAAAACCGCTGGTAATCGAACAGGCCGGCAGACAGCCCGCATAGTCCTTTTTCCCGGCAGGCGGCGGACAAAGCTTGATTTTTTCTTCCAGGATCGGACAGCGTCTGCTGTAAATGTCGTGCCCTTTATCAATGAGAAGCACCTTGGCATTCGGCGCTTTTCGCGTCAGCTCATAACATGTAAAAATTCCGGCTGGTCCTGCTCCTACCACAATCGCATCGTATTTCTTCACTTCCAGTTCCTCCCCGTAAGCATGTTGGAATACTAGGCTTTCACCAAGCATAGATGGCTCTTGCGCTGTCTATCCCTGCCCGCGGCAACAGACGACAACGCAAAAAATTCCCGGCCGACGAATAAGGTATGTCAAAAAACACCCTCATTCGTAGCCGGGAATTTACGGTTCCCTGTAGAGACCCTCAAACCATATCTTTGAGGATATACGAATTTGTCATGTATTCATCAAGCCAGTCTTGTAGCCAACAACAATATGTATAGTAGCGTATAAGCTGAATCAAGTCAATATTCTTCAGCCCATTTATTCGTGTTTACATTTTTTTAATATAAAAAATACGATTGAAAAACGGTTTCACAAAGCAAAATCCGAACATTACATCCGAACGTTCGTCATTTCCGGTGAGTCCCTCCGAAAAACCCGGGAGGAATCGACACAAAAAGATAGAATATATAGAATTTTAAGAAACATTTTCGTATTACTACTCTCATACAAAAAGGATGAGGCTTGCCCATGCGGGATTATCGCTATTACCAGTCTGCCTTTGCCGGTATTCCAAAGCCGTTCGCCTTCGTCGACCTGGATCTTTTGGAGCAAAATGCAGAGCAAATCGGGTTGCAAAGCAATGGAAAGCCGATTCGGATTGCCAGCAAATCCATCCGCAGCGTCGGTATTCTCAAACACCTTTTGCAACTGGACGACTGCTTTTCCGGGCTGATGTGCTTCTCCGCGCCCGAAGCGCTCCATTTGTGCGCGGCGGGCTTTGACGATTTGCTGCTGGGATATCCTGTCTGGGAAAAAAGCTGGCTGATCGCGCTTGGCGAGCAAATCCAGCAAGGGCGCTCCCTCACCCTCATGATCGACTCTGTCTCGCACGTGGAGCATCTGGAGCAAATCGCCCGCGAGCAAGGCGTCATTTTCCCCGTCTGCCTGGACATCGACATGTCGTCCGATATATTGGGCCTGCATTTCGGCGTGTGGCGCTCCCCTCTGCGCTCGCTGGAACAAGCCGTCGCGCTTGCTTCCCGCGTCGCTTCCTCCAAACACCTCAAACTGGACGGCATCATGGGCTACGAAGCGCAAATCGCAGGCGTCGGCGATCGCTACCCCCGGCAATTTTTCAAAAACAGCCTGATTCGCCTGCTGAAGCAGCAATCGGTCAAGGAGGTGGCTCATCGCAGAGCGGAGCTGGTGAAGGCGATCGGCGAGCTGGGCATTTCGCTGCGCTTCGTCAACGGCGGGGGAACGGGCAGCCTGCATCATACGGGAAGAGAGGACGCGGTTACCGAGCTGACAGCCGGCTCCGGCTTTTTTTCGCCCGGCCTGTTCGATTACTACCAGGACTTTCATTTTCAACCGGCTGCCGGATTTGCGCTGGAAATCATTCGCAAGCCTGCCGAGCATATTTACACATGCGCGGGCGGCGGCTATATCGCCTCCGGTTCCGCAGGGGCGGATCGCTTGCCTAAGCCGTATTTGCCAACGGGCGTTCGGCTTATGCCCAACGAGGGCGCCGGCGAAGTGCAGACGCCCATCCAGTATCGCGGCATGGAGACGTTGCAGTTGGGCGATCCCGTCTTTTTTCGCCACGCCAAAGCGGGAGAACTATGCGAACGCTTTTCACGGCTCTACTGTGTTTCAGGCGGAAAAGTTGTCGAGGAAATGACGACCTATCGGGGGGATGGACAATGCTTTCTATAAGCAAAAAGGCAAACCGCTTTCGCAACTGGACAGGAAATGTGCAAAGCCAGCCGCGGCAAATCGCGCTGCCGCAATCGCTGGACGAGGTCGTCTCCATCGTCCGTGCCTGCAAGGAAGCAGGTACGCGCATCCGCGTCATTGGCTCCGGGCATTCCTTTACCCGGCTGGTACAGACAGAAGAGTGCATGCTGTCCCTGGACCGCCTGCAAGGACTCGTCCGCGTCGATCCCGAGCAGCAAACCGTCGAGGTATGGGCCGGAACCAAGCTGAAAGCGCTAGGGGCGCTCCTGCATCAAGCAGGCTACTCCCAGGAAAATCTCGGCGACATCAACGCCCAGTCCATCGCCGGAGCCGTCAGCACCGGAACGCATGGTACCGGGATTCAATTCGGCAGCGTCTCGACACAGGTCGTCGGACTGACCGTCGTCACCGCCTCAGGCGAGCTGCTGGAGGTGTCGGAACAATCGCACCCGGAGCTGTTCAAGGCGATGCAAGTCTCGCTTGGCTTGCTTGGCATTATCGTCCGCGTCAAGCTCCGTGTTCTTCCCGCCTACCGTCTTCGCTACCAGAGCCTGCGCATGCCGCTGGACGAATGCTTGTCCTCCCTGGATACTTTCAAGCAATCACACCGCCATTTCGAGTTTTTCTCCTTCCCTTACTCCGACACCGTGCAAGTGAAATTCATGAACGAAACCTCGGAGCCTTCCAGCGCGAATCAGCAATGGAGCTACCTGAAAAAAATGGTCGTGGAAAACGGGCTGTTTTGGCTGCTGTCCGAAAGCTGCCGCCTGCGCCCCGCGCTCGCCCGCTCCGTGAGCAGGCTGTCCGCCCAAAGCGTGCCGGCGGTCAACGAAAGCGGCAACAGCCACGAGCTGTTCGCCACCCCGCGCCTCGTCCGCTTTTACGAGATGGAATATTGCCTGCCCGCCGAGCATATGGGCGAGGCCATCCGGGAAATGCGCCAGGCCATCGAACAGGAGCGCTTCAACGTTCACTTCCCCCTGGAATGCCGCTACGTGAAAAAAGACGACATCTGGCTCAGCCCCGCCTACGAGCGCGACAGTGCCTTTATCGCCGTGCATATGTACAAAGGAATGCCCTATGAAGCGTATTTCGCCCGCATGGAGCAAATTTTCCGGCGTTATGGCGGCCGCCCGCACTGGGGAAAAATGCACAACATGACCGCCGACGAGCTGCATCAAGTCTACCCGCGCCTGCCTGATTTCCTCGCCATCCGCTCGCGGCTCGATCCCGAAGGCATGTTCGTCAATCCGTGCTTGTCCGAGCTGTTCGGGCTTTCCTGACGCCTGGAGCCATTCGCATGTCCGAGCACGCAAAAATGCCCCTGCCATTTGCCGTGGCAGGGGCATTTTGTCTGGTCGGGCGCTTAGCCTTGAGTCGGGATGTCCGGGTTGCTTTTCTTGCCGCGGCCATAGCGCACATAATAGTAGAGATAAAACAGCGCCAGTGCGCCAAGTCCGTAGAACAGCCCCACTCGCTGCGTCGGATCGAACGCCGGGAAAATCAGGATGAACGTGCACAACGCCAGGCACAGCAGCGGCATCACCGGGTAAAACGGCGCCACGAACTGCAAATCCTCCAGCTTGCCGCCCTCCCGCAAATATGTCCGGCGGAAGTTGAATTGGGACAGGGCAATGCCCATCCAGGTGAAGGTGACCGCGATCCCGGAGACAGACATCAGCAGGACATAAACGGTATCGGCAGCAATCACGCTGGTCAGCAGCGACAAGAGCGAGAAAGCCAATGTCGCCAGCAGGCTGTTGAGCGGCACGCTTCTTTTCGTCAGCCTGCCGAATACAGGATGCGCCATGCCGCTGTGCGACAAGGCCCACAACAAGCGCGTGGCCGCGTACAGGCACGAGTTGCCGACAGACAACAGCGCCGTCAGGATGACGAAGTTCATGATATCTGCCGCAAACGGAATCCCTACAGAATCAAACACCGTCACGAACGGACTCTCCAATAGCCCCAGCTCGCTTGCCGGGAACAGAGCGGACAAGATCGTCACAGAAGCCACGTAGAACACGAGGATGCGGAAAACGACGTTGCGGATCGCTCGCGGGATGTTTTTTTGCGGGTTCTCGGCTTCACCCGCAGCAATCCCGATCAGCTCAGAGCCTTGGTAGGAAAACACGACGTTCATCATCGTGACAAAGACAATGGTAAACCCGAACGGAAACAGACCGCCCTCCGCCGAAAAGTTGGTGAAGAACGGGGCTTCCCGGCCTTCCATACTGATAATACCGAAAATAGCACCTAGCCCGACAATAATGAAGATGAGGACAGCCAGCACCTTGATCCCCGCAAACCAGTATTCGGTTTCCGCGAATCCTTTCGTTGTCAAAGCGTTGAAGGTAAACAGCAAAAGAATAAACAGGGCGCACCAAATCCAGATTGGCGTATCCGGGAACCATCTCTGCATGACCATCCCGGCGGCGGTAAACTCCACACCAGCCGTCGTCGCAGAGCCGAGCCAGTACATCCAGCCGAGCGTAAAGCCGCTGGCCGGGCCAATGTACTTCGTCGCATACGTTTGAAAAGAGCCGGTTACAGGCATTTTCACAGACAGCTCACCCAGGCAGGTCATGACCAGGTAGAGCAAAATGCCTCCGACGAGAAACGCGACGAGCGCACCGCCCGGCCCCGCCTGGTTGATCGTATAGCCTGCGTTCAGAAAAAGCCCCGTTCCGATGACCCCACCCAAAGACAGCATAAACAGGTGGCGGCTTTTCATCGAGCGCTGCAGCTCTTTGTCCTTGTGAATCCCACCGTTCATATGATCCCTCTCTTTCCCCGCTCGGGAATGGCAAAATAAGATGCCGGGAAGGAACTGCCTGCGTTAGAAGCGCAGGGACAGGCAGCTCAATCCTCCGTCTTGCTTCTGAAATTCGGACATCTCCAGCTCGATCACCTGGTAGCCAGCATCCGTAATTTGCTTTTTCGTGCTGTCGTAGCCTTTCGGAATGATGACGTAGTCGTTGATGTGGATGCAGTTCGTGGAATACTCCGCTTCTTTTTCCACGATCAGGTGCTTGTAGTCTTTGAACACGGGGGAATCAATAAATTCGCCTGCCAGTACCAAGGTGTTGTTGCCCAGGTAGGCGATTCCGGTTTTCAGATGGAAAAACTCCTTCAGCGGAACGATCGTGACTTCGTAGCCGTACTTGGAGAGAATGTCCCGGAACTGCTTCGCGCCTTCCTCGTTCGTGCGCGTGGACAGTCCCACATAAAAATGGTTTTCTACCTGCATGACGTCGCCGCCATCGAGGAAGCCGGGAGCCTGAATATATTCAATCGTGTCAAAAAAGCGTGGGAGCACTTGCTTCATGTCCTCGATCTCACCGTTGCGGCTTTCCGCGCCAGGGTTGGTGATAACCGCGCACTTTTCCGTCAGGACAGCCGTATCTTCGACGAATGTGGAGTCCGGGAAACGCTCGTCCGCTTCCAAAACGATCACTTCCAAACCGGCTTGCTTCAAAGCCTCTATGTAAGCAGCATGCTGCTTTAGCGCCAGAGCGTAGTCCGGCTTGCCGAGATCAGATGTCGTCAGGCCGTTCACATAGCTTTGCCCCGGTTTTCTTACAATCGCGCGAGAAAATCTCATGATAGTCGTTCTCCCTTCTTTTTTTGAAATCATTCTTGAGATCTGCAAATCGTTTCAGGTGCCCGCTTCCGTTCAGGCGCACCGGCTTTGCCTGGAAACGCTTCCGCATAAGCCCGCGCCCTGCTGCCCGTGCGCTGCCACTGATAGCGTCGTGCCTTTGGCGGCGGCATGCTCGGCTGCAAGCCATTCTGCCTGGATCGGCCAGTGCGTTTGCTGCCTTACGCCGCCACCTTTTATTCCGTATCGTGGAATCGCTTCTACAATACAAAATCACACCCTTAATGTAAAATAGTTTTAAATTTTTTGTCAATGAATTTTTACCTGCTCGAAATCTTGTTGATTCGCCTGAACAATTCTGATAGATTGATCTCATAAAATGCTGGCGAGACAACTGGCAAGCAGTCCTACGTCACTAGAAAGCCAGGAGGGAAACACGTTGGTACAATCGATTGACCGGGCAATGAGCATCATCTTTGTCCTGGTATCTGACGAGAGCAAAACGCTCTGGTCCATCTCGGAAATCGCTGAGAAAACGTCTCTCCCGCTCAGTACGGTACACCGTTTGATTAGCAGCCTGATGAAGTACGGCTTGATCCAGCAGGTTCCGGAAACCAAGCAATACAAGGTCGGCCTGACCTGGATGGAGATCGGGCTGCGCATTTTGGACAAAATTGATGTGCGGGCAGTCGCCAGAACCGTCATGGAGCAATTGGCGGCAGATGTGCGCGAGTCTGTCTATCTGAATATTCCGCACGGCCATGACGCCATCGTGCTCGAACGGGTGGAAAGCTCCATGACGGTGAGAAGCATCGACAATTTGGGCGAGCGCATCCCGCTGCATATCGGAGCCGCCAACAAAACGATCCTGGCCAACATGGAGCCACAGGAAGCCGAACGGATCGTCGCCGCGCTGATCCCGGAACCCGAGCGCCGCCGCGAACTGCTTCTGCTGCTGCCGCAAATCAGGCAAAATGGATACGCTGTCAGCTACGGGGAGAAAACGGAAGGTACCGCTTCCATCGCGGCTCCCATCATCGGCTACAATCAGCGGGTAGTCGGCGCATTGAGCATCGGCGTCCCCAGCTATCGCATCACCGACGAGCTTTTGTCCACCCTGATTGAGCGGGCCAGACAAAGCGCCAAGGAAATTTCCCATAAGATCGGCGCATTGCCTTAATTTTTTACCCACCAAACGGAAATGGTTTTCACTATACGGAAAACGGAGGCATTTATCATGCAAAAATGGCAGACAAAAGAACAACTCGTCGATCTCCTGTGCAACCTGGTCAACATCCCGAGCGTGACCGGATCGCCTGCCGAAAAAGACTTGCCCGGTTACGTCGTCGATCAGCTCCGCTCACTGCCTTACTACCAGGCCAATCCCGACCATGTCCGGGCCAACCCGACCGAGGATGGACGGCACTTTGTCACCGCTCTCGTCAAAAAGCCGGGCGTGCGCGACACCGTGATTTTGGTCAGCCACTTCGATGTGGTCGATGTCGAGGATTACGGCGGCTGGATGAAGCACGCCTTTGACCCGAAAACGCTCACTCCGCTCTTCCAGCAAAACCAAGCTGACATGCCTGCCGAAGTTCAGCAAGATTTGCGCACAGGCAACTGGCTGTTTGGCCGTGGGACGATGGATATGAAATGCGGGCTCGCCCTGCACATGTCGATGATCGAGCGGGCGTGCGCCGGGGAATTTGACGGCAACCTGCTCTTGCTGACCGTTCCCGACGAGGAAGTAAACTCTGTCGGCATGCGCGCGGCTGTCCCTGAGCTGTTGAAAATTGCCGCAGAATTTGATTTGCGCTACACGACTGTGCTCAATTCGGAGCCGATGTTCACCCGTTTCCCGGGCGACCAAAACAAGTATTTGTACACTGGCTCCATCGGCAAGGTGCTGCCGGGCTTTTTGTGCTACGGAAAAGAAACGCACGTGGGCGAGCCGTTTGCCGGGCTGAACGGCAACTACATGGCCTCGCAGATTACGTGCGAGTTGGAGCTGAACACTTCTTTTTGCGAAGTCGTCGAGGGGGAAGCTTCCCCGCCTCCTACCAACCTGATTCAAAAAGACTTGAAAAAAGAGTACTCGGTGCAAATTCCGCATCGCGCCGTGACGCTGTTCAACCTGTTCCTTTTGGAAAAGAAGATGGAGGAAGTCGTGGAGCCGCTCCTGGACGCAGCGCGAAATGTAGCCGAGCGCATCCGGGAAAACTACCTTCGCCATGCCAGCCAGTTCGCCAATTTTGCTCCTTTTAGCCCGCGTGACCTGTCCATCTCCGTAATGACCTACGAGGAGTTGTACACGTACGCCCTGAAAACATACGGCGAGGACAAGCTGCGCCAGCTCGAGGCAGACGTCATCGCCAACCGCCACGACAAAGACGATCGCGACACGACCATCGAGCTGGTTGATCGACTGGCGATTCTCTGCAAAGAGTTGTCTCCGATGATAATCCTGTTCTTCGCTCCGCCGTTTTACCCGGCTGTCAGCTCGCGCAATCACCCGCTGATCCAGAAAACAGTGGCCGAGATGGAGGCGTATGCGCGGGAACAGCACCAGGTCACTTTGCGCAAACAAAACTACTTCGGCGGCATCTCCGACCTGAGCTACGTCGGACTGCAATACCCGGCAGCCTCCATGCAGCCACTGGTCGCCAACATGCCGCTGTGGGACAACGGCTACTCCATCCCGCTACAGGAGCTGGAAGCTTTTGACGTGCCCGTCATGAACCTCGGCCCTGTAGGCCGCGATGCGCATCAATGGACGGAGCGGCTCGATGTGGACTACGCATTCGACACGTTAAAAGACATGCTGCCTCGCTGCATCCAGTCTCTGCTGCAAAATGGGCAGGCGGCAAAGGAATGAGATAGCTTTTTCCCCGCTTCCAAACAGAAAGGTTCTTACGTCGCCGCGGCTGGCTGCCGTCTCACGCGTAAGAGCCTTGCTGTTTTCCGGCGCTTTTTTTCTGCCTTGCCCCCCGCTTTTTCTTTATAATGAAGAAAAGTGATCGCTGAGGAGGACTCGTCATGAACTTTGAAGCAAAAGAAAAAGGATTCGTCACCCATTTATCGTACGGCGACCTGCACGTCTCCGGCGATGAAGCATACGGCTTTCGCCCGTACCAGTTGCTGGTCTCCTCGATTGCCGTTTGCAGCGGCGGCGTGCTGCGCAAAGTGTTGGACAAGATGAGAATGCCGTGCACCGATATGAAAATCACAGCCGATGTCACACGCAACGAGGCAGAGGCAAACCGCGTCGAGAAAATTCACCTGCACTTCATCATTACCGGGGAAAACTTGAAGCAGGAACGAGTGCAAAAAGCTGTAGAAGCCGCCAGCAAAAACTGCCCGATGGTCCAGTCGGTAAAAGGCAGCATCGTCGTGACCGAGTCTTTTGAGCTGGTTTCCTGATCGGCTCGGTTCCCTATGCGCCATCATTTTTGGAAAGGAGAGGTCATCATGGGCGACCAGCACGCAAAAAATCCTTCTCCTCCCTTTTTGGCTGCGGCCTTGTTCCTCCTGAAAAGCATGCAGCACGTCGTTTTGCCGCCGAGGGGGCTGTCGCTTCCGTCGCAGCCGCCAGCGGAGCATCCCTGTCTTTTTTCGCGCTCTTTTTCGATGTCCTGGAACCAGATGAAACCGCGCCCGGCAGCTACTCGCCCAGCCGCTCCTGGAAGCCGCACGAAGACAGCTATCAGCTTCACTCACTCCATCGCTGCACAGAGCTTGTCCTCGCCTTGCAGGCCGACCAGCAGAGCACAAATCCGCTGGACCTCCTGCAAAATCAGATCCGTTTTCAGCAACTGCTGCACACGATCTGGAGCGCCGCCAGCACGCAACCTTCAGTCGATTCGACAAAAGCAATCGAGCAGACGCTTTCCTACATCCATGCGAATTTTGCAGCGCCGCTCTCTTCCGGCCGATCTGGCGAACAAGGCCGGACTGACACCGCGCTACTACACCGAGGTTTTCAAAAAGAACATCGGCAAAAGCCCGATTGAATATGTGACCGGCTACCGGATGGACCAGGCGAAGAAGCTGCTGCGCGGAGCGAAAAAACCGTAGCCCTGTCCCGCTGGCGGCTGCCGCAAGCAGCAGTCCGTGCCCCTGCCTAAACCATGCACATGCAAAAGGACCCTCTGCCCCGCGAAAATCCACAAGGCCAGAGGGTCCTTATTCTGTTTATAAAATCGGAGACAACAATCGCGTCAATGATTCTTGCATACGCGTGCGAAGCGGGCGGTTGAAATACTCTTCCACCGTCATTTCCCGGCAATCGGCGAGGTCTGCCACGAACAGCTCCTCCAACTGCCGCGCCATCTGCGAATCGTACAAGAACACATTGGTTTCAAAATTGAGCTTGAAGCTGCGGATGTCGACGTTCGCCGTCCCTACCGAGGAAAGCTGGGTGTCGACCACCATCGTCTTGGCGTGCATGAAGCCTTTTTCGTACAAATAGCAGCGCACGCCGCTTTTCAACAACTCGCCCAGGTAGGAGTGCGTCGCCCAGAAAACCATCAGGTGGTCCGGCCTGCCCGGCACCATCACGCGCACGTCCACCCCGGACATCGCAGCCATTTTCAACGCGGTCAGCATGCTGTCGTCCGGTATGAAGTACGGGGTCTGCAAATAAATCTTGTGGCGCGCCTTGTAGATCATTTTCAAAAACGCGTGCTTGATCTGCTGCTTTTCCGAATTTGGCCCGCTCGACACGATCTGGCAGCCGATTGTGCCCTTTGGCTCCGGCATCTCCGGGAAGTAGTCGAACGACTCCTGCATTCTTTTCGGGGCGGACAAATTCCAATCCAGGAAAAAGCGCGCCTGCAGCATGTAAACGGCTTTCCCCTCAATTTGCAGGTGCGTATCCCGCCAGTACCCCAGCTTCTTGTCCTTGCCCAAATATTCGTCGCCGATGTTGAAGCCGCCAATATAGCCGCTTTTTCCGTCAATGATCGTCAGCTTGCGATGGTTGCGAAAATTGACCCGGAAATTGAGGAACGGAATCGACGAAGGAAAAAACGAGACGACTTCTCCGCCTGCCTCTACCAATGGCCGGAAAAACCGGGAAGAGACGCCCGCCGATCCGACCGCATCATAGAGCAGCCTGACCTCTACGCCTTCCCGCGCCTTTTTCGTCAACAGCTCCAACAGCCGCGTCCCAAGTTCATCATCATTGAAAATATAGTAGAGTAAATGAACGTGCTCCTTGGCCTCCTCAATCTGCCTGAACATGAGGTCGAACAAGCTGTGCCCTTCGGCGAACACCTGGACGGCATTGTCCTGTGTATAGTAGGCGCCGTCGCTCACCACGTTCATGAAAATCATGTCGCGATGCCGCTTCATCTCCGGATCGTTCACCTGCAGCTCGCCCTGCTCCAACAGCTTCTTCTGCTTGTCGACAGCCGCACGGAAATGGGAAAACTCTCCCTGGCGCAGCCGATACAGCTTTTTCTTGCTCAGTCTTTGCCCAAAAATCAGATAGAGGAGAAACCCGATACCCGGCAAAAACAGAAGAACCATCAGCCAGGCCCAGGTAGCCGCAATGTTGCGCCTCTCCATGAAGATGAGAACAGCGGCCAAGATCAGATTCCCTATCGTAATGACCGCCACAATTTGCTCCAGCAACAACATCACACCACATCCACCCTCACAGGATATCTCCCATTTTACACCATTTCCTCCCGGGATTCATCCTGGGCCCCGGACCGGGTCGGTTACTGCCCCAAAAGCTTCCCGTTTTTCATGATGCATGTATCGTCCAAGTAAACATCCGGCTCTTTGACCACCAGATCAATGTGCACCCCTGCCACAATCGTTCCGCCGAACGTATTGTTGCTGCCGAAGGCCACGTGAATCGTTCCGTACACCTTCTCGTCCTCCAGCACGACTCCCGTAATCCGCGCCTTGTCATTCGTCCCGATCCCAAATTCGCCGAGCATGCGTCCGTCCTGGTCGCCCAAAATTTGCAACAGCCGCTCGGCGGACGTGCCTTCGGCGTGGGTAATCCGCCCTTTTTCAATCGTCAGCAGCAGCGGCGAGTCGATTTTGCCGATCCCGGAAATCGAGCCGTCCACCACGATTTGCCCTTCTGCCGTTCCCTCCAGCGGCGCCACGTAAGCTTCCCCCGACGGCAGGTTGCCCGATTCGCCTGGATTGACGTACATGCCTGTGCTCGGCACGCCATTGCGTCCAGCGATGGAAAAAGTGAGCGACTTGCCCGCCTTTTCGATGCGAACGGTGCTGGCTGCGGTCAGCAGTTCGGTCACTTTCTCCGTCAGCACTTTTACTTGCGCGTAGTCGGCAGAGATCGCGCCCTCCAAAAACATGTCGGCCGTAATACTCGGCATGGTGGCGAGTCTTGCGCCGTTGGCCGCCGCTTCTTTTCGCGCTTTTGTATGCGTCAAGGAATGCTCGGTCACGCACACGACCACATCGGCGCTTTTCATCGCCGCAGCTACAGCCGCCGGAGGCTCCTGGCCTGATTTTTCCCGCTCTTTCATCACCATCAGCATCGCCTCTGCCCCGAGCTGCTTGCCAGCCTCGAAGAGCACTTCGCCAAGCTCTTGCTTAGGCTCGTCCGCGACCACCAAAAAAGCTTCGTTCGCCTGAAGTGCCATGCAGTTTGTCAAAATAGCCTTGCTCGTCTCTATCAGCTTCATCCGATTCATCATCCTCTGCCTCTTTCTCTCTATCATTATGTCCATCACGATCCTGCAAACCATGTTGTCTTCGCTTTCTTTTGCTGCCACTCCTGCTCGCGAAGAAACTGGCGAAATTTTCTTGATTTTTTCTTCGGATTTAGTATGATGAATGTACAAATAAAAACGCAAAAGACAACGGGGTCTTTTTCTGCGCTTGTGATAGAGCGCCGGGAAGGGCCCTGTTTTTTTGCCTGGGGCCAACTTCCCGAAAAATGAGAGCGTTTTCATTTGGGGTTCCTGACAATCTCAGAAAGAAAAGGGGATGACAACAATGTCTCACACACTGGCAAAGCGCAGCTTTTGGTCGCTGACGCTGTTGATGGCCGCTGCACTGCTCGCAGCGTCGCTGCCTGTCTTGGCGCACGCGGCAACACCAGCTCCACAAGTGTTCGACAAGGGGAAATGGGCACCTGCCACCTATCAGGCTGTCAACGCATTGATCGAGAAAAACGGCAGCAAAAATCCTGCCTACAACGCGGCCAAAAAGCCGTATGTCGTCTTTGACTGGGACAACACCAGCATCATGCACGATACGGAAGAAGCCCTCTTTGTCTACCAGATCAACCACCTCGCCTACAAGCTCACGCCGGAAGAGTTCGGCAAGGTGATTCGCACCAACGTGCCGGAAGGGCCTTTTTCCGATGCGTATAAAAACGTGGACGGCAAACCTGTCACTCTCGACGCGATCGCAAGCGACCTGGTTGCCGACTACACTTACCTGTACCAAAATTACGAAGGGCTCAAAGGCAGCAAAACGCTGGAGGAAGTGAAGGCAACAGAGCAATTCGCCGACTTCAGAGCGAAGCTGTATTTTCTCTACGAAGCGATCAACGACACACACAGCAACACCATCGGCTATCCGTGGGTGCTCTACCTGTTCACCAACATGACGATCGACGAGGTTCATCAGCTTGCCGAGGTTTCCAACGATGCGAGCCTGGGCATGGCGATTGAAAAAGTAACCTGGACGAGCCCGAAAGCTTTGGCAGGCAAAGCAGGCGTAGTAAAAGCTTCCCACACAACCGGGCTGCGCCTGACTTCGGAAGTGGCGAACCTGATGAACACGCTGCGCGCAAACGGCATTGACGTCTACGTCGTGTCCGCTTCGCTCGAGGACGTGGTGCGCGTTTTCGCCACCCTGCCGAAATACGGCTACAACCTGCCATCGGAAAACATCATCGGCATGCGGCTGAAAACGGAAAACGGGCTGATTACGAACGTGTACCAGCCAGATTACCCGATCACTGTCGGGCACGGCAAAACAGAAGTAATCGAGAGCGTGCTGGTCAAAAAATACGGCTATGGGCCGATCTTTATCGCGGGCGACAGCAACGGTGATTTTGAGATGATGACCGAGTTGGACAGCGTACAGCTCGCCCTGGTCGTCAACCGCGTCAAAGGCGGCAAAATCGGCCAGCAGGCAGCCAAAGCCGCCGAGCAGCTCGGCAAAGCCAGCCCAACGGTTGTCCTGCAAGGCCGTGACGAAAACACCGGCATGTGGATTCCGAGCGAGTCGACCATTCGGCTGGGCGAAAAAGAGCCGCAGTTGATCTCCAAATAAACGAGCTAGAAACGAGAAAAAACCGCCCGTACAAGCAGGCGTTTTTTTCTGTTCAGCCCATTTTTTTGCCTAGCCCAAGCCCATTCCACGCCCATGAGAAAAAGCCCCGCCAAGTGCAGGTGGCAGGGCTTCCCTCTATCACACGCTGTTATTGCATCGCTACTTTCAATACAGCACGAACAGAGTCAGCCGATTTGTCCAGCGCTGCCTTCTCGGAGGCAGTCAGATCCAGCTCGATGACTTTCTCGATGCCGTTGCCACCCAACAAGGTAGGCACGCCGAGGTACAGGTCGTGGTAGCCGTACTCGCCTTCGAGATAAGCGATGGACGGCAGGATGCGCTTCTTGTCTTTCAGAATCGCTTCCGCCATTTCCACCAGGGCGGCCGCAGGCGCGTAGTAGGCGGAGCCGTTGCCGAGCAGGGCCACGATCTCGCCGCCGCCTTTGCGCGTGCGCTCGACGATGGCATCGAGGCGATTTTGCGGGATCAATTTGTCGAGCGGGATGCCGCCTGCGTAGGAGTAGCGCAACAGCGGCACCATTTCGTCACCGTGTCCGCCAAGCACGAAGCCTGTCACGTCTTCCACGGAGACGTTCAGCTCCATGGCGACAAACGTGCGGAAGCGCGCCGTATCGAGCACACCGGATTGACCGATGACGCGGTGTTTCGGGAAGCCGGATGTTTTGAAGAACGTATAGGTCATCGCATCTACCGGGTTGGACAGGATGAGTACGATGGAGTTTGGCGCGTAAATTTTCACTTGCTCCGCTACCGAACGCATGATAGCCGCGTTCGTCGCCACCAGGTCGTCGCGGGACATGCCTGGCTTGCGGGCGATCCCTGCTGTAATGATGACGATATCGGAGCCTTGAATATCCTTGTAGTCGGACGTTCCGGTGATGTTGGCATCAAAGCCGAGCACCGGCGAAGACTCCATCATGTCCAGCGCTTTTCCTTTGGTCGGGTTCTCAAGCTGCGGAATATCGACCAAAACGATGTCAGCCAGTTCTTTTTGCGCCATGATGAACGCCGTTGTCGCTCCGGTAAAGCCGCTGCCGATGACGGCTACTTTTTTTCTGCGGAATGTCATGGTAGTTCCTCCTCGTCGTGTCGTTTCCCACATATGTTACAAGACCAGCTTCACACCGCTTGCTTTTTGCTCCAGCATTTTGGAGAGAATCGTACCGATGTGGGCGCCTGCCTCGATCGGCGACGTCCCTTGACGATGAATATTGGAAATTACCGTGCGCTCGGACTCTACCATTCCTTTGCGCGGACGGTAGCACATGTAGGCGCTCATGGAGTGGGCCGTAACCAGACCCGGACGCTCTCCGATCAACAGCACCAGCACTTCCGGCTCCAAAATCTCGCCGATATGGTCCATGCTCGCGACGCGTCCGCCTTTGACAAAAAACGGAGTCCCGCAACTCAGGCCGTAGCTTTTCAACGAGTCCATCAAGGAGGGAAGCACGTCTTTCAGGTTGGCGTCGACCGCGCTGGCACTCAGGCCGTCGGAGACGACGATTTGTACCTGCGGCTTCTTTTGGCAACGCTCCTGAAGCAAGCGCACGCCTTCCTCGGTGAGAACGCGTCCCATGTCCGGGCGCTTCAAATAGTTTTCGGTGTTGTCGTACTGGGTTTCTACCGTGAACAAGGAAAACTGGTCGAGCACTTCCTGGCTGACTTCCCCGTAGACGGCATCGACTGCCGCTGCGTGGTCGCGGCGGAGTTGCAGCATCGTTTTCGTCAGCGGTCTTACCCCTGTACGCCATACGCCGATCCGCGCAGGCGTGCTGGCCAACAACTCATCCAGCCCTTCCTTCCATTTCGGATTCGGGATTTGCGCTGTTCGCTCCGGCTCCGCTGGCGCGGCGTGTGTCTCCTGCGGGCGGGAAGCCATTGGTGCCGGAGCTGCTTCCTGCTGTGCCCCGGCTTTCGCGTCCGCCGCTGCTGCCGCTTTTGGCTCAGGCGCTTTTTCGCCCAGCTCGGTCAGCTTTTTTTGCAGCTCTGCCACCACTTTGTCTACCAAAAAATCCAATTGTTGTTCCATCCCTCATACACCCCCGCTTCTTACATGAAGATTGTCGGATCGCCTGCTATTGGCGTCAGCTTGCCGTTTTCCATGATCCCCATTTTTTCCAGCCACTTTTCAAAAGCAGGTGCCGGACGGAGGCCGAGAACCTCGCGGAACGCGGCAATATCGTGGAAGCTGGTCGATTGATAGTTGAGCATGACGTCGTCCGCCATCGCCACCCCGATGACAAAGTTCACCCCTGCCGCCGATAGCAAAATTCCGAGATTGTCCATATCGTTCTGGTCAACCTTCATATGGTTTGTGTAGCAGACATCGCAGCCCATCGGCAGCCCGTGCATTTTGCCCATGTAGTGGTCTTCCAGCCCGGCGCGGATCACTTGCCGGCTGTCGTACAAATATTCCGGTCCGATGAAGCCGACTACCGTATTGACGATAAACGGGTTGTACTTGCGAGCAAGACCGTAGCAGCGCGCCTCCATCGTCACCTGGTCGATGCCGAAGTGCGCCTCGGAGGACAGCTCGGAGCCTTGGCCCGTCTCAAAATACCAGAAGTTCGGCCCGTAGGAAGTGCCTTCCTTGCGCATCAGCTCGTCGGCTTCGTCCAGCAGCTTGACGTCAATCCCGAAGGCGTTGTTGCCTTTTTCGCTGCCCGCAAGACTTTGGAAAATCAGGTCGGCAGGCGCCCCCTGACGGATGGCGCGCATCTGCGTGGTCACGTGAGCGAGTACACAGTTTTGCGTCGGAATCGCCCATTTGTCCATTACCTCTTTGGTCATGTTGAGAATATCCTTGACGCTGTCCGCTGTATCAATAACCGGGTTGATTCCGATTACCGCGTCGCCGATTCCGTAGCTGAGTCCTTCGTACAGCGATGCCTTGATGCCTTGTACGCTATCGGACGGGTGATTGGGCTGAACCCGCGATGCCAGTACGCCTTGCTGACCAATCGCGGTATTGCAGTGAGTCACCACGCGAATTTTGGCCGCAGCCGTAATCAGGTCGAGGTTGCTCATCAGCTTAGCGGTAGCCGCGATCATTTCGCTGGACAAGCCGCGGCTGATGCGCTTGATCTCGTTGTCGCCCGCCTCGTGGCTCAAAATGTACTCGCGCAACTCGGCGACGCTCCAGTTTTTGATTTCGTTGTAAATTTTTTCGTTGATGCCTTCTTCAATGACGCGGGATACTTCGTCTTCCTCCGGAGGAAGCATGGGGTTGTTGCGAATGTCGGCCAACGTCAGATCAGCCAATACTTGCTTGGCAGCAACGCGTTCCCGGGAATCGGAAGCGGCGATTCCAGCCAGTTGGTCGCCGGATTTGTCTTCGTTTGCCTTCGCGAAAATTTCTTTCAAATCGCGAAATTGATAGGTCTGTCCAAGCACAGTCGTTTTCGTGTTCATTTCGTCCACCCCTTTGTACGTTACGCCTTCTCATCAAAAGCGAGGGTTTTTACCACGACCGGGATAATCGTTCCCGAAATCGGCTCACCCAGGTCGATATAATCGCCATACTCCACCCGCACCTGATCGATGCAAATAATCTCTGGCTCTCCCTTGCAGCGCAGTGCCAGTCCCTGCCCCAATGCTTTGGCCATGTCTGTCTCGCAGATGACGACCATCGTCCGGCTCTCGGCAAAATAATGCCGATATTGGTCCGACAGCTCCTGAGCGATCGTTTGCAGCAGCGCATACGAGCAATAGCCGATGCCTGAGATCGCGAGCGCGAACGGGATGCCTGTTGTTTTATCAAAAAGCCGTTCACCGAGCTGGTAGATCGCCGCTACCTCCTGATGAATCCGCGCCGGGTCCGACAGTTGTTCCTGGGTAAGCTCCAGCTTGAGAATCGGAATGTTTTTAATCGGCAAAAGCTCCGGCTTGATATGCACCGTCGAGCCGCTGATTTCCGTGCTTTGCATTCCAGCCCCGATCACGGTGGCTCGCACGGTTTGCTCCGGATCGAGCCAGCGCACCGGGTACGTTCCTTTTTCCCGCTCCTGCTGCAGCACATAGCCCAGCAGCGGACCAAAATCGCCGTAGCGGCTGACATCTGCCATGCTTTTCACGGGCGGTCCCGTCATCAACTGTCCGACCCCGCCGGAGACGGTCAGCTCTTCTACCGGAAATTCCCCGCGCAAATGCGGCCCTACGACGAGCAAGCCCGATACGTGCCGTTCTTTGCCCGTCAAATAATCCAGCATGCTGCGGGCCATCTGCTGGGCCACTTCTGTTATTTCTGGCAGTCCGACTTTTTGCCCGACCGCGATGCGCAAGCCTTTTGCCTTCAGCCATTCCTGAATGTTTGGCGACACGTAGGTGACGACGTCCTCCCGATCCAGGCGAATCAGCCTGCCGCCGACGTGGAAGGTCACTGTCGCAATCGCTCGGCCGCGCTGAAAATAAGCCGCATTGGCCGTACCGCCGCCGATATCCACGTTGACGATCGTTCCTTGCAGCGTTTGCGAGCGTTTTTCCGCACCCGCGCCTTTGCCTGCCAGCACGCCTTCGAGGTCTGCCCCCGCCGTTGCCACTACAAAATCGCCGGATCGCTCTGCCAGCAAATGCACGATGTGTTGCGCGTTTTTCTTGCTGGCCGTCTCCCCGGTGATGATGACGGCCCCCGACTTGATGGACGACAGACTGATTTGTGCTTTTTCGTACTCCGCTTGCAAAATCGCCCCGATGCCTTCCGCGTCAATCTCATCGAACCCGAGCAGCGGAGTGGAATGCACTTGACTCGCATACAGCAACTGGCGCTCCACGATCTGGTAGCGCGGCAGCGAAAAGGTGCTGGACATGCGCCCCAGGCGCAGACGACTGACGATCATTTTGGTCGTGCTCGTTCCTACATCGATGCCGACGCTTTGGATCCATTGTTCATCCATCGTGAACCTCCTTGAACCATTGGCGTGCCAGACAAGGCCGCAAAAGAAAAACGCCTGAACAGCCGAAAAAATCGCTTCCGGTCTGACTCAAGCGCCTTTGCTTTGCTTGCTATCTACTTGTTTCGTTTCCCGCATTTGTTTATCGGTCAGGAAAATCAGCCTTGGGAAAACAGCGTTTCCTCGCCGGCGAGAATTTCCTCGGCGAGCTTCACAAGCGGCATGCGCCGTTGCATGCTTACTTGCTGCATCCATTTGTAAGCGGCCTCTTCCTCCAGGGAGAGTGCGCTCATCAGTTTGCCTTTGGCCTTTTCCACGCATTTTCGATCCTCGATCTTCTGTTTCAGATCGCTAATATCTTTCTTCAACGACACGACTTTTTCCTTTTGGCTGAGCGCGATCTCCACAGCCGGAATCAGGTCATCCTCGGATACGGGCTTTACCAGATAAGCCGTCACTCCGGCTTTCCGCGCATCGATCACCAGTTCCTTCTGGCTGTACGCGGTCAAAAGAAGGATGGAGCAGTCCGAAAAGGAGCGGATAATCCCGCTTGCCTTGATGCCATTAAGGCCAGGCATTTTCACATCCATGATAATGAGGTCGGGTTTGTGACGATGAGCGAGTTCGACCGCCTCTTCCCCGTTTTTCGCCTCGGCCACAACCTGATAGCCTTCGTTTTCCAGCATCTCGCGCAAATCCATGCGAATGATCGGCTCGTCGTCAACCACCATAATCTTCGGCTGTGTCATCTTCATCCTCCTTCTGGATCGGATAGAGAATGGTAACTTCCGTTCCGTTGCCTGTGTTACGGAAATGCATCGTTCCCTCCAGGTCTTCCTTGACGAGCGTGTCGACGATTTTCAAGCCAAGGTGACCTTTTTTGAGAATATGCTCCATGTCCTCAATGCCCACCCCGTCATCCGTGACAGACAGGCTGACGAAATCCTCCTTCGAGACGAGCGCAATGGAGATTCGCCCTTCATGAAGCTCGCGAAATCCGTGGATCATGCAGTTTTGAATCAGCTCCGTGACGATTAGGGCAAAGGATGTCGCCTTGTTGGACGGCAGGTACACGGATTCTCCCGTCACGACGACGTGTATAGCTTGCTCTGAACGTCTCATGGAAGAGACGATTATTTTCGATATTTTGGTTAAAATCTCTTTGAAGTCGATCTGCTCCAGACCGTCCTGCGCCAAATATTCGTGAATAATGGCGATGCTGTTGATCCGGTTGAT
Source organism: Brevibacillus sp. YAE8 (assembly GCF_057543335.1). Classification (NCBI taxonomy): domain Bacteria; kingdom Bacillati; phylum Bacillota; class Bacilli; order Caryophanales; family Paenibacillaceae; genus Brevibacillus; species Brevibacillus sp. YAE8. Next base: position 63,534 of record NZ_BAAIYG010000014.1, read on the forward strand.
GCTTTCCCGGTAGACTTTCTCGATCTCGTTCGACTGCGAACGCCGCATTTGCAGGCGCAGCAGGCTTGCGATCGTTTGCAAATTGTTTTTCACGCGATGGTGAATCTCTTTGATGACAGCCGACTTAATCATCAACTGCTTTTCTTTTTCGCGGATGTCCGAAATGTCCCGGAGCAAGATGATGCCTCCGATGATGTCGAGCTTGCGCACGGACGAAACCGCTTTCATCATGATAAAATGCTTTCCTTTTGACAACTCATCCTGAATGTAGCCCCCGTGACGCACGAAGTTTTCCGGGGAAACTCGCCAGGAAAAAATGCGTTCGATGCTCACTCCCTTGTCCGGTCTCTCAAAGCCGATCAAGGAGAGCAGCTTGTGGGCGCGCCCGTTGGCGTAGGTGATGATCCCACTCTGGTCAAACAAAATCATGCCTTCATGCAAAAGTGAAGAAATCGGCATATCAGGCACTGCGAACTGAATCAGCGTCTCGCTCAGATGTTCGGTCGTTTCCTTGAGCATCTCGACATTTTTTTCTTGTTCGACCTGCTTGGAAATATCCTGCTCGGTAATCAGCGTCCCGATCGTTTTGCCCTCGGCGTTTGTAATCGGCACGACGCTTTGACGCATGACGACCTGCTCCTGCGAGACACCTCTCGACCCGATCACCGGCTTTCCTGTAGTCAGGCAGTACATGACTGCAGGCTCGTTGATCGCGGTTGCCAGATGCCCCACGACGGAGCCGCTGTACATGGATCGCGCGGTGCTAGGCTTGGCCTGCGCGACCACCAAAGCAGCACTTCGGTCTACTGTCGGGCAGTCGATGAACATGTCTGCCTGCGACAGATCGGCAAAAATCTGCAATTTGGAAGCGAGGTCCTCCACGATCTGGATGTCGTCCTCACTCAATATCGTAGACGCTTTGCACAGTTCCCGTATGGATTGCATGCGAACCTCTTTTCACCTGCTAGGAGTTGATATTGCCTTCATTTTCTCACAGACTCGCTACGGCGGAAAGAGGCTTATTCGCTTACCATTTCTTGCAAATACGCGCGCAATTCCGGCACTCCCTCACTGGTGTAGGAGGACGTCCGAAAAATTCGCGCGTCGCCCAGCGACTGGCGCAAAAAGCCTTCCGCTCGTTGCACATCGGCAGCGGGGTGATCTACCTTGGTGATGACTCCTACGCACGCCTGGGGAAAGCCGTGCGCGAAGCCCGGGGGAAAGTAGTTGCGCTCGCGTGTGGCATCCTGGACCATCACCACGATGGTCGCCTCCAGCGCGGTTGCCATCAGGGTGCGGTAAAACATCGGATTTTCGCTGTACTCGCCCGGCGTGTCGATCACCCAGTCCCGATATTCCAGCGCTTGCGTCTTCCTGGCCGGCTGTTCATCGTTGAACAGCGCTTTGACCAGAGAAGACTTGCCCGCTTCGATGGCCCCGATAATCATGACACGGCCTGTCATGATTTCGTCACCAATGCCGGTGTGAACCGCAGTTTTTCGCTCAGCACCTGATTGACCGCGTCCACTGCCATCTCTACAGCAGAGACATCCCCCACGACAATCAGTGAACCTGTGAAACGATCGAGAAACCCAAGCTCGACACCTGCTGCCTTCGTTGCGATGTCGGCAGCAATAATGGCCGTTTCCGTCGGCGTCAGGGTCAGAATGCCGATCGCTCCGGCCTCCTTGATCCCCAGCTTGGTATAGAGCATAGGGTCAGGGTTTGCGATCACATGAGCCAACGTGACCTGTTTCCCTGGGACAAATTCCTGTATGACCCGTGAACGTTCCTGTTCCATCGCTATCCCTCTCCTCCTGCGGCACCCGGCACCTCAAACGAATCGACGATGCCCACGATGATCGCATCGATCGGCACGCTGTTGCCAGTAAAAAGGATACGGGCAGGCGTCCCGCGCGAGACGATGACCTGCTCGCCGATCCCTGCCCCGATCCGGTCTGCTGCGATGACGGTTTGCCCGCTCTCTTCGCCGCGCCAGTCAATGGGCTGGACAACCATCAGCTTGAGATTTTCCATGCCGGTTTCCTTTTGGGTTGCCCAAACGCTGCCGATCACTTTTCCCAAAAACATGCGATCACCCTTTTCCTAAATAGCTGACCGTAATGCCGCGCTCTCTCATGCTGTCGTAAGCCAGCGGAGAGACAATCGCTCCTTTTTTCACATGCAAGGTCGTATCCCGCAACTCCGGCTGGGATTTGATCCAGTCAGCCGTCAGCAGCTTGCCGGAGAACACCGCTTCTGCCTCGTCCAAGGCCGTCAAGGTCGGCTGCTCAGGCTTTGCCTCTGCTTTTTGCAGTTGGGACTTCAGCTTGGAAACGACGCGGTCAGCCAAGCGTTTCTGCTCCACGAACTCCACGCCAAGCTCCTTCATCGCCTCGACATGACGCAGGAACAGCCTGTCGTATGCTGGCGTCAGCGTCAACGTTTGCAGGGTGCGGCGGTCGGCGCGCTTGATGCCCGGCACGTCGGAACCTGCGATGACGAACTTGCCTGTCACCAGTGCGGAGAAGACGATTTCTGCCTTGATCGTGCCTTTCAGGCCGGAGGCGATTCGCGCCGCATTGTCCAGATCAATCTCCGGAATGACGATCCCGGCGTAATCTTTCGGCACTTCCAACGGGGCGGGAGCATACTCATCCGCTGTGAGAATTTTGCCTGCTCCCCCGCATTCGATCTTGTGCATCCCCAGCCAGGAGGAAGTTTCCCCGTCCAGGAAAAGGATGTCGTGGCAAATCCCGTGGTTTTTCAGGTGGATAAAATGATCCTGGAATGCCTCATGTGCCTGGCTGTCGCAAAAGACATACAGGACACGAGGCGCTTCCGGTTTCTTTTCTGCATTCATGGAAAGCAAAATTTCTTTCGTAATCGATGCCACCATTTCTCTGATGTCCATCAAAGCTCTACCTCCGTTAGCCGGAGTAAAACTGGCCGTTTTTGCCGATCACTTTTACCCGGTCGCCCGTTTTCAAATTGGCGGCATTCCCTTCATCCAGATCGACGTGGAAATCGAGCGCGAATTGTGGATGTACGCGAACGACCACATCCGGATAGATGACAGGGCGGTCACTCTGCGTCGCAAGGATCAGCGTGTCGCCGTCCTTCACCTGGAACTGCTCGGCATCCGCAGGCGACATGTGAACGTGCCGCTTGGCTACAATCACACCTTTGTCCAATACGACTGTGCCTTTTGCTGTTACGAGTACCAGACCCGGTGTTCCTTCAATATCTCCAGACATCCGCACAGGGGCATGCACGCCCAGCGTAAATCCGTCCGTGCGGGAGATTTCCACTTGCGTCGCTCCGCGCGCCGGTCCGAGAATGCGCACGCCGTGAATGCTGCCTTTTGGCCCGACGATGGTCACCGTCTCCTGGCAAGCGAACTGGCCAGGCTGCGACAGATCGCGCATCGGCGTCAATTGGTGTCCTGCGCCAAACAGCTTCTCTACATCGGCTGGCGACAAATGAACGTGGCGATTGGAAACGCCAAGGGGAATTTCCTGTACGGCCCCGGCAGTTTGATTGGTGGAAGGTTGCTGCTGTTGTTCTTCAAAAGATTTCACTTGAATCCCTCTTCCTTTCAAGAAATCTGCCGCTGCTGGTGTGATTTTATCCCCTTTCTCCAGGAGAAAGGGGTTTGGGATGCCTGTCTTATGCATGGCTCGCAAAGATGCTTCTGTAATAACTGCCATAGGGGATTACCCTTCGAGCTTAGGCAGGATCAGTTCAATGTCTCCGTGCGGGCGTGGGATGACGTGTACAGATACGAGCTCGCCTACTTTTTCGGCAGCAGCGGCGCCTGCGTCCGTGGAAGCTTTTACTGCACCTACGTCACCACGTACCATGACTGTTACGAGACCGCCACCTACGTGTACTTTGCCAATCAGTTTTACGTTCGCTGCTTTTACCATTGCATCAGCAGCTTCAACTGCTCCTACCAGACCTTTTGTTTCTACCATTCCCAATGCGGACATTTCTCCAGCCATTTTTTTATTCCTCCTTAATTATATGGACAAATTTTTACTAATTTACGACGTCATTTCTGTTAAAACCGATTTAATAATGTTTTTGATCTCTTCGCGGCTCAAGCCGACGTTCAGCGAAGAGACTGCTTGCAGCACGGCTTCCTCTGCCTTTGTCGCTTGTGCAGCTTGCACTGGCGCAGACTCAGGCATTTCTCTTACGCCGAAAGCGACGCGCTTGATGTTGAAAAGATGCTTGGGACCGATGTTGTCGGATGTGATGTTGTTCCCGAAAGAACCGCATCCGAGCGTAAAGGACGGCTGCACGCCAGTCGTGGCCCCGATGCCCCCGAAGGTGGTTCCGGTATTGACCGGGATGCGGGAAGCCGGCATCGCCTGGCCGTAAGATGCGATGATGTTTTCATCCTGTGCGTGAATCCCTGCGGTGTGGCCCAAGCCGCCGTGCGTGAGCAGCTCGCGGCAACGGGCAAACGCCTCGTTGTCTCCTTGAACGGTGTAGAGAGCGAGAATCGGCGCCAGCTTTTCCACGGACAGCGGATACTCTTTGCCTACGCCAGTCTCTTCCGCCACCAGCACGCGCGTTTCGGCCGGAATCGAGATGCCTGCCATTTGCGCGATGACGTGCGGGGAGCGGCCGACGATTTTGGCGTTGAGCGAGCCGTTCACCATGATGATGGCGGCTACTTTTGCCTTCTCGTTCTCGTCCAGGAAGTACGCTCCTTCGCGCTTCAAAGCGGCAATCATCTGATGCTTGACCGCTTCCTCGACCACCAGTGCCTGCTCCGAGGCGCAGATGGTGCCGTAGTCAAAGGTCTTGCTCTGCACAATGCGCTTGGCAGCGGCAGCGAGGTCAGCGCTGTGGTGGATGTAGACCGGAACGTTTCCGGGTCCGACACCGTAAGCAGGCTTTCCGGAGCTGTACGCAGCCCGCACCATTGGCGTACCACCTGTTGCGAGAATCACGTTGGTCAGCTTGTGCTTCATCAGCTCGTTTGTAGCCGGGAGCGTCGGCTTGCTAACGCAATGGATCAAGCCTTCCGGCGCTCCAGCCTGCACAGCGGCCTGTGCCATCAGCCGCGCTGCTTCCAGCGTGCATTTGGCTGCCGACGGGTGCGGGCTGAAGACAATCGCGTTGCGCGCCTTGAGCGCGATCATCGACTTGAAAATAACGGTCGATGTCGGGTTGGTCGACGGCACGATACCAGCCACGATCCCGACCGGCTGCGCCACTTCCCACACCTTGTTCTCTTCGTCCTTGCGAATGATGCCTACGGTCTTCACATCTTTGATAGAAGCATACACATCCTGGGAAGCGAACAAGTTTTTCATCCGTTTGTCCGGAACGTTTCCGAAGCCAGTCTCTTCAACCGCCAGAGCGGCCAATCGCTCGGCATTCTCTACGCCAGCCTTGGACATGGCAGCGATGATCCGGTCGATCTGCTCCTGGGTGTAGGTAGCAAGCTTCGCCTGCGCTTCCTTCGCTTGGGCGAGGTACGTGCGCACTTCCTGAATGGAATACAAATCAGCGTCCAGTGTCATTAGGCTTTGTCACCTCCGCCTTGCTGCTTTTCTTCAATCAGGCGAATCAGGTCTTCTTTCTTCGCCGTATTGATGTCATTGGTCGAAAGCGGGAAGTCCGCAATCGAGCGGGCCAGCTTGCGCAAGTCGTTGATCGATTGCTCCGCCAGCGTCGGCTCTGCCTTTGCCTGTGCAGGCTGTGGCTTGGCTTCTTCCTTCGCTTCCGAACGCATCAGATTTTTAATCATTTTGGGAACATTCTCATCAGGACGCGGGATGACGTGGGAGTGCAGCAACCGTCCGACGCGTCTTGCTGCGTCAGCGCCAGCGTCTACAGCCGCCTGAACCGAAGAAACATCTCCGATTACGTACACGGTCACAATCCCTGCATCCGCGCCTTCATAAGTAACGACCTTGACGTCTGCCGCTTTGGCAGCAGCATCGGCGGCCGCGATGAGCGCGGGCAAGCCCAGCGTCTCAATCATGCCCAGTGAGTATGCATGAGCGCGCATTTACATTTCCTCCCCTTCAAGAGGGAAAATCCCTTTTATCGTTTGACTGGCTGTCGGGCGACGCTTCTTACTGCGTCGGCAAAGGCAGCGGCTGCTGCGGTGCATGCCGATTGGCTTCCTGTAAGCAGCGCTCCCCCGAAGTTGGTTTCCGTGGGCGGGCCAAAAAACTGCACCATCTGTACATCTGCTGCCTTGAGAGCGGCATCTATCCCGTACATGGCCTCAAGCGGCGGAGCGATCAGATAGGCGAGCGGCTCCCCTTCCCTGATGCCGGCAAGCCCAGACAAGTAGCTGCCCGTCCGCGACACGACATGTGCGTAATACGCATGCGTCCCCTCTTCATTCAACGAGTAAAAGCATGCTCCGCTTTCCATGAAGGCAACGGCTGCATCAATACCGCTCTGTACCTCTGATGGCGTCGCTCCCCCGATGATCCCGATGAACTCGCCGGACAACGGACCGGAAGCGTGCCCAGAGCCTGCGTAAAACGACTTGGCGTAAATCACTTCGACTGCTGCCTTTTTCGTCGCTTCATCAATGGCTGTATAGCCCACATCGTCAATGGTGGATGTCAGCATCCCCACACTGCGGATATGGGAAGGCAGGTTCAGCTTCTCCGCAAATTGTGGATCGACGTTGGGAATCATTCGGATCGCAAGCGGCGTCGCTCGAATTGGTTTTTCCATGCGTGTCACACTCCTTTCAGACAACTTCCCTTTTCAAAACGCAAAAAAAGGTGCCTAAACACGAAAGAACAAGACTCGTGTTCAAGGGCACCTTTGCCTTTTGTCTATTCACTTGTTCGGATAAGATTCACGCCAATTCTGCGATCTTATTCCTGCTTCTAATGTATGACAAGGCAAGAAAAAATGCAAGCGTTTTCGGTATTCCACGACTTTTCCATATTCCGGTCATTTGACGGACACACGGCCTGGCTATCTTGGTTGTGTAGCCGGGACGGGCAAGCCCGCAAGCTGGCACAAACAAAAAACAAACCGAAACCCCAAGGAGGAATTTTTCATGAAAAAGAAACTCGCAATGTCCGTAATCGCTCTGGCCGTATCCGCAATGGCAGGCTCTGCATTTGCCGCAGATGAATCCACAGTGCAAAAAGCTGTCGCGACTTTCCCTGCCAAAACCGTTACCGTCCAAAACGACGGCATACAAGTGCCAATGCAGCCGGTCATTAATCTGGAGCAGATGGCAAAGGAAAAAGGCATCTCCGTGGACGAACTGCTCAAGCAGCTTGAAAAAGAAGGCAAGTTTATGAAAGCGGCGCTGACACTCGCAGTTCCCGCGACAGAGGCGGACTCTGACAAAGCGCCTGTAGCCGTAAAAATGGTGAAGCTGGCGGACGCTACCGCAAACAGCGCGGCGTTGCCGGCGATCAGCCTGGAAGAAAATCTCGCTCTCGCCAGCACTGCGGTCACCTTGCCTGCCCCTGTCCAGCCCGCCGACATCCGCCAAGAAACGCGCGAGATCATCACGCTGAAAGACGCCACATGGCTGCGGGTCGGGGTGCCGTACTACTAGCAAAACACAGTGGCGGGAACGTATTACGTCAGCACCCGCCTCAACAACGATCTGGTGCATACGTACATCACAATCATGGTTTCGATCGGGATCATTACGCTTTGCGGCTGGGCGATTGGTCTACGTCCTGTCGCGTTCGCTTACGCAGCCGCTTCGCCAATTGGCGCTGGCAGCGGAGCAAATCTCTTCCGGCAACTACGAGCCAGCCCTGCCCGACTCCACCCGGGTCAAAGAAGCCGAGATCAGCCAGCTCGTCTCCCCGTTCGCTGACATGGCCAAGCGGCTGGGGCAGTTGGAGCGGATGCGCACAGACTTGCTGGCCGGAGTCTCCCACGAGCTGCGCACCCCGGTGACGTCGATTCGCGGGATGATACAGGCTGTAAAGGACGGGGTCGTCAAAGGCCCCGATGCCGACGAGTTCATGCAGATCAGCATGGATGAAGCAAAGCGGCTGCAGACGATGGTTAACGACCTGCTCGACTTTTCCTCGATGGAGGCAGGCGCTGTCTACGCGGAAAAGCAGGAAATCAAGCTCGCCAGCTTGCTGGAGCAGGTCGTCGCGCAAGTCGGCACCTTGCCTGCCTTTGCCGAAACCGCCATCGAAATCACGCTGCCCCAGCCGGAAATCGTCTGAATCGGAGACAGCGCGCATTTCAAACAAATTTTGCTGAATTTGCTCAACAACAGCGTGGCCGCAGCAGCGACGCGCATCGAAGTGGTCGCCCGGCAAACCGACAAGCTCATCCTCGACATCATCGACAACGGCAAAGGCATTCCCGCTGAAGAAGCCCCGTTCATTTTCGAGCGGTACTACCGGGGGGACAGCAAGCGGAAGAAAAAGCACGGCCTCGGGCTTGGCCTGACGATTTGCCGCCTGCTCGCCAGGGCGCATGGCGGCGAGGTAGAGCTGGTGCAGAGCAGTCCGGCGGGCACTACCTTCCGCCTGACGCTCGCCACGCCCCCTGCCGGGAAAGCATGACCGCAGGCAACAAGGCAGCAAGCAAAAACAAACCGCCAGGCGCGTTACTCGCATCTTGGCATGACCGAGAATGCCCACCTCCCAAAAATGCGGCGCGTCTGGCAGACTGCGCCGCTTGCCTGCTTTAGACGCGTTTCAGACGTGCGATCCCTCCGGCACGTGCGAGCGAATCAGATCCATGAAAATCTCCAACGCTCTCGTCTGGAACTCGTTCGATTTCGTCACCAGCGAAAAATCCCGCGTCACGGGCGTGCCCGCTACTTTCAAGGTACAGAGCGTCCCCAACTGGCGCTCTTTGCGGATCGCCCAATAGGACAAGAGACTGATCCCGAGGCCCGCTTCTACCGATTCCTTAATCACCTGTGTGCTGCCGAACTCCATTCGCTTCTGCGGCTGGAATTTGAGCTGGCGAAACATCTTTTCCGCCGCCTCCCGCGTCCCGGAGCCTTCCTCCCGCACAATCCACGTCTCCTGCATCAGCTCGCTGACCGCAACCTTCTCCTTGCCTGCCAGCCGATGCTGCGGGGAGACGATCACGTACATGCGATCGTCGGCAAACGGCTCGATGCACATTTTTTCGTTCACGTACTCCCCCTCCACGATCCCGACATCCAGTTGCCGGGTCGCTACCAGGTCAGCGATGACGGTCGAATTGTGAATCGTGATCGTCGGCGTAATCAAAGGGTAGTCTTTGCGCAGCCTCGCGATCACGTGAGGCAGGACATACTCTCCATACGTGTAGCTGGCGCCAATCGTCAAATGCCCACTCGGCGTGTTCATCAAGTCGTCGACCAGGCTCTGCATGCGCGTGTACAGCCCTAAAATTTCCCGGGCATGATGGTAAACGATCTCCCCCGCCTTGTTCAACCTGACGTACTTGTTGCTGCGCTCCAGCAACTTCGTCCCGATCGCCCGCTCCAGCGAGAGAATGTACTGGCTGACGGCTGGCTGTGTCATGTGCAATTCTTCGGCGGCCCGCGAAAAGTTTTGCCTGTCTGCGACCGTGACAAATACGCGCAGTTGCTGATCCATGCAGCATCCCCCTCTTCTTTTTCCAACAACTATACGCTTTTACTTATCATCATCATAGCAATGATTTATTTTTCTTATTGTTATAGTTGTTTTATGCTTTGGTTGTCAAATCTGTTCGAGGAGTGATCGCAATGGCCTCCCCGCTGCATGAAAGCGCGCCATTGAACGACAACGACCAGGCATCTGTCAAAGCTGAAAGCAAGCCTCACAACATACCTGCCCCTGTTTCCTTCTGGCTCGGCGGTGTCGCCTTCACCTTTGTCATCGCGCTACTGGGTTACGGCTTAGCTTACATTCCCGGCTTTGACCGGGTCGGACCGTTGGCCTGTGCCATCCTGATCGCCGTGGCCTATCGCCAGTTTTGGGGATATCCGGAGCCGCTGCGGTCAGGGATTCAATTTTCCGCCAAGCGTTTGCTGCGGCTCGCCATCATTTTGTACGGACTGAAGCTGAATATGGGCGTCGTTTTGCATCAAGGACTTGGACTGCTTGTCTACGACGCAGGAGTCATCGTTTTTTCCATCGCGTTCACCATGCTGATCGCCAAATGGCTGAAAGCCGACACCTCGCTCTCGCTCATGCTCGGCGTAGGAACCGGAGTCTGCGGAGCAGCGGCCATCGCTGCCGTCTCGCCGATCATCCAGGCCAAAGACGAAGATACCGCCATTGGCGTAGGCATCATCGCGCTCGTCGGAACCGTTTTCGCAATCGCCTACACCGTCCTGCGCCCTTTTCTGCCTATGACTGCCGTCGATTACGGGATGTGGTCGGGCATCAGCCTGCATGAAATCGCCCACGTCGCACTCGCGGCCGCGCCTGCCGGGCAGGACGGCCTGGCAATGGGACTGTTGGCCAAGTTGGGACGCGTGCTCCTGCTGGTCCCGCTCTGTTTTCTCTTGATGTTCTGGATGAAGCGCAGCGGGAAAAGGCAAGGCGCAGCCAAAATCGAGTTTCCCTGGTTTTTGATCGGCTTTCTGGTCATGAGCCTGTTCGGAAGCTACGTGCTCGGCAAGCACATTCCTGTCTCCGCCGCCTTCAACGCCGGAGTGGCCCAATTGACCACCTTCGTGCTGACCATGGCGATGGTCGGTCTCGGACTGAACGTCAACCTGCGTGCCCTGCGCTCAAAAGCGGCAAAGCCGCTGATCGCCATGTCCATTACCTCGATCCTGTTATCCGCGCTGTCCTACATGCTGATCTAGCCTGTGGAGAACCCATCATCGCCTGGTGCGCAGCCAGGCGTTTTTTTGTGGATAAGGACAAAGCTTATCCCCATATGTTGATAACAGTGTGAACATCTCACCTGGAGGCGTCCATATGTTGAGTCGCTTTTTTCAAACCCGTCCGAACATCCTGTTGATAATTGTCGATCAGGAGCGCTATCCGCCCGCTTACGAGGAAGCCTCTGTGCGGGCTTGGCGCGATGCAGAGCTTCCCGCTCATTCTTTTTTGCGCAGCCACGGCCTGGAGTTCAAGCGCCACTACGCAGGCGCGACAGCCTGCTGTCCCAGCAGGGCCACGCTGTTTACCGGGCAGTACCCGTCCCTGCACGGCGTCACCCAGACGAGCGGCGCCGCCAAAAGCTCCCCTGACAGCGACATGTTTTGGCTCGATCCAAACACCGTGCCTACCATGGGCGACTACTTCCGCGCTCTCGGCTACCGCACGTATTACAAAGGCAAATGGCACATATCCGATCGCGATATTTGGGTACCGGGCACGCATCTGCCCATCCTGAGCTACGATTCCGGCACAGGCATGCCCGACCCGGAAAAGGAGCGCCTGTACTGGCGCGCCAATCGGTTAAACGACTACGGCTTTTCCGGCTGGATCGGCCCTGAGCCGCACGGCAGAGCCCCGCACAATTCAGGCTCGTCAGCCGCCATCGGCGTAAACGGCCGGGACGTGGTGTACGGCAGCGAGGTTGTCAGCCTGCTCGGTTGGCTCGATCAGGAAAAAAGTCGGCTCACACGCCCGGAGACGTACCAGCCGTGGCTCATCGTCGCTTCTTTTGTCAATCCACACGATATCGCCCTCTATGGGGATATCTCGGCACAAGTTCCGCTTTTTCGCTTTGAAGTAGAGCCATCCGTGCCCGCAATCGCTCCGCCTCCGACCCGGCACGAATCGCTTGAGACGAAGCCGCGCTGCCAGGCGAGCTATCGCGAGGTTTATCCACAAGCGTTCCAGCCGATCTCAGACGAGCCTTTTTACCGCCGCTTGTATTACCAGTTGCAAAAAAATGCCGATCAACAGATCATGCGCGTGCTGCAAGCATTGACGGCAACGTCCTTTTACCCGGAAACATTGATTTTGTTCACATCCGACCACGGCGAACTGCTGGGGGCACACGGCGGGCTCCATCAAAAATGGTATTGCGCCTACGAGGAAGCGATTCACCTCCCGCTCATCATCCACAATCCGCTGCTTTTTCCACAGCCTCTGTCTACCGAAATGCTGACCAGCCATGTGGATATCCTCCCGACCCTGCTCGGCTGTGCCCATGCGGATGTGGCGGCCATTTCCGCAGAATTGCAGTTGACTCACAGCGAAGTCCGCCCGCTTGCGGGAAAAGATTTCTCTGCGCTGATTCTCGGCAACGGCGAAACAGACGCAAGCGATACCGGGCCGCTATACTTCATGTCGGAGGATGATGTGACAAAAGGACAGCACCAGATCAGCCTGTTCGGCCAGCCCTATCACTCCGTCATCGAGCCGAACCGGATCGAAACCGTCATAGCCTGCCTGCCGTCTGCTGGACATGGACACCGGGAGTTGTGGAAATACTCTCGTTACTTCGCGGTGCCCCCATCACCTGCCGAGTCTTCCCCGGCCATCGAACCCGAATACGAATTGTACAATCTCAGCACAGATCCATCTGAAATGCGCAATCTCGCCGCACCTGCCTATGCCAATCCTTCCGCAGAGCCTGTGCGCCGCCAGATGGAGCGGATGCTGGTCGAACAGCGAGAGCAGAAGCGGCTCACGCCTCGACGCGAGTCACGGCAGCAAGGCAACGGAGCGCACTCTTGAAGAAAGCAAGCTTGCTCTCACGAAGCGCTTTGCTTTGTGTCAAAAGAAAAACCCCCTGTCAGAAAGGGGGTTTTTCCGGAATTTATCCTTCTTGCGACAGCAGCACTTTTTCCAGCGCCGCAATCGCTTCGTTCTCGTCTACGCCATCGGCAATCAGGGTAATTTCCTCCCCTTTGGCGATCGCCGAAGCCATGATGCCCATGATGCTCTTTCCGTTGACCGTCTTTTCCTGTTTGACGATCTTGATCTCGCTGGAAAAGGACGTGGCCATCTTCACAAAATTAGCTGCCGGTCTCGCATGCAAGCCGTGCGGCAATTGGACTACAATTTTCTTCTCCACCATCCTGTTGTGCCTCCTTAGATGTCTTCTTGCAAAATTGTTTCTTTGACAAACGCTTCTACCTGCGCGGATGTGCTCATCTGCAAAATCGCGTCGATATGCTTTGCCATTTCCTCCCGGCTCAACTGGCTAATCTGCTTGCGGGCTGGCAAAATGCTGCTCGCGCTCATGCTGAACTCGTCGAGGCCGAGTCCCAAAAGGATCGGTACGGCAACAGGATCGCCTGCCATTTCTCCGCACATCCCTACCCATTTGCCTTGGCTGTGCCCTGCCTCGATGACGTTGCGCAACAGCCGCAGGACCGCAGGGTGATACGGCTGGTACAGGTAGGCTACCCGTTCGTTCATTCGATCCGCTGCCATCGTATATTGAATCAGGTCGTTGGTTCCGATGCTGAAAAAGTCTACTTCCCGCGCGAATACATCTGCCATCATGGCGGCAGCAGGGATCTCAATCATGATACCCACTTCGATGCGATCGGATACAGCGACTCCGCTGTTTTGCAAGCCCTGCTTCTCTTCTTCCAGGATCGCTTTGGCCGCGCGGAACTCCTCCAGCGTCGCTATCATCGGAAACATGATCTTCAGATTGCCATGCGCGCTCGCCCGCAGCAGGGCGCGCAGTTGCGTGCGGAACAGCTCCTGTCTGTCGAGACACAGCCGGATCGCGCGATAGCCGAGGAACGGATTCATCTCCTCCGGCATGTCCAGATAGGAGAGGTGCTTGTCGCCCCCGATGTCCAGCGTGCGGATGACGACAGGCTTGTCGCCCATGCCCGCGAGCACCTGCTTGTAGGCGAGGTACTGCTCTTCTTCTGTCGGGAAATCATCCCGTCCCATGTATAAAAACTCGGTGCGGAAAAGGCCAACCCCTTCTGCGCCGTTTGCGAGCGCGCCTGCCACATCGGCCGGGCTTCCGATATTGGCCGCCAGCTCCACGTGATGCTGATCTGCCGTAATGGTCGGGTTGTGGACCAGCTTTTCCAGCTCGGCCTTTTGCTCGGCGTACTCCGCCTGCTTCCTCGTATAGAGCGCGATCTCTTCCTCGCTCGGGTCGATGATGACCACGCCTTCATGCCCGTCCAAAATAACGAGTGTAGACGGCTGAACCGCGCTTGTGATCGTCTGCGTCCCGACCACGGCCGGAATCTCCAGGGAACGCGCCATGATCGCGGAGTGCGAAGTGCGTCCGCCAATGTCGGTCACGAAGCCTTTTACATAGCGGCGGTCAAGCTGCGCCGTGTCCGACGGAGTCAAATCCTCCGCCACAATGATGACTTCCTCTGTCAAAGAGCCGGGATGAAAAAAGTTCACTCCAAGCAAATACGCCAGGACACGCTTCGTCACGTCGCGAATGTCGGCTGCCCGCTCGCGCATGTAATCGTTGTCCATCTGTTCGAACAAGCCGATAAACGCCTGCGCGACGTCGTGCAGGGCGCTTTCTGCGTTCGTCATTTCTTGTGTAATCTTGTCTTTTACGGTGTCGACAAGCTCAGGGTCCTCCAAGACAAGCAGGTGGGCTCTGAAAATGTCGGCCTGCTCCGCGCCCATCTCTTTTTCCACGCGCAGCGCAATTTGCTGCAAGTCTGCCTTCGCCCGTTCCAGCGCTTCCTCGAAACGATGAATCTCACTGGCAGCATCTTCTACCGCTACCGTCTTGATTTGCATGTCAGGAGCGGTCAGCAAAAACGCCTTGCCGATGGCTACCCCTGCGGAAGCTTTTACCCCTACGATTTTTTGGGACATTCCTTGCACCCACCTTTCTTTACTTGGTACTGGTCCACTCCTGCATCAGCCGGGCTTGTCTGCGCACCACTTCCTCCAGCGGATGGCCTGCCGGAATGCCCGTGTTGTTGTGCAACGCATATTCCCACCCGAACAGTTTCAAGTCTGACTGGATGCGCACCGCTTCTTCGTCCTCTGGCGAGTCGAACAACAGCGCTGCGGCAATCGCCAACCCCAAATGCTCGGGACTGATTCCTCTCTCCATGCATTCCAGCGCAGGGCCTACCAGCCGATCGTGGCGGGACAGCTTGCGCAGCGGCGAACGCCCTACCCGGACCACTTCGTCCGAGAGCAGCGGATTCGTGAAGCGCGCCAATATTTTCTCGATATACTGCGTATGCGCCTGCTCGTCAAAGCCGTACTTGGCTACCAAAAGCGCTCCTGTCTCCTGCAAGGCGCCTCTCGCAGCCTTCGCCACCTTCTCGTTTTGCATCGCTTCATCAATCGTTTTCAATCCCAACTGATAGCCGAGATACGCAATCACGGCATGGCCGGTATTGACGGTAAACAGCTTTCTCTCGATGTACGGAGCCAAATCGTCTACATAGGTGACGCCTTCGATCTGCGGCACGTCTCCTACTAACTGCGAACGGTCCACGACCCACTCGAAAAACGGCTCTACCACAACGAGCAGCTTGTCTTCATGCTGCTGGATCGGCACGATGCGGTCTACCGCCGCATTCGGGAAACCGATCAACTCCGTCGCCTGTGCCTGCAGCTCTGCGGAGAGCCCCGCGAAAACGTGCTCCTTCAGCTTGGCGCTCCCGCCAATCATGTTTTCGCAGGCGATTACATTAAGCGGACGCGGATTGTCTGCCAGTCGCTTCGCAATGCCTGCCGCAATCGCTCCCGAAATCGGCCCGAGGACGTTTGGCCCTACAGCCGTAGTCACCAGATCGGCGGAAGCGATAGCAGCAGCGACAGCTTCGACATCCTGCCCGTGAATCGCCCGCACTCCTTCCACGACCGACTGGGGATTTCCTGCTGTTGCCAATTGCACGTGATACATTTTTCTCTGGTTCAGCTCGTCGACCAGCGCTGTGTTCACATCGACAAACACAACCTCGTAGCCTGCCTGTCTCAACAGTTGCCCGATGAAACCGCGCCCGATATTGCCTGCTCCGAAATGGACTGCCAGCATGAGCGACTACACCTCCTCGGTGAACATCGCCATGATTTCTTCTGCTGTAGAGGCTTGGACGATCCGCTTCACGTTTTCTTCCTCAGAGCAAAGGATGGCGATATTGGACAGCACCTCCAGATGCTCATCGCCTACTGCCGCAATCCCGACCAATAGGTACGCCGTATTCCCTTCGCCAAAATCGACGCCATCCGGCACCTGCACAACCGAGATTCCGGTGGATTGGATCTCTGCCTTTGCTTCGTTCGTTCCGTGCGGGATCGCTACGCCGCTGCCGATGTAGGTGGTCGCCAGCTCTTCGCGCTCCAGCATTTTTTCCACGTATTGAGCCGTCACGTGTCCGGCGCGAACCAGCAGCTCGCCTGCCAGTCTGATCGCTTCTTCCTTGTTCGCTGCCTTTGCATTCAGCATGATTTTCTCTGTGGTCAGTATGTTTTTCATTTTGTTCTCTCCCATCCTGTCTTTTTCAGGCAAAAGGCATATAGCCTGCCTGCTATATAATCAGCAATGCGCTGTGGTTCTCCTGTCTGCAACAAGTTCTGCATGTCTTCCTCGATCAAAAGTGAGCTGACCTCGCTGAGCACCTCCAGCCCTTCCTTGGGCACTTCCTTTGGCCCCAGCAGAAGCAGCAGCAGGTCAACCTGCATCTCCTCTTCATCCATCGAGCGAAGCAATACGGGCTGCTCCAGGCGGTGAAAAGTGAACGACGCTTTCTGCACCGCCTCGTTTCTGCCGTGGAACAGCGCCATGGACGTGCCGGGGATGCCTAGCCCGCCGAGCTTTTCGCGTGCGATCAATTGCTCGACGACCGCCTCTGCCGCAAGGACGGTTTCCCGTTTTTCCAGCTCTGTGCAAATGTCCCGCAAAAGAGCTGGCATATCGTGCTGGCTGTTACTGACGCGCTGTCCCCATAAGCCATCGAGAATTTGATTGGCGTAAGTGGCATAGAGCTGCATCGCCTTCAACTGCTCCTGCGACTGCCTGCCAGGCGGCACAATTTTGCTTTCCTTTTTCGCCGCCCCCACCTGGACCGGGCGGTTGTGCAGATGAAACTTGATTTTTTGAATGTCGTCCTGCGGCAGCAGCGGGCTGACGACTACGTATTCTGCCGGGTCGAGCGCCAGCGGCAGGGTGGAAATAATCAGATCGTAGTCGCTGCGCGGCACGTTGCCCAGATCAAACATGGACAAGTTGCGCAAGCTGACGATCTCGGGAATTTCCTTTTTGATGCGCGTCGCCAAAATCTTCGACGAGCCGATGCCGCTGGAGCAGACGACCAGTGCGCGATAGCGATGGTGCTCCAGCCGCCCCCTCTCCAGCGCTGCCCCCAGATGCATGACCAGATAGCCAACCTCTTCCTCCGGCACTTGCAGCTCAGGCAGGAGGACCGCCACCACCTCCTTCGCCACCGTAAACAGCTCCGGGTAGTTTTGCTTGATCTGGCCGAGGATCGGATTGTGAATCTCCATCTGACGCCTGAGCCTGTACAGCGCCGGCTCCAGATGCGTCAGCAGGCCGTGAAACAAAGACGTGTCCTCCCGCAGCGAAAGCCCCAGACGCTCTTCGCACAGGGCAATGAAGCGTGCGGTCAAGGCGGCCAGCTCGGTATTTTCCGGCCAGACGGCGTCCTCGGGGGACTGCCGCAGCTTCGCTCCACGCAAATGCATCGTAATATAGCCGATTTCATCCTGCGGAATCTCCATCTGAAAGATGTGCTGCAGCCGTTCCATGATGTTTTTGGCGACGACGTATTCGGGGGTTCCCGCCAGCTCGCTCAGCGTATGCTCGTCGAAGCGAATCTTTTCGCCTTTTTCAATCCGCTCCATCGCCAGTGCCAAATGCGCGACCAGGCCGATATAGGCGCTGTCCGCGAGCGGATACGGCAGCTCGGCTTCGAGGTGGCTCAGGGCATTTTCCACCTTCATCAGCTTTTCCCGGTCGATCAGTGACAAAAGCCGCCGGGAAATCGAGTCCATGTCCCGCGAAGATTTGTTTTGAATGTTTTCCTTAATAATCCCGATCAGCTCGTGGTCATCGAGATGCTCGGCAATCAAACGGCTGATCGCCTTTCTTTTGGACGCCTCGTTTCCCAGCAGCTCGACTCCGTATCCTCGCTTTCTCAGCAAGGTCAGGTCGTAACGGCCGAGCAGTTCCTCGAGATCGTCCAGGTCGTGGCTGATCGTGGCGGTCGTTACCTTCAGATCAATCGCCAGCGAAATCAACTTGACGGGTTCTGTGGCTGCCAGCAGGGAGCAGAGGATGATCGCCTTGCGTTCCTCGGCGGTAAACTCCGTCGTCGTCTGGTGCAGGACAGACATTTTCAGCGCCAGCTTTTGCTCGGGTGTGCCTACAACCTCTACCCCGGCCCCCGTCTTGCGCACCAGTTCCAGGCCGCTTTCGGCAAACAGCGGGTCGAGGGCGTCCAGCTCCCTGTGGACGGTTCGCGTGCTCACGCCGATTCGCTCGGCGATCTGCGCTACGGTTATGCCCTTTTTCTCCTGCAATAAAATTTCCATGATCGATCGCTGCCGTGAGGATACATGCATGCCCTTGCTCCCTCCTTAACGCCAAAGAGGGAAAACGCTAGCTTTCACTAGCGTTGATCCCCTTTTACCCCAGCCGTTTGACCAACTTGTCATACTCCGGACTATTCAAGAAGTTATCAATGGAGATGTGCTCGGCAGACGGTGCTTTTGCCCGCGCTCTCTCTGTCAGCGACTTGTGCGTAATGACAATATCGGCATCGTCAGGAATGTCGTTGATTGCGGTGTTGATAACCGTGATCTCGCCAAGTCCGGCATCCTTGAACTTTTTGCGCAGGGATGCCGCCCCCATTGCGCTGGAGCCCATACCAGCGTCGCAAGAAAAGACTACTTTTTTCACATCGGCAGCCACCACTGCTTTCGCCGCCGCTACCTCTTCTCCTTCTGCTGCTGGTTGCTTTTTGCCTTTCAGTTCCTGCATTTTTTCCGTCGCTTTTTCCAACTCGTCCTCATCGGACTTGCCGCCCATTTTCAGCAATGCAGCCGCGATGACGAAGGAAACGACTGTCGCTGCAACAACCCCTGCCAACACTGGCAGCAAGCCGCCCCGCGGAGCCATTGCACTGAGAGCGAAAATGCTACCTGGCGATGGCGATGACACCAGTCCTGCTCCAAGCAGCGTGAAGGTGAAGACCCCTGCCATTCCGCCGCCTATTGCCGCCAAAACGAGGCGCGGATTCATCAAGATGTAAGGGAAGTAAATTTCGTGAATACCACCGAAAAAGTGAATGATAACCGCACCTGGCGCCGACTGCTTGGCGTTGCCGCGCCCTGCCAGCCAATATGCCAATAGGATTCCCAAGCCAGGCCCTGGATTTGTCTCCATGAGGAAAAAAATTGATTTCCCTGTTCTCACTGACTCTTCCAGTCCAATCGGACTAAAAATACCGTGGTTAATTGCATTGTTCAAAAACAGCATCTTCGCCGGCTCGACTAAAATGCTTGCGAGCGGCAGCAATCCTGCATCCACAATCACTTGAACACCGGAAGCGAGTGCTTTGCTAAGACCAGTCACGACCGGACCAATCGCTAGGAATGCTATTATCGCAAGCACCCCCCCAATTATTCCCGCCGAAAAATTGTTAATCAGCATTTCAAAACCAGAACGAATTCTGCCTTCAAGTAGTTGGTCCACTTTTTTCATGATCCAACCACCGAGAGGTCCCATTATCATTGCTCCCAAAAACATCGGGATGTCTGATCCAACTATAATCCCCATTGTGGCAACGGCCCCTATGACACCGCCACGTACATCGTGAATCATTTTCCCACCCGTGTATCCGATCAAAAGCGGTAGCAGATACGTAATCATTGGAACAACCAACTTGGCCAGTTCCTCATTAGGCCATCGCCCCGTCGGGATAAACAACGCCGTAATCAATCCCCAGGCGATAAACGCGCCGATGTTCGGCATCACCATCGCACTGAGAAACCGCCCAAATTTTTGTACCGAGACTCGCACACCGCCGGAAGATTGGTTCTTTGTCGCCAAGTTCTCCATACTGGACCCTCCTTTACCCTGTCTATAAAAATGTTGACATGATTAAACAGATAATGTGCACACCTCAAATATAAAGCGTTTACATACGCGTCACAACAAAATCAAAGCGCGAATTTGTCGTCCTTATTGTTGCCAAAACTTAATAACGGCTAAAAAAAAGACTTCCGCTCCGCAGAGCCGAAGTCTCTTTTCCTTAAAAATCTTCTCTTTCCACCTTCATCACTTTTCCCGTTTCCGCATTGACCTCGACTCAAGAATCTGTCACATTCTCTCCCAGTGTGTCGGGTAATATCAAAGGAATACCCGTTACCGTAGGCGGTTCCATTAGTAGCACTGTTGGCTACACATTAAATGTCCCTGCCAATAAAACTGTATATATGGGATACAGAGTGAAATATAGCGTTGAAGAGGGGACTAGGGAAATGATTGACCTGGTCACTGGAAAAGTCGTCTCTAGTAACACCTATGTTGTTAAAAATCCGAAATTCGGTGAATACAAACTAATCGACGCAAAGTGATCCCCAAGTAACAAACAAAAAGGATTGGCTAACCAGCTAATCCTTTTTGTTCAGAATGAAGTATCCTAGTTTTGAAAGTGTGTACATAGCGAAGATAGACATTAATGTCTTAGAAATGACGTAACCATCAACGGCCAATTGATATCCCGGGGGTATTAAACTCTTGGGATTAAACCAAAAGTAAACGGAAACTACCGCAGGTATCAGTATCAGAATTTACGCTATGACATGCCTGTTTTCCATGGAGATTCTGCCACCTTATACGATTATTAGTCATTCTGACTGGAATCCATTTTGACAATGATTGGCTTTAAATTCAAGAGGAATTTTTACCAAAATACCCCTCATTCTCTATTTCTTTCTTGCATGCAAAAAAAGCCGACGCAATCACCATTGCATCGGCTTTTCCTTATCGGTAGCGCTTAGCGCTGTTTGTTATATGGTCTTCCTGCGGACTCGCCGCTGCGGGAGCGGGACTCGCCGCCGCGCGGGCGGGAATCGCCACTGCGAGGACGGAACTCGCCGCTGCGCGGGCGAGGTGGGCGTTTGCCGCCGAAGCCGGAGCCAGAGCCGTATCCGCCTTTTCCTTTCGGGAACGTCTTTTTCTTGCCTACGCGCAGAGGCGCTTCTTCGGTCAGGCGAACCGGAGTCATATCCGGCTCTTTGGTCAGCAGCTTGAGGGCAGCAGACACGAGCGTTACAGAATCAATATCCTCCAGCAATTGCTCCGCCAATGTTTTGTAGGCGCTCAAGTCTTCGCGGCCGGACGCCTCCAAAATTTTCTCCACGGTCAAACGCTGCTGGCCTTCCAACGCTTCCGCCATCGTCGGTACCGAACGACGCTCCATGCGGCGGTTTGTCGCGCGCTCGATCAGACGCAGATGGTCGATTTCGCGGGAAGTGACAAACGTGATCGCCAGACCTGTTTTCCCGGCACGGCCAGTACGGCCGATGCGGTGAACGTAGCTCTCGGAGTCTTGCGGAATGTCGAAGTTGAATACGTGCGTTACGCCGCTGATATCCAGACCGCGGGCAGCAACGTCTGTCGCCACCAGCACCTCGATCGTGCCTTCCTTGAACTTGCGCAGCACGCTGTCGCGTTTTGCCTGGTTCAAATCGCCGTGGATTCCTTCGGCGCCGTAGCCGCGCTTGGTCAGCGCTTCCGACAGCTCATCTACACGACGCTTGGTGCGCCCGAAAATAATCGCCAGCTCAGGCGAGTGAATATCGAGCAAGCGGCAGAGCACGTCGAATTTTTGCTTTTCGGCAACTTCCATATATTGCTGTTCGATGTTTGGAACGGTGACTTCCTTCGGCTTGACGGAAATCAGTGCCGGCTCTGTCATGAACTGCTGCGCGATTTCCTGAATCGCTCTCGGCATAGTCGCAGAGAACAGCAACGTTTGACGGTTGTCAGGCACTTCTTGCAAAATTTCCTTGATGTCATCAATGAAGCCCATGTTCAGCATTTCATCCGCTTCGTCCAGGACGACGATCTCGATCGCGTCGAGGCGGATGGTTCTTCTGCGCATATGGTCCATAAAACGGCCCGGCGTTGCCACGATGATTTGCGGACGCTTTTTCAGCGC
The DNA here is from genome assembly GCF_057543335.1 of Brevibacillus sp. YAE8. NCBI lineage: Bacteria > Bacillati > Bacillota > Bacilli > Caryophanales > Paenibacillaceae > Brevibacillus > Brevibacillus sp. YAE8. The sequence goes on from NZ_BAAIYG010000014.1 coordinate 85,558, forward strand.
CTTGATCTGGCGGGTAATGTCTTGACCGCCGTAGATCGGCAGCGCGGAAATGTTTTTGAACTGGGCGATCTTGTTGATTTCTTCTGCTACCTGCACAGCCAGCTCGCGAGTCGGCGTCAGGACAACCCCTTGAATGTTGCCGTTGTTTTCATCGAGGCGTTCCACCAGCGGAATCCCGAATGCAGCCGTTTTCCCTGTACCTGTTTGCGCCTGTCCGATCAAGTCCCGGCCTTGCAGAGCAACAGGAACGGTTTGCTCCTGAATCGCAGTCGCCTCTTCGAATCCCATATTGCCAAGCGCTCTTACAACAGAATGATGCAAACCAAAATCATAAAATGTAGTCAATGAACGTCAGTCTCCTTTTACTTTACCTTCTTCTATAAAATCCTCACTAAAAAAGGGCACTATTCCTTACAGCCGGAACATGCCCTTTTATCTCCGATTGTACATAAGCACCCTACAAAGAACATAGCTGTAATCGTACCATGCATCCTGTAAAATTGCAAACGGCATTTGTGCCCATTTTCCTCTAGTCTCAACAGATTGGCGCAGAAACATACCTCCGTTAACTGCAAAAACAAAAGCAGCCCTGCCCGGATCATCCAGACAGGACTGCTTTCTTCCGTCATCGCGCTTTCATACCCGGCACCGCGATTATTTTACCCATTTATGGAACAGCTCGTCGAATTTCCCTTGCAGCTTCATTTCGTCCATCCAGACATCGAGATAGCTGGCGAAAATAAAGTCGCCGCGCGGAATCATGTACGCTTTTTCGCTGCGGGTAAACGGCTTGTCCGTCAGAGCCGCGTACAGGCGGGAATCGGCTTTGGAATACACCATGGCTTCGATCGTGTCGGTAATCATCACATCGTATGTGCCGTTGGCGACAAGGGCAGGGATGTCCAGGTTGTTTTGCACGACAGTAACGGTAGCGTTTTTCAAATGGTCGCGCACGAACTGTTCGTTGGTACCGCCCGGATTCACGCCAATGCGCACTTCTTTTTTATTGATGTCTTCCAGGCTTTTGTACTTGTCCTTGTCCTGCACGCGAATCAGCGGAGCTTTTCCGAACTCGATGTACGGATCGCCCATGTGCGCTTTTTTCTGGCGATCGGTGTTGCGGGTCACGCCGCCGACCGCGATGTCAAATTTGTTCGCCAGCAGATCGTCCATCAGCGTCGGCCAGGAGGTTTGCACGAAGCGCGCTTCTACTCCAAGGCTTTTCGCAAACTCTTTCATCGCGTCGATGTCGTAGCCTTCAAATTCGTTCGTTTTCGGGTTCAAATATGTGAACGGCTTGTAGTCGCCCGGTGTGCCCACGAGAATGTATCCCCGTGCGATAATCTCGTCGAGGCGGGACTCAAACTGTTTGTTTTCCTGTTTTTTGACCGCTTCCACTGCTGCGGTCTGCCCGGTTTGCGCGCCTGTAGTAGCAGCAAACGCTCCGGTTCCAGTCATCAGCATCGTTGCAGCGAGCGCGCTCGCCATCATTCTTTTTGTCCACTTTTTCATTAGTTTCTTCTCCTCCCGATTGTCGATCAGTCTGTCTCATGCCCATCTGCTGTTTCGAGCTGTCTCATCCCTTACATGGCATCCCCCCTTTAACCAGGGACGGGCTTTAGCCTTACAAGGTCTTACAAGGTGAACTTGCCTACGCCCTGCTGCAACTCCTCCGTGACCGTGTTCAACTGCTCGACCGAACGGGCAATGTCCTGAATGGCTTGCAACTGTTCGGCCGTGGCCTCCACGACCTTCTGCGCGTCTTCCGAGGCAAGCTTGGCAATGTTGTACATTTCGTCGACCGAGGCGCTCACCTGCTCAGAGCCTGCAGACATTTCCTCCGATGCCGCCGACACCTCCAAAATATGGGCGGCAACATTGCGCGACGATTCCAAAATATGCGCGAAAATATCCCGCACCTCTTCGATCATCGAAATGCCTTCCTGCGCCTCGCGATTGCCGGTGTTCATCACTTCTACCGCGTGGCGGGTATCCTGCTGGATTTCCCCGATCAGCGCCGCGATTTTCGCAGCCGACTCCTCGGATTGATGCGCCAGATTTTTCACTTCTCCCGCCACGACGGCAAAGCCGCGGCCGTGCTCGCCAGCCCGCGCTGCCTCAATCGACGCGTTGAGCGCAAGCAGGTTGATTTGCGAGGTTAACTGGCTGATCGTATCGAGAATCCCTTCGATCTCCTTGGATCGGCTGTTCAAGCGCTCAATGGCTTCAGCCGCTCTGGTCGTGCCCTCTCCGATGCTGCCCATTTGCCGGACGGCCTGCTCGACGACTGCTGCGCCTTGCTCGGCCTGATCCGATGCCTCGCGCGCCGCTTCGGACACATGCGCGGATGTCTCTGCAATTTTCACAATCCCCGCCGCCATGTCATTCATGGACAAGGCGACGTCCTTGGAGCTGGTAGCCTGTGCCTCGGCCCCGCTGGCAATCTGGTTGATTGACGTCCCGATCCGGTTTACGTTTTCGGTCGCGTGTTCAATTCCTGCCGACACTTCATGCGTAAAGCGCAGCACCTGCTCCGACGATTGCGACACGCCTTCGATCAAGCCTTTCAAGTGCGAGACGGTCTGGTTGAAGTCGCGGGAAAGCACTGCGATCTCATCTTTTCCGGCCACCGTGACCGTCTCTGTGAGATTGCCCTGGGCGACGACATTGACGGCCTGGTTCAGACGCTGGATCGGTCGAACCAAACGAACCGACAGCCAGTACACGAAAATGATGCCCACCGCCAGAACGACCAAGGAAATAGCCAGCAGCTTGATCGACAGTTCGTTGACCGGAGCGTGCAGGTCTTTGGCCGGAGCAGTGATGAACACTCCCCAGTTCAATCTGGTCGAAGCGTAGGAGGCGAATTGCGCCGCTTGTCCCTCTTCGTATTGAATGACTCCGCGGCCGCCTTGTGCCGTTGCTTCAAAGGCGGTTTTCAACTCAGGAATATTGCTGTCGAGCACCGACTGCTTCAAAATGACTTCGCTGTTCGGATGCCAAATATACGTTCCTTTTTTGCTCACCAAAAAGGCATAGCCACTATGTCCGAACTTCTCCTCGGAAACCGTCTTCTGAATCTCGTTGATCGGAATGGTCGAACCGACATAGCCGTATTGGCGATTGTCCTTCATCAGCGGAACGATGATCGTCACGATGTAGTTGCCTGTCCGCTGCGACACGACCGGCTCGGAAACGATGATTTTCCCCTCGCCTCGTCCTGCCTCCTGAAAATGCGGACGATCAGACGGGTTCGTCTCCTCGCCCTTGAAGTTGATGACTTTTTTGCCGCTCAGGTCATAGGAAAAGAAAAACGTCTCAAACTCGGGGTTTTTCTTCTGCGCCTCCTGAATCAGCTTCAAGTCATGGTCGAAATTGTTGTCGGCGGAAATCATCTCTCCGATCGTTTCAACAATTCCGATTTTTTCTTGGAAAAAGCTGTCGATTCTGATGGAAAGATTGCTGGCCGTAAGTTCCGCTTCTTTGTCCAGGCTGGACGACAGCAACTGCGACGAGCTGTAGTAGCTGGCACCGCAGACCGTACCCAAGCTGACAATCAAGAGCAGGCACATGACGACGATTAGCTTTTTCTTCAAACTGGATTCCATCTCACGCTGTACCTCCTATCCTTTTTTGGCAACAAAAAAGACTGCCACCCGGACAGCCTTCTTACGTGTACGGCATGGCAACCCGGCTATCGTAGCAGCAGAAGATGCGCTCTGCTTGCCTTAGACCCGTGGCTTTGCGTCCCTGCCTTTCAACAGGTTTGCCTTTGTCATTTTTTGTCGTTTTATCTGTATAAAAATACTATAGCACAACATCGGAAAAATGTGGGTTAACTTTAAAATAATGGATTGGATTTTTTTCCACACAAAATCTTTACCCAAATTGTTTGACAAGTAAACTACTTTCTACGAAATAATTGCGAAAAAATCGCAAAAAGGCTGACACCTTGTTGTTGGTGTCAGCCTGTCGTCCACTTTTGACTTCTTCGTTTAGCTCAGCCCTTCCACGTGGCCGTGCTCATCCACATACAGCGATTCGGCCGCAGGTTTCTTCGGGAGTCCCGGCATCGTCACCAGGCTTCCGGTCAAGGCGACGATGAAGCCTGCTCCTGCCGAAATCCGCACTTCGCTCACCTGAATGGTAAAACCGACAGGGGCGCCAAGCTGATCGGCCCGATCTGTAAAGGAGTACGGCGTCTTCGCCATGCACACAGGCAGATGGGACAGCCCCATTTCCTCTACCTTCTGGATCGTTTTTGTCGCCAGCGGCGAAAAGACTACCCCGGAGCCGCGGTAAATTTCTTTGACCACCGTCTCAATCTTTTCCTTCACGCCGAGGTCTTCTTCGTACAAAAAGCGGAATTGCCCAGGGCGCTCTGCCGCGCGCGTCACTTTTTCCGCCAGTTCGATTGCGCCTTCTCCGCCTTCTGCCCACGCCTTGGACAGCGCCACCTCGGCACCTGCCTCCTGGCACAGCGCCATGACTGCGTCGATCTCCGCTTGTGTATCGGTGGCAAAATGGTTGATCGCTACAACCGCCGGCACGCCGAACTTCTGCAAGTTTTCCAGATGGCGACGCACGTTGGCGAAGCCTTTTTCCAATGCGGCGAGGTTTTCTTCGGCCAAATCCGGCACTTTGATTCCGGCGTTGTACTTCAAGGAACGCACGGTAATGACCACGACTGCTGCCGATGGCGTCAGCCCGGCTTTTCTGCACTTGATGTCAAAAAACTTCTCCGCGCCCAGGTCAGCGCCGAAGCCCGCTTCCGTTACGACGTAGTCGGCCAGCTTCAAGGCTGTCTTCGTGCCGATCACGCTGCTGCATCCGTGCGCGATATTCGCAAACGGACCGCCGTGGACGATGACTGGCGTGCCCTCGATCGTTTGCACGAGGTTTGGCTTGATCGCTTCCTTGAGCAGTACGCACATCGCCTCGACCGCATTGATTTCTTCCGCCCGGACTGGCTTGTCTTCAAAATCGTAGCCGATGATGATGTGGTTCAGCCGCTCGCGCAAGTCGGCGAGGTTCTCGCTCAGGCACAAAATCGCCATGATTTCCGATGCGGTCGTAATCATGAAGCCGTCTTCGCGCGTCATGCCGTTGCCGTCTCCCAGCCCGACCACGATATTTCTGAGCGCGCGGTCGTTCATGTCCATCGCCCGTTTCCAGACGATTTTTTTCGGATTGATGCCCCGCGGATTGCCGTGGAAAATATGGTTGTCGATCATCGCCGCAAGCAAATTGTGCGCGGCGGTAATGGCGTGAATGTCGCCAGTAAAATGCAGATTGATTTCATCCGCAGGGAGGATTTGCGCCTTGCCGCTTCCAGTCGCTCCTCCTTTTATCCCCATGCACGGGCCAAGGGACGGCTCGCGGAGCGCTGCAATCGTCCTTTTTCCAAGCAGATTGAGCGACTGCGACAAACCAATCGTGGTCAGTGTCTTGCCTGCTCCTGCCGGATTGGGATTCATCGCGGTAACGAGAATCAGCTTGCCATCAGGTCGGTCTTTTATTTTATCCCACAGCTCATCAGAGATTTTTGCCTTATACTTTCCGTAAAGCTCCAGATCCTGTTCATCGATACCTGCTGCCTTGGCAATCTCAACAATCGACTTCATACCTGCCTCCCTGCCTTGCGAAATGTTTATTTACCAATCTTCTACATTCCACATTGCAGTTTGTTCTCCTTTCCGGCGCTCCACTTTTCGCAAAAAGAAAACCTGCATTCTGTTGCGCATTCAGAATGCAGGCTGTCATTATTTGTCGAATATTTTTCCCGGGTTCAAAATGCCGTTCGGATCGAGGACTTGCTTCATCGACCGCATCACGTCCAGCGCCGCTCCGTGCTCCTTGCGCTGGTATTTGACCTTGCCGACTCCGACGCCGTGCTCTCCGGTGCACGTCCCGCCTCTGCCGAGCGCGTACTCTACCAGATGCGCATTCAGCGCCTCGGCGCGCGCCATTTCCTCGGGATCATGGACGTCTATCATCACAATCGCGTGGTAGTTTCCGTCGCCCACATGCCCTAGTACGGCTCCGTCCAGACCCGAGCGGTCAATAGCCTGTCGGGCGTCGACCACTGCTCCGGCCAGTTCGGAAAACGGCACGCATACGTCTGTCACCATCATCTTTTTCCCTGGCGACTTATGCACGAAGGCGTAGGCCAGATTGTGGCGGGCATCCCAGAGCACAGCCCGCGCCTTGGAATCGGTCTCGAACAAAAACTGCGTGCAGCCGTGCTCGGTCGCGATCGTCTGGGCAAACTCGATGTCGTGCGCCAAGCTCTGCTCGCTGCCGTGAAACTCGATAAAAAGCGTCGGGTTTTCCGGGTAGCTCGTCTCTTTGTACAAATTCACCTGGCGAATGGAGCGCTCGTCAACCAGTTCGATCCGCGCCACCTGAATCCCGGCTCCGAGAATATCGACGACAGTATCTACCGCGTCCTGAACTGTCGGGAAGCTGGCCCGCGCTGCCATCGTCACCTCCGGAATCCCGTACACGCGCAGCGTCAGCTCGGTGAACACGCCCAATGTCCCTTCCGAGCCGACGAACATTCCGGTCAGGTGATACCCGGACGAAGACTTGGCTGTCATGCTGCCCGTATGGATGATACGGCCATCGGCCAGCACCACTTCCAGATCGCGAACCTGATCGCGCATCACTCCGTAGCGTACCGAGGTCGTTCCGCTCGCATTGGTGGCCGCCATGCCGCCCAGCGTCGCGTCAGCCCCAGGGTCCACGGAAAAAAACAAGCCGTGCTTTTTCAGCTCGCGATTTAGCTGGGTGCGCGTCACGCCTGGCTGCACCCGCACGAGAAAATCTTGCGGCCGCACCTCCAGCACCTGGTTCATCAGCGAAAAGTCCATGCTGATGCCACCCGCGTACGGAATCGCGTGCCCTTCCAGGCTGGTGCCCAGTCCAAACGGCGTCACCGCAATCCGCTTTTCATTGGCCAGCTTCAGGATTGCGCTGACCTCTGCCGCCGTCTGCGGAAACACGACTACGTCCGGCAAATGCGGCGTGTGATACGATTCGTCATGGCTGTGGTGCACAAGAACGGTCGGGTTGGTCGTCACCCTGTCTTCTCCTAGCAGACTCACTAATTGCTGTTGATAGTCCACGCATACTCTCTCCTTCGCTACTTGCTCAGATTGACGAGGAACAGGCTGATTTCCGGAATGTACGTAATCAGCATCAAATCTACACACAACAGGATCAGAAACGGAATGGCTGCCTTCTCAATTTCTGTATTCGACAGCTTGGCAATATTTCCCGCTACTAACAGATTAATTCCGACCGGAGGAGTCAACATGCCAATGGCCGAGTTGACGACCATGATAACGCCGAACAGGACGGGATCAATCCCCAGTGTGTGAATGATCGGCAACAGAATCGGAGTCAGGAGAATGATGGTCACTGCCGTCTCCATGAACGTACCGAGAATCAGGAGCAGTATATTGATAATCAACAGCGTAATGATCGTGCTATCCGTAATCCCCAGCATGAACTGCGCGATCTCCTGGGGAATGTTTTCTCTCGTCATCAAAAACCCGAACGCGTTGGCGGTCGCAATAATCAGCATGATGACAGCCGTCATGCTGGCTGCGCTGTTGAAAATTTCGCCCAGGTCCCGCCACTTGATCTCCCGGTAAACGAACAGGCCGACGACAAGCCCGTACACGACCGCCACGACCGCAGCTTCCGTCGATGTAAAGACGCCGCCGTAAATCCCGCCCAGAATAATGACTGGCATGAGAATCGCCAAAATCGCATCTTTGAACGCCTGCCAGATTTCTTTTGCCGAATGCTTTTCACCGCCGCCCCAGCCCTGCTTTTTGCTGACCCAGTACGCGTAGATGATGAGCGAGATCGCGACAAGAATGCCCGGGCCGATGCCCGCGATGAACAGATCGTTAATCGACGTGCTCGCTGCCACTCCGTACAGCACCATCGGCACGCTGGGAGGAATCATGACGCCAATCGTTCCGCCTGCTGCGTGCAGCGCCGAGGAAAAGCGCACATCGTACCCTTTTTTAACCATGTGCGGAATCAGAATGCCCCCTACAGCAGCCGTCGTCGCAGCCGACGAACCCGAGATCGCGGCGAAAAAGGTGCACCCGAGAACCGCCACGATAGCCAGTCCGCCGGGCAAATTGCCGACGATCGTATTGGCAAAGCGAATCAGCCTTGCCGAGATCCCGCCCGTTTCCATCAGCTTGCCCGCCAGCAGAAAAAACGGAATCGCCATGAGCGGGAACGAATCAGTTCCGTTAAACATTTTTTGAATGACGACCAAAAGCGGAATATTTCCTTCGACTATAAAGGCCACGACTACCGACAGCCCCAACGCAACCGCAATCGGGACGTTAATGATTAAAAGCACAAGCAGCGTCAAAAACAATATCGTGCCCACGATGGCTCACTCCTTCCCGGTAATGTCTTTCCATGTCACATGAATCACGTTCATGATGAGCAGAACACCGCTGATAGGTATCACCATGTAGACATAGCCCATGGGAATGAGCAGGGTGGGTGATTTTTGAACCATGCTTCTGGCAGACAGCAGATAGCCTTGCTGAACCATCACGAGAAAAAAGAAAAGGCTGCACAGAGCCGCCACGATCAACACGACCTTATTCATGAATGGCGACAAATGCTTTTGGATGTATTCGGTACCGATATGGGCCTTGATCGCCATGGCATAAGCGGAGCCGAGAAAAGTAATCCAGATCAAAAGATAGCGCGCCAGCTCCTCTGTCCAGGCCAGCGGCTGGTCAAGGAAAAAGCGGAAAAGGACTTGCAGGAAGACGGCGACGACCATCACGGCCAGCAAGGCAATAATGACGAGACGCAGAGCGCTGTTTAGTTTGGATATGAGATTGCTCACACAGTTTCTCCTTTCGCGGAAAAGGGGGGAGAAAAGCCGCCTGGCCCCTCTCCCTTTTACCGTTTATTTCGTGTTGACGATTTCATCCACCAGCTCTTTGCCAAACTGGTCGGAAAACTTGTCGTACACAGGCTTCATGGCCTCGCGGAAAGCCTGCTTGTCGACGTCCTCTGTCACGACAACCCCTTTTGCCTTGAGGTTGGCAATCGCTTCTTCCTCCATCTTAATCATCAGCTCACGCTCGTACTGCCCGGCTTTTTTCGCTTCTTCCGCAATCAGTTGCTGAACGTCTGCGGGAAGTTTGTCCCACACCGGCTTGCTGAACAAAATCATCGCCGCGGAGTACACGTGCCCGGTCAGCGACATGTGCGTTTGCTTCGAATCGTACAGCTTGTAGGTCTGTGCGACGATCGCCGGATTTTCCTGCGCGTCTACCACTCCTTGCTGCAAAGCGGTCAACGCCTCTGTCCATGCCATCGGCGTCGGCTTGGCGCCCAGCGTCTCGAAGGCAGCGAGGTGAATCGGATTTTCCTGGGTGCGAATCTTCATGCCGGAGACGTCCTCCGGCTTCTTGATGTCTTTCGTTCCGTTCGTGATGTGGCGGAAACCGTTTTCAGCCCAAGCCAGGCCAACGAGGTTGGCGCTTTCCAAGTTTTTCAGCATCTCTTCTCCGACTTTTCCATCGAGCACCTTGTACGCTTGCTCGCGGCTCTCAAACAGGAAAGGCAGGTCGAGCACGCCCAGCTTGGCATAAAAATTCGTGACAGGCGCGGTTGACGTGATCGACATATCTGCCGTTCCAAACGTCAGTGCCTCTGTCAGCTCCCGCTCGGCCCCGAGTTGGCTCAATGGATACACCTCGATTTTCACTTTTCCGTTCGAACGCTTGTCTACATCCTCGGCCATCTTTTTCAGCGCCAGATGGTACGGGTGATCTTCGGTCAAGGAGTGCCCCGCCTTGAAGACATAGCTTTGCCCGTCGCTCGACGGCGCTCCCGTTTGCGCGGCTGGCTGTCCCCCGCCTTGTCCGGAAGGCTGGGCGGCCTGTTGACCGCCTCCGCCTCCGCATGCCGCCAGTAATAACGAAACAGACATGATGCCAGATAGCACGAAACTCCACTTCTTTCGAGACATGTTGCAATACCCCCCTATTTGTGTTTGTTTGTTTTTAATTTATTTAATAATATGAAAATTCCGCTCATTTGACTAGCTACTAGATTCCTCTTCCACCGTCCACATTCATGACCTCGCCCGTCACGATTTTCGACAGATCAGATGCCAGGTACAGGGCGGCTTGCGCGATATCCTCCGGCTGAATCAGCTCCCCCAGCGGAACACTGCTGATGAAAATATCTTTTTTCCCGGCTTCTACCTCTGCTTCGTCCCCGTTGATGAATTTGCCCAGCATCGGCGTCTCGGCCGGGCCCGGATTGATGACATTGACCCGGATGTGATGAGGGGCCAGCTCGATCGCCAAAGCCTTGCTCAGCATGATCGCCGCTCCTTTGGAGGCGCAGTAGGCGTTGAGGCCAGGCCGCGCGCGAATCCCGGCAATCGAGGCGATGTTGATGATGCTTCCTTTGTTTTTCGCTTTCATATGCGGAACCGCATGCCTGGTCGTCAAATAGATCGATTTGGTATTGACGGACATGATCCGATCCCATTGGGCGAGCGTCAACTCCTCGATAGGGGTGAACGCCTGTGGCACTCCGGCGCAATTGACCAGCACATCGGGCGCTCCGTAGACATCGAGCGTTTCCCGGACGAGCGCGGCTACGCTCTCATCGTCAGCTACATCGGCTTGCACCGCGTGGCCGCTTCCTTCCGGCAATTCGGCGACCACCTGCAAAGCGGCTTCTTCGTTTAGATCAGCGAGGATGACATTGGCTCCTTCTGCGGCAAACAGCTTGGCGATCGCTTTTCCCATCCCTGACCCGGCACCTGTTACCAGCGCGGTTTTTCCTTGCAGCAGTTGTCCGTTCATAGATTAATCACCACCATTCTTTCGTCGGTCATTTCTTCTACGGCGTAGCGCGGGCCTTCCTTGCCCAGTCCGCTGTTTTTCACGCCGCCATACGGCATGACGTCGTTGCGGTAGGTCGAGACGTCGTTGATGACGACACCGCCGTATTCCAAGGTACGCGCCGCTTTCATCGCGACATTCAGATCGCGGGTGAAAATTCCCGCCTGCAAGCCGTACTCCGAATCGTTGGCCTGGGAAAAAGCGTCCTCCAGATCGCTGTACGGAATGATCGTCACGACAGGAGCAAACACTTCCCGGCACACGACCTTCATCTCCGGCTTCGTATTGACGAGCACCGCCGGATAGAAAAGAGCGCCTTCCCGTTTGACTGGCAAAAGCGACTGCGCCCCCTGGCTGATCGCTTCCTGCACCCATTCCTCCGTGCGTTTGGCTTCTTTTTCGCTAATCATCGGCCCTACGTCTGTTTCCGGGTCTTCCGGATTGCCTACTTTCAACTGCTTGACGTGCGCGATGTACAGCTCGCTGAACTTTTCCACCACGTCCTCGTGTACGTAAATGCGCTGCACGGCGATGCACGCCTGGCCTGCGTTATGAAAGCTGCGCGCGGCTGTCTGACGGGCCGCCAGCTCCAGGTCTGCATCGTGGTGTACGATATTCGGCGAGTTGTTGCCAAGCTCCAGCGCCACCGGACGCATGCCGCTGCGCTCCTTGATATGACGGCCCACCTCGCCCGACCCGGTGAAGGTGTACATGGCGATGCGTTCCTCATCCAGCAGCCATTCTCCCACCTCGCTGCCTGCGCCTGTCACGATGTTCACATACCCTTTGGGCAGGCCCGCTTCCTCCAATACGTCCAGCAAAAGGAAGGTCGCGATCGGCGTGACCGTCGCCGGCTTGACTACCAACGTATTTCCTGCGGCGAGCGCCGGAGCGATCTTGTGCGTGCTGAGCAAAAGCGGGTAGTTGAACGGAGTAATCGCTCCGATGACGCCTTTAGGTACGCGGATCGTAAAGCCCAGGCGATTTTCCGAGCCTTCCGTCGATTGCAGCGGAATCATTTCGCCGTGAATTTTTTTCGCTTCCTCCGCCGACAGGCGCAGCGTGTTGATCGTGCGGTCCAGCTCGTTCTGCGCGTCCTTGCGCGTTTTCCCCACTTCGCGAATCAGCGACAGCTCCATTTCCTCGCGGCGCTCCTCCATCAGCGCGGAAGCCTTCAGCAAAATTTGATAGCGCTGAAACGGCGTCAGCTTATCCTGCTTGAACGTCTGCCAGGCCGCTTCTACCGCCGTCGTGACGTGCTGCTGTTCGGCGCGGGCGATATGCGCGATGCACTCGCCGCTGTATTTGTGAAAAACGGGAATGTAGCTCTCTGTTTTGATCCATTCTCCGCCGATGTACAGGTCATACGTTTTTGGTTCCATGCTCCTTTTCCTCCCTTGTTTTTATCTGGTTGCCAGGTAGATGTGCCGGACAAGCTCGTCTCCCACTTCCTTTGTCGTCGCCTTGCCCCCGAGGTCAGGCGTCAGCACCTTGCCCTCCTGCAGCACTTGTTCGATCGCGTTCATAATGACGGCGCTTGCATCCGGCAAGTCGAGGTGGTCCATCATCATGCTGAGGCTCCACACCTGTGCGATCGGGTTGGCGATGCCTTTTCCGGCGATATCGGGCGCAGAGCCATGAATCGGCTCAAACATGGACGGGTATTTGCGCTCGGGATTGATGTTCGCAGACGGTGCCAGCCCCAAGCCGCCGACAATCGCTGCCCCAAGGTCTGTCAAAATGTCTCCGAACAGATTGCTGGCGACCACGACGTCAAACGTCTCCGGGCGCGTGATAAAGTAAGCGGCCAATGCGTCGATATGATACAGGTTGGTCTGAATGTCTGGGTGCTCCCGGCTGATTTCCTTGACGATCTCATCCCAGAAAGGCATGGAATGGTTGATGCCGTTGGACTTGGTCGCCGCCGTTACGCTCTTTTTCGGCCGCTTTTCCGCCAGCGCGTACGCGTATTTGAGAATGCGCTCGGTGCCGTAGCGAGTAAATACGTTGTTTTGCACCGCCATCTCGTACGGCGTCCCCTGGTGCATCCGCCCGCCCATGTTGGAATACTCGCCCTCTGTATTTTCCCGGACGACGACGAAGTCGAGATCGGCGTGCCCTTTGTAGCGCAGCGGGCTCTCCAACCCTTTGAGCAGCTTGACAGGCCGCAGGTTCACATACTGCTGGAAGGCACGGCGAATCGGCAAAATCAGCTCCCACACCGACACGTGATCCGGTACTTCCGGCGCCCCGACAGCTCCCAGCAAGATCAGATCGTAGTCCTTCAATGTATGTAGTCCATTTTCCGGCATCATCCTGCCATGGGTGAGGTAGTACTGGCAGTTCCAGTCCATGACGTCACGGGTAAAGCGAATCCCGCCGTGCGCTTCTTCCAGCGCCGCCAAAACCTTCAAGCCTTCGTCCATCACCTCTGGACCAATACCGTCTCCCGGAATGACTGCAATCGAATAGTGAAGCAATCGACTCCCCCCTAAATGATCTAAATTTTTTGACTATATGCACCAGATAGTAAATGCACGTTTGATGCCAAGCAGGCGCAATCGCGTTAACGCGGTAAAACGCTTACATTTTGTCTCGACTGTCCACGCCGTCTCGATGCTTCCTCCCTCATAAAACAACAAAGTGTTGCAACACAACGTTGCAACACTTTGCTCACTCCAGACGATACTGTTTCATTTTCCGCCACAGTGTAGTTCGATCCATGCCCAATGCCTTTGCCGCAAGAGTCTTGTTGTATCTCGTCTGCTGCAGCGCGCTGGCAATTTGCTGCGCTTCGGGGTTCCGCTCTGCTTCGCTTGCTTCCGGCGGCACGGGCAGCCTGCCGTCGTGCCCTCCCTTTTGCCTCGCGAACAAAAAGCCTGCGTCCTCCTTGCCGATTCTTCCCCCTTTTGCCAGCAGCACCATCCGCTCGACGACATTTCTCAGCTCCCGCACATTGCCGGGCCACGAGTAACTCTGAAACAGCGGGTAGATGTCTTCATCGACTTCCTTGATCTTTTTCTCGTGCTGCTCGTTCATCTCGCGAATCATGCTCTCGACCAGCAGCGGAATGTCGCTCAGGCGCTCCCGCAACGGAGGGACATCGAGCCTGAGCATGTTGATGCGGTAGTAGAGATCGGCGCGAAACTGCTCCTTCTCGATCTCCTTGGCCAGCTCGCGATTCGTCGCCGCGACAATCCGCACATCGACGGGAATCACTTTTTCGCCGCCGACGCGACGCACGCGCCTCTCCTGCAGGACGCGCAGCAAGAGCACCTGAATGCGCAGCGGCATCTCCCCGATCTCGTCCAAAAACAGCGTGCCTCCGTGCGCCAGCTCGAACAAGCCCGGCTTGCCGCCCTTTTTCGCCCCTGTAAAAGCGCCATCCTCGTAGCCGAACAGCTCGCTCTCCAGAAGCCCCTCCGGGAGCGCCGCACAGTTCACCGCCAAAAACGGCCCGACAGCGCGTCCGCTTTCCAGGTGGATGCCTTGGGCAAACAGCTCCTTGCCCGTTCCCGATTCCCCTGTAATCAGCACGGTCGCGTTCGTTTTCGCAAACAGCGCCGCCTGCTCCTTCGTTTCGAGGATGGCAGGCGAGGAGCCGACGATGCTGTCCAGGCGGTATCTGGCTGACAGTCCGTTGTCGTGCAGCTTTTTGCGCAGCGTCATCTCCATCTTCTGAATGTCGATGATTTCCTTGAAGTTGGACACCGCCCCCACAACCTGATCCTTGACGATCACCGGAATGCGATTGATGACGATGGAACGGTCGCGCACCGTCGCGATTTCGCCCAGCTCCTCCCTGCCCGTCTTCAGCACGCGCAGCATGTCAGAGTGCGGGATGTAGTCCGTGATCGGTTTGCCCAGCACATCTCCGGACAGCCCCAGCAGCATTTTGGCATGCTCGTTGACCAGCGTAATCTGGCTGTGCCGATCGACGGCGATCACCGCGTCATGGGCCGAGTTTACGACGGCTTCCATCTGATGCTTTTCGCGCAGCCGCTCCTTTGTGTAAGTGACCAGCGAGGCTGCCTGCTGCACCGCTTTGCGCAAGGTGGCGAGCGAAGGCTCGACGGGATGCCACTGCTGCGAGGCCGGGTGCAGCGCAAAAGCATGGCGGTTCCAGATCGGCACGAGATAGACGGCCTGCTCCTGCGGATACGCCAGCTCTTTTGCGCAGAGAAACGTGCAGTCTGGCTGCGGTTGCCCCTCTTCCAGAGCGTACTCCTGCTGCAACCAGCTTTTTTCTTTTTGCGTGGCGCACACCACGACGACCTTGTGGCCCCGCCCTTCATCCGGAAGCGTTGCGATAGCCCGGCGCACGTCATTCATGTCTATCGACAGGCTGACGACGGGCAACGAGAGCGCCTCCAGCTCCTCGCTGTATTTTTCTGTAGTGATGGCGACAAACGGGTTCATCATCTGGTCGAGAATGGATTTGATCGAGTAAAAATATCCGATGTTTTGCCCGCTGTTTTCCAGCAGCGCGGTCATTTTCCGCTCCAGCTCCTTATCCAGCCTGTACAGGGCGATCATGGTTCCTCCTGGTTGACGGGCGCTGTCAGATGGTATTCCGCCATTTTGCGGTACAAGGTGTTTCGCCCGATTTGCAGCAGCTTGGCGGCCCGGCTCACATTGCCTCCGCTCGAATCAAGCGCCCGCTTGATCGCCACAAGCTCGGTTTCCCGCAAGGATGGGACCGCATGCACAGGCTCCGCCTCTTCGGTCAAGCCTTCAAGCTGGATGTGCTCCTCGCCAATCTCCCCGCCGTCGGACAAAAAGGCAGCCTGCACCAGCACGCCCTGCAACTCGCGAACGTTGCCCGGCCAGGAGTAGGCGGCGAGCTTTGCTTTTGCCTCCGGGAGCAAGACGTATGGCTGTCCCATGGCGATTTGCTGCATCAAATGTTCGGCCAGTTGGACGATGTCGCTTCGCTTGCGCAGCGGCGGCAGGTGGATGGAGACGCTTTTGAGCCGGTAGTACAAATCCGCCCGAAAACGCCCCGTCCTGATTTCCTCCGGCAAATTGCGGTGCGTGGCGGCGATGATCCGCGCATGAATCGGCCGCGACTGGTTGCTGCCTACAGGCGTGACGACCTTTTCCTGCAACACGCGCAGCAGAGCGGCCTGTCCGCGCAAAGACATGTCCCCGATCTCATCCAAAAAGATCGTCCCTTTCTTCGCCGCTTCAAACTTGCCGATTCTTCCTTCGCGATTGGCCCCGGTAAACGCCCCGCTTTCGTATCCGAACAATTCGCTTTCGATCAAATTTTCTGAAATCGCACTGCAGTTCACGGCGATAAAAGGCTCCTGCGCTCGCGGCCCTGTCTCGTGAACCATCTGTGCGAACAGCTCTTTTCCGGTGCCGCTCTCGCCGAGAATCAGCACGGGAAAATCAACCTGCGCCGCCTTTTGCCCGAGCATTTTCGCCTGCAAAAAGAGCGGGCACGATCCGGCGAGACGCGGAAACGGCTTGAGTGCAGGCATCGGCTTTTGGTTTGGGGCAGCCGCAGCGTTCCTGGAAGCACCGTCTGTTGCAGCTTGCGCCCCCCAGAAACGCTGGCGGTTATCCTGCACATCCCGTCCGGCGCGCTCCTGCTCCGGGGACAGCCGCGTTCCCAAAGCGTCTTTTCCCAGCCGCTGCTTGGCCAATTCGTTCAAGCCCACGATCCGCTCGTCCCTGTCGAGAGCTACGAGCGGCACTTTTCCCTGGCTGCTTTTCACGGCCGTGCTGCCGGGCAGGGCAATGACCCGCTCGGCGTTGGCATACAGAAAGCGATTTTGCAGGGCTTCCGCAATCATGCAGGCAATCGTCAAGGCAAACGGATGCGTGTACTCCTTGCGCGTGCTGATGTCGATGACGCCAAGCAGCTCGCCCGTCGGTGAAAAAATCGGCGCCGCCGAGCAGGAAAGAAAGCGGTTCTCCAAAAAGTAATGCTGGTCGCCCTGCACGGAGATCGGCTGCTGCGCGATCAGCGCCGTTCCTATCGCATTGGTTCCTTTGTAATCCTCCGTCCAGTTCGCCCCGATCTGCAGTTGCACCTTTTGCGCCTGATTGGCAAACACAGGGTCCCCGACGGTGTGAATGATATTGCCATCCCGATCCGACAGCAAAGCGATATGCTCTGTCGACAGCAAAAAAGGAGCAAGCTTGTTGAAGAGCGGGAGGCTTTCTTGAATCAGAGGGTGATTTTCCTGAATGATTTCTTTGATTCGTTTGCTGGAAATGATCTGGTCATTGGCTTTCTCCCAAGCTTTGAGGTTCGATTCCTGGCAGCGCTTCCAAGATTGCTGGACAATCGTTGACAACACTCTTCCCTCCCTTAAAAATCATTCTCTATCAGTATAACATGATTGAGACTCCCACGGCTAAAGCCGCAAGCTGAAGCCTTTCGGTATCAGTGGGATTCTTGGGTGGTAGTCGGAAGTACATTTCTGCTATCCGTAGTTCCCCCAAGTTCAGGGCTGTCTCATCAGCCCGTCCTAAGACAGTGCCTCTAGCATCTTAGGCTGACAGATTGTTACCATCTGTCACAGGTTGACGTATGATATTGATCGCTCCAACCCGATCACGATGCGTTTTGAATCCGCATGAACATTCGTATCTTCTGTCTTTCGCTTTATTCTTCTCCCCGCAGACAGGACAGAATTGAGAAGTATAGGCTGGATTCACTTCCACAACTTGTATCCCAACAAGATTTGCTTTGTAGGAGATGAATTGTTGAAGCTGATAGAACGTCCAACTATGCAGATTCTTGGCGTTTTTACGGCTTGTTCTTGCCGTCTTGCGAATATTCTCTAGTCGCTCAAGTTTGATGATCGAGACGCCTTCCTGAATGACTGTATGGACGATGTGACGACTAGCTAGTGATATGGTTGATGGATTATACAAATAATTCATATTAAACAGAACATAAAACAAAGTATAATAAAATATTTACAAACTTACCAATAAATTACAATATTGTTATATACCAAAAAATAAGAGTGATTGAACTGTGTTTAAGAAAAAATCAATTGCTATTTTATGCACATTAAGTCTACTGGCTATGTTGCCATCCCTTTCGTTTGCAAAAGAAGATTATAGTGAGTCACTGAAACTCCTTGGCGCCGAAGATCAAGAGGTCGTTGTAAACATCGCCGAAGAAGCCCAAGGCATGGTCACAAAAGAGCAAATCGAACAAATAGTAGAGCAAGCTGGAGATGCTAAAAGTATAACTATTCATAAAGTTGGTAAAAACACTGATGACAAAATAAAACCAATGTACCTATCTGATGTAGTTAAGCGGGTAGAAAGTTCCAATAACCCTACAGCAGCAGTGCAAATTATTTCTGTTCCTAAAGGGAAGACAATTAAACTTACTACGACCCAAGCAAAGAAAGTAAATTCCTCAGCAAGAGTTAAAGCTAGTGTTTCTGTTGGGAATGGCCCAGCATCCGTCGGCGAAGAAGTAGAAAGCACTTTGACTACAGAGATATCGACAACATACACAACAGAAGAAACTTGGACTGGACCAGCCGAAAGTTCATCATATGTTTCAAGAATTTATTATTGGACAGGATTCTATGACAGAGGAACTTGGAAAGTAGATGAGATTAACTCGGTTTAACCCCTTAAAATTTGAGTCTTTCTCCCTTATTTTCGCATTTTCATATGCTTCTTCCCTCCTTCAACCACCTAGGAGTCTAGGAAGGAAAACGCCTAGCGTCAAGGAGATCACTTGACCCCAGACGTTTTCCTTCCTGCTTGTCAGCTAGGTTGAAGTAGG